>JBEHYF010000110.1:0-18400 GCA_048498315.1 Actinomycetota bacterium
TCGCTGGTCACACCCCCGCGACCGGGGGCCGGCGGGCGGCCGGAGGAGGAGGGACCTGTGGCGCCGCCGGCCGGCGCCGCGCGACGGCGGTCCGCGCCCGGCCACGCGATCTGGTCGGTGCGCGCCTGCGCGATGCGGCGCTCCTCGTCGCTCAGCGCGGGACCGCCGCCCGCCGCGGCCGGCTCCTGCGCCGACCGGGCCGGGCCGGGACGCTCGCCGGCGGCGTGCGAGGCGCCCGCCGGCGCGTCTGCGGACGGCTTGGCGTGACGGCCCTGCGTGAACGGAACGACCCGGGCCGGTGGCGTGCCGGCCGCCTCGTCGGCGCGGCCAGGCGGCCGGGGCGCGCCCTCCCGCTCCGGTCCCGCGGGTCCGTCCGCCCGGCCGGGGGCGGCGGACTGCGCGGTGGAACCGGACCGCTCTGCGGTGCCCGGACGGCGGCCCGCCGGCGGGGAGGACGAGGGCGTGGTGGGCGACGGCCGCGGGGCCCCTGTGGGGGCCGGTGAGGCGGCGGAGGGCGATGCCGGGCCCGCCGCGGACGCGGCGGGCGGCCGCCCGGGCCCGCCGTCCTGGCCTTGGCGTGGGACCGCGGGCGTGTCGGGGCGGGCCGGCCGGGGTGCGGGCGGCGCCGCGTGTCGGCCGACCGGCTCCCCGGGCCGCACGGTCTCCGGACCGCGGCGGGTCGCGGCCGGGCCCTCCGGCCGGGACGGTGACCCGGTATCGCCGGGGCCGGCCGGCGCCGTGCCGGTCGAGGAAAGCACGGGAGGGGACGCCCGCCCGGGAGCGGGCACAGGCCCGTCCGCTTCGTGGGAGGTGTTGCGTGGCCGCACCGCGCGGCGGGTGCCGCCCGGGTGCCGCTCGCCGGTCGCGGGCCGGTCGGCCACCGTGGCGTCACCCGCCGCGGACGGCGCGGCGGCGGATGGACCCGATGCCGCGGGGACGGCCTGCCCGGGACGTTCGGAAGGCGCGGCCGCTCCGGCGGCCGCGGGCGACGCCGGCGAGGCGGGAGGCGCGGACACGGCCGGGCCCGGAGTGGGCGGCAGCCCGGGGGCACGGAGCGGCGTGCCGGGAGCCGGCCGGGCGGGCCGCGGCACCTCGGGACGGATCGTCTCCGGTCGCGTCCGCTCCGGGCGGGTGCGCTCCGGGCGGGTGCGCTCCGGGCGGGTGCGCTCCGGGCGGGTGCGCTCGGGACCGGCCTGGTCCGGACGGGCCGGGTCGGGCCGCCGCCCGCCGACGGCCGGCGGCGTCGCGATGCCGTCGCGAGGTGTCGCGCGCAGGCCGGGCGCCGGGGGACGGTGCGGAATGGCGGCACGGACCGGCGGCGCTCCGGGATGCCGCTGCGCGGCGGCGCGCCACTCCGCCGGTGCGGCACCCTCACCGACGGGCAGCGCGGGCACCCGTTGCGGCGCGGCGCTGCGCGCGGCCTGTGGCGCGGGCCGCGCGGCGTGCACCCGCCGGCCGCTCATGCGGCCGCGCCGCCAGACCCGGCCGACGATGACGACCTCGGCGGGCTCGTGGATCGGGGTCAGCCGAGCCCACGTGCGTGCCTCTGTGAGGTATCTGACCTGGGAGATCAGCAGCTCGGTCAGCCGCTTGCCCTCGATGACCGGGCGGGTCGCCAGCCAGGTCAGCACTCCTGGCGGCACCAGGTAGACGACGTGCCAGGGGGCGTGGAAGGGGAGGCCGACCAGCTGGAGCATGACGATCCAGGGCACGAACACGCCGATGAACACGCCGATCTGCACCAACGGCAACGGCATCGGAAGCCGCAGATCGTACAGCTTGTAAAGCCGCTTCTCGATGCGCCAGATATTGGTGTACGTGGGCAGATCCACGCGGGCCCCACTCCCTAATTGAGACCGGCCGTTCGAATGCGCACGGCGCCGGCTCTTATGACGTCTTCACTCCCAACGCCGTGGCGATGGCCTTCGCCGTCGTCTCGATGATATTGGGAACATAGAAGATGATCCCGATGCCGATGGCAAGAATGATGAATTGAACGAACCTCGTGATCTCCCTCGTGAAGAGAAAGAAGATGGCGACAATGGAGACGATGACCAGGAACAAAGGTCCGAACACATCGCGCAGCCAGCTCGCGAGATTATCTGTGTTCAAGCCATTGACGGGTGCGGCCTTCACCTGCAGCGGCAGCATCGTCAGCATATGCTGAATCATCGACCTAGCCTTCCTCGGTCGGGGCGTGAATCGTAACGTTCGTGACGCGGCGGCCGGGTCTCATGAGGCGGCCGGGAGAGTAGAACCTCGGATATTTCTGACGTACCAGTACCCGTCTTTCTTGACCATGTCGAGGCGGTATGTCTGCTCCAGTGAACTGGCCGGCGCCTTGGGGGCGGTGGCGGGAACCGTCCAGATCACGGTCACGTCGACGGTCCGCGACGACGGATCTCCGGTTGGGGCGATGATCTCTTTGAGCTGGTTGAAGGTGACCGCGCCACCGAGGCCGGTGACCGGCGGATCGGCGTACCGCTGCAGCGACGCGGTGTCGCTTGCGGCGTACGCCTTGAAGAAGTTGGCGAGCGGCTGCTGCAGCTCCGCTTCGAGCGCGGAGTCGCGGTCTTCGTTGACCGGCGGGACCGAGGCGGTCGGCGGCGCCGGAAGCATGGCCGGGCGGCCGGAAACCGCCATCGTGCCGTCTTTCGCGTAGATCGGAACGGCCAGCTCGAACAGCCTGCCGTTGGCGCGGACCAGAAGCGTGACGACTCCGTGGTCGGCGTCATCGGCGTGGACCGACACGACGTTCGCCGATTGCAGCACCGACTTGCCCGCGCCGTCCCAGCCGAGTTGCTGGTCGACGCCCGGGGCGAGGAACTGGCTGAGCTGTTTCTGGCGGTCCTGCGCGGTCGCCTGGTCGTAGTTCAGATAGGCGCCGGCGAATGACAGTGCATAGGCAGAGGCGGCGGTGGCCGGGAATCGCGGCTTGGCGGCCCCGGTGGTGCCGGAGGTGTGCGGCTGCTTGGCGGTGAATCGCTCGAACGGCGCGCGTACGCCGTTGACCAGCACGACGATGATGAACGCCCAGAGGATCGCGCGGCCGACGTAGATGAACCAGCGGCCGCCGGAACCACCCCAGCCGCCGCCGGAGCCGCGCCGGCCCCTGCCGCGGCGGTCTGTCCGGTCCGGGGCGTCCCACGGATCGGCGGGTGCGAACCCGCTCGGCGGGTAACCGGACGCGCCGGCGTCTGCGACACCGGACGACCTGCGAGCCATCGTGCCTCCGCTCGCGCCTTCCCCCTCGGTTCGGCGCGCCGTCTTATCTCTCTGGTCGATTTACCACCTTAACCACGGCGGTCAATTGTTCCAGTGCCGAGCGATGATGCACAGCCCCGCCGCGCGGTTGTGGATGACGCGGAGATGGTTGCCCGAGATTACCGAACAGCGAGGTTTGTCTCTCCCGGCTACACGTTGAAGCGGAACTCGACGACATCGCCGTCCTGCATGACGTACTCTTTGCCCTCCATCCGGACCTTCCCCGCCGCGCGGGCGGCCGCCACCGAGCCCGCCTTCATGAGGTCGTCGTAGGAGACGATCTCGGCCTTGATGAAGCCGCGCCGGAAGTCGCTGTGGATCACGCCGGCCGCCTCGGGCGCGGTCGCGCCCTTGCGGATGGTCCAGGCCCGGGCCTCCTTCGGCCCGGCGGTGAGGAACGTCTGCAGGCCCAGGGTGTCGAAGCCCACACGCACCAGTTGCAGCAGCCCGGGCTCCTCCTGACCCGTCGACCGCAGAAGTTCCAGTGCCTCGTCGTCGGGCAGCTCGATCAGCTCCGACTCGATCTCCGCGTCGAGGAAGATCGCCTCGGCCGGGGCGACCAGCTCCTGCAGCCGTGCCCGCAGGGCCTCATCGCCCAGCTCGTCCTCGTCGACGTTGAAGACGTACAGGAACGGTTTGGCGGTCAGCAGGTGCAGCTCACGCAGCGGAGCGGTGTCGATGCCGGAGGCGCACAGCGTGGTGCCGCCGTCGAGGGTCTTGCGCGCGGCCTGGGCGGCCTCGACGACCGCGAGCTTGTCGCGGTCCTTGGTCGTGCGCGCCTCCTTCTCCAGGCGCGGCAGGGCCTTGTCGAGGGTCTGCAGGTCGGCGAGGATCAGCTCGGTGTTGATCGTCTCGATGTCACGCGGTGGCGCGATCTCGCCGTCGACGTGCGTCACGTCGGGGTCCTCGAACACCCGGATGACCTGGCATATCGCGTCGGCCTCGCGGATGTTGGCGAGGAACTGGTTGCCGAGCCCCTGCCCCTCGGACGCGCCCTTCACGATGCCGGCGATGTCGACGAACCGCATGGTCGCGTGCACGACCTTCGCCGAATCGTACAGCCTGGCCAGCTCCTCGAGCCGCGGGTCGGGCACGGCAACCACGCCGATGTTCGGCTCGATCGTCGCGAACGGGTAGTTCGCCGCGAGCGCGGTGTTCTTGGTCAGCGCGTTGAACAGCGTGGACTTGCCCACGTTGGGCAGCCCGACGATTCCGATGGACAGGCTCACGGACGCAGAGTCTATTGGCCGTACCGGACCGTGCCCGCCGCGCGGGCGCGGTCCGCAGGGCACCGTGGCGCGCCGCCTTACCTTGTCGTCCCGTCGGTTCGCCTCCTGCGCTCCTCGACCGCGTCGCAGCCGCAGCGTCCGGACGGCGCGCACCCGCCCTCCTGCGGCCGCCCCGCTACCGCGCGGGCGGGACGGAGGGCGGGAACGGAGATTCTGCGCGCGTCGGGCCGACATCGACGGACCGCTTTGTCACGATGCGAGGATGGACGTTCTGCTGGGCCTGGTGATCGGTCTCGTCGTCGGCGTGGCGCTCGGCGTGGCGTGGGCGCGCGGCCGTACGGCGGCGCTGGCGGCACGGGCGCAGGCCGCCGAGGAGAAGGTCGCGTACGTGGAGGAGCGGCTGGCCGAGCGCTTCCAGGCGCTGTCGGCGCAGGCGCTGGACGCCAGCAACCAGCGCTTCCTCGAGCTGGCCGGCACCCGGCTCGCGACCGCGCACGCCGAGGCCGCGGGCGAGCTGGACAAGCGCATCGCCCCGCTGCGCGAGACCCTCGGCAAGGTCGAGCAGCAGCTACGGGAGGTGGAGACCGGCCGCCGCGAGTCGCACGCCATGCTCGCCAAGCAGGTCGAGTTCGTCCGGCAGAGCTCCGACCAGCTGCGCCGGGAGACGCAGACGCTCGTGCGCGCACTGCAGCGGCCGGAGGCCCGCGGCCGGTGGGGCGAGCTGCAGCTGCGCCGGGTCGTGGAGATCGCCGGGATGACCCGGCACTGCGACTTCGACGAACAGGCCACCGCGGACAACGGCACGCGGCCCGATCTCGTCGTACGTCTGGCGGGCGGCAAGAACATCGTCGTCGACTCCAAGGTGTCGCTCGCCGCGTACCTGGACGCGGCCGGCGCCGACGACCCCTCGGTCTGGGAGGCGCGGCTGGACGCGCACGCCCGGCACCTGCGCGAGCACGTCGACCGGCTGGCGGCCAAGTCGTACTGGCAGTCGTTCAGCCCGGCGCCGGAGTTCGTCGTGCTGTTCGTGCCGGGCGAGGCGTTCCTCGCCCCGGCGCTGGACCGCGACCCGGGCCTGCTGGAGTACGCGATGCGCCGGCGCGTGCACATCGCGACGCCGACGACCCTGGTGACCATGCTGCGCACGGCGCACTACGCGTGGCAGCAGCAGGCGCTGTCGGAGAACGCCCGCGCCGTCTTCGAGCTCGGCCGCGAGCTGTACGAGCGGCTCGGCACGCTGGGCCGCCACGTCGACCAGCTCGGCAAGTCGCTGACGAACGCGGTCGTCGCCTACAACCGGACCATCGGCTCGCTGGAGAGCCGCGTCCTGGTCACCGCGCGCCGCCTGAACGAGCTGGGCGTCACCGACGCCGAGCTCGACCCGCCCGCGCCGGTGGAGGAACCGGCGCGCGCGCCGTCGGCCGCCGAGCTCGCCGACGACGCGGCGGAGAACCGCCAGATCCGCCTGCTCCCCTGACGCCGTGTCGCACGACGCGGCGCGCCGAAGGGGTTACCGTGGGAGGGCACGGCACTCGACTCTGGGACGGGCTGGTGGCAACGGACACGCGTGGCGACCGCAGGACGGTCCCCGCCGCCGCACGGGAGGCGGCCGGCACCCCGCCCGTCGGCGCTCCACCCGCCGGCACGGCCGGCCGGCCGGTGGCCGACGGGCTGGTTCCCCGTCAGGCCACCCGTTCGTCGCGCCGCCCGCCCGCGGCGGCGCGGCGTCCTCGTACGGGCTCGCAGACGGCGCTGACCGGCCGCGGCGGCCTGGTCATCATCGCCGGGTGCACGCTGCTGGGCGCGCTCGCCGACGGCGCGTTCGGACTGCGGTCGGCGCAGGGCCTGTTCTTCGTCACCGGCTGCCTGATCGCCGCGCTCCGCACCCGGCGTACGGACCTGCTCACGCTCGTGGTGAGCCCGCCGCTGCTGTTCCTCGTCGTCTCCCTGCCGGCGGCGGTCGCCGGCTCGTTCGGGGCCAGGTCGTTCTTGGTGAGCGTACTGGTGGCGGTCGCGACGGCGCTGATGTCGAACGTGTTCTGGCTGTTCACCGGCGCACTGCTCACGGTCGCGGTCGCGGTGCCGCGCGGGCTGCCCGCCGCGGTTCGCGACCTGCGAGCCCGGGTGGCCGCCGACAATCCCTTCCGCGGCCGCACGTCGCTGCGCGGCCGCAAGGACGCCGACGACCCGGTGCGCTGGGACGAGACCCCGGCGGAGTGACCGCACGCGGCCCCGGCGGTGCCGAACCCGGGTCAGCCGGCGCGCAGGTCGCGGCGCAGCTCCTTCGGCAGCGCGAACGCCATGCGCTCGTGCACCGATTCGACCTCTTCGACGCTGTCGAAGCCGGCCTCGGCGAGCCGGTCCAGCACGCCCTGGACGAGCTCTTCCGGGACGGAGGCGCCGCTGGTCACCCCGACGGTGGTGACGCCCCCGAGCCAGGCCGGGTCGATCTGCTCGGCGTAATCGACGAGGTACGCGGCGTCGGCGCCGTGGCCCTTGGCGACCTCGACGAGCCGCTTGGAGTTGGAGGAGTTCTGCGACCCGACGACGATGACCAGCTCCGCCTGTTCCGCGATCTCCTTGACGGCGGTCTGGCGGTTCTGCGTGGCGTAGCAGATGTCGTCGGACGGCGGGTCGACGAGCTTGGGGAACCGCCGGCGCAGCGCCTCGACGGTGGCGTTGGTCTCGTCGACCGACAGGGTCGTCTGGGACAGCCAGACGACCTTCTCCGGGTCGCGAACGCGGATGTTCGCGACGTCGTCGGGGCCGTCGACGAGCTGGACGTGCTCGGGCGCCTCGCCACTGGTGCCGATGATCTCTTCGTGCCCTTCGTGCCCTATGAGGAGGATGTCGTAGTCGTCGGCGGCGAACCGCCGCGCCTCCTTGTGGACCTTGGTGACCAGCGGGCAGGTCGCGTCGATCGTGCGCAGGTTGAGCCGGGTCGCTTCTTCGTGCACGACGGGCGCGACCCCGTGCGCGGAGAAGACGACGATCGAGCCTTCCGGCACCTCGTCGGTCTCCTCGACGAAGATCGCGCCGCGTTCCTCCAGCGTCTTGACGACGTGGACGTTGTGCACGATCTGCTTACGCACGTAGATCGGCGGTCCGTAGCGTTCGAGCGCCAGCTCCACGGTCCGGACGGCGCGGTCGACGCCCGCGCAGTAACCACGGGGCTTGGCGAGAAGAACGCGACGAGTCATGTCACCCATGGTAGGTGTGGTCGTGGCGTATCTGATTCGGGCGCCGAAAAACCCGGCCGCGGCGCGTGAACGCCGCGCCACGGTGGGGCAGAGTGTTGGGTGAACGCAACCGTACCGGCCAGTCCGTGTCGACGGGGCTGGAGGGAGCTGAAGGAACGATGACACGATCGCCGCGCCGGCTCAAAGCGCAAGTCCAGGAGACCGTCAGCGAGCTCCCGATCCACGCCGCCCGGCTGGCGGTCATGGGGGTCGGGCAGGCGCTGTTGCTGACCGACCGCGTCCGCAGAGACTACCGGGAGGTCCGCCAGTCGGGCCTGGGGCCGGTCCTCGGCAGGCTGTGCGACGACGCGGGGAACCTCACCGGCCGGATCGTGGGGCGCGTCACCGGCCGCGCCGGCGGCGGCACGGGCACCGGCACGGCCGCGCCCGGCCGCGGGCGCACGGCGGCCGACGGCGAGATCGCGGTCGGCAAGCCGCGCCGGCCGGCGGCCGCGAGCCGGCCCGCGCCGGGCGGCACCCGGCCGCCCGCGGGCCGCACGCGGCCGGCCACACCACCCGCGAAGCCGGGGCCGGCGAGCAGGCCGCCCACGGCAGGCGACCGCACCGCCGGGGCGAGGGAGCGTACGAGCGCCGCCGGCCGGGCCGAGGGCGGCACCGCCTCTGGCGCGACCGCCACGCCCCCGGCCAAGCCCGGCCCCGCCGCCGAGGCCGCCGCCAAGGCCGCGCCTCCCGCCAAGGCCGCACCGCCTGCGAAGGCCGAGCCGGAGCGCACGCGGCCGGCCCCGCCGAAACCGTCCGCGCCCGCCGCCACCGGCGGCCGTGCGGGCGCCGCGCCGGGCGAGCTGCCGGTGCCCGGCTACGACGAGGCCACGCTGGCGTCCGTGCGCGCCCGCCTGCGCAACCTGACCGCCCGGCAGGTCACCGAGCTGCGCGACTACGAGCGGGCGCACGCCGCCCGTGCCGAGTTCCTGCGCATGTACGAGAACCGGCTGAACAAGCTGCGCGGCGGCTCCTGAGACCGGCGCCCGGGCAACCGCCGGCCCTCGGCGGCCACGGGCCGCCGCTTCATCGGAGAGCGCGGACCCGTCTTCGGAGAGCACCGGTCCAAGCAGCGTCCGCTTGCCACCGATGCGGCTGGCGACGAAACCGGTGATCAGCATCGCCATCGCGGTGATGAGGAAACAGCTGGTGAACAGCAGGGAGACCTGGCTGGGCGAGGCCCGCAGGCCCTTGGCGATCGCCGGGAGGATCGGATCGGCGAGGCCGATCCCCATGAAGGCCACGACCGCGGCGAACGCCGTGGCCCGGACCGACATCGGCTGGCGGTATGGGCGGTACCGGCGCGCAGACGGCGCGGGCGGACGACATGGACGGCGCGGCCGGGACGGTCGACACCGAGGGCGCGGGCACGGCGCCGACCCGGCCGGCGCCCTGCGGCGGCCCGGCAGGCTACGGCGGGCCGACGTGCGGCCGGCGCGCGGGGCGCAGCTCGCGCGGCCGGTCGGCGGACGCCTGTTCGAAGACCACCGGAGTCCGCACTTCGACCCTGCGGTCGAGCGGTGCGGCTCACCGCACGCGCCGCCGTCGTACCAGGGCCGGCGGGTTCCAGCGCCGTCGCCGCGGGGTGCCGATCAGGGCAGCCGGCTGACCTGAACGATCCTGCAGTTCCGCTTCTTCTTGCAGAAGGCGTTCTGCGCGAAGTCGATGGCTCTGGTGCTGGAGTTGCTGGCGTTCTGGACGCCGCGGATCCAGGTCGGGCTCCTGACCGAGAAGGTGTTCACGTTGTGCACGCCGCTCCCGTAGCAGTCACGGCCGGCCCCGTGACCGACGGGAAGCACACGCCACGCGGCGGCCTGCGCCTGGGCGGGCCAGGACGCGCCGAGCCACAGGCACGCGCCGAGCCCGGCGAGAGCAAGACGACATCCGATCGTGAGCAACCTCATCACCACGTCCTTTCGCTGGAAGGCGCCGGCCGGCGCCGGCAGTCGTAGTCGGCCGGCCCGGGGACGCGGTGCCGGCCGTTCACCCGTGCCGCCGGCCGGCCTCGTGCGGACCCGCGCGGTGGCGGAGGACCACCTCACGCCGGAGCGCCGCCGCACGCCTGTGCGAGGGCAGGTGCGCGTACCGGGCCACGGCGGTCACCGGGGGCGCTGCGGCCGCGGGCGGCTCGGGGTCATACGGCACCGTCAGCGCCAGCCCGTACTCGCCCAGGTAGACGAACGGGTCGAGCTGCGGCGGCACGCTCGCGGCCGGCCGGACGATCGTCACGTTCTGCGTCACGCGGCAGACCGATGCGCCACGGCACAGGGCGTTCTGGACGCTGTTCGCCCCGCCCGCGTTGCCACTGTTGGTGTGCTGGTAGCCGCTGTTCCGCGTCGGGCTCTTGATCGAGAACGTGTTCCGGTTGTGCCGCCCGTTGCCGCCGTCGGTGTCATCGGCGCGGACGGTACGGGCGGAGGCGCGTCCGCGCGGCGCCGCGGCCGCCGCGGGCACCGCGAACCCCACGGCGAGCAGGCAGGCGCCGCAAGCGGCGGCGGCGAGGCGGCGCGCGCTGCGCCCGCGGTCCGGTGACGACTTCTTCACTGGCCGGCGACTCATTCCCCGTGGTCTCCTTCGGCGGCGATGTGGGATGCCTGTCCCCTCGAAGATGACTACCCTCAGCCGTCCGGCCGATGGACGCACCGGCGCCGCGGGCCGAACTTTTACCGCGGCGTTGTCACCGGCCGACGGCTCGATGGGCCGCGCGTGCCGCGGCGCGCCGGCCGACGGCCGTCGGTAGTCTGCTTCGCATGGCGCTGGAGACCTCGCCGGAGTCGCCCACCCCGGTCCGCACGGTGCTGCAGCTCGTCGGCGGCTGGATCGCAAGGCTCGGCCGCATCTGGGTCGAGGGCCAGATCACCGAGCTGAACCGCCGGGCCGGCATGGTGTACTTCACGCTGCGCGACCCGGTCGCCAACGTCTCGGTGCGGGTGGTCTGCCCGCGGGTGGTCTGCGACGACGCCGGGCCGGCCGTCGTCGACGGCGCGCGGGTCGTCGTGCACGCCAAGCCGGACTTCTACATCAACCGCGGCTCGTTCGCGCTGTCGGCGTTCGAGATCCGCCCGGTCGGCGTGGGCGAGCTCCTGGCCCGCCTCGAACGCCTGAAGAAGCTGCTCGCCTCCGAGGGGCTGTTCAACCCCGAACGCAAGCGGCCGCTGCCCTTCCTGCCGGGTACGGTCGGGCTGATCTGCGGCCGCGACTCCGCGGCCGAGCGGGACGTGCTGGAGAACGCCCGGCGCCGCTGGCCCGCGGTGCACTTCCGGGTCGAGAACACCGCCGTGCAGGGCTCGTACGCGGTGACGGAGGTCATCGACGCGCTGCACCGCCTCGACGCCGACCCGGACGTCGATGTGATCATCATCGCCCGCGGCGGCGGCTCGCTGGAAGACCTGCTGCCCTTCTCCGACGAGGCCCTCGTTCGCGCCGTCGCGGCCACCCGCACGCCCGTCGTCTCGGCGATCGGCCACGAGCAGGACACCCCGCTGCTCGACCACGTCGCCGACGCCCGCGCCTCCACCCCGACTGACGCGGCCAAGAAGACCGTGCCCGACGTGCGCGAGCAGCTCGCCCTCGTCCGGCAGCTCCGCGACCGCGGCCGCCGCTGCCTGTCCGGCCGTGTCGAGCGCGAGCTGCAGTGGCTGGCGGCGACGCGCTCGCGTCCCGCGCTGGCCGACCCGGTGCGCGAGATCGAGCGGCAGGCTGAGGGGATCGCGACGCTGCACGACCGGGCCCGGCGCTGCCTGTCCGCCGCGCTCGACCGGGCCGCCGACGACCTGACCCACACGCGGGCGCGGTTGCTGGCGCTGTCCCCCGCCGCGACGCTCGAACGCGGGTATGCGATCGTGCAGCGCCCGGACGAGTCGGTCGTACGGGCCGCCGCCGACGTGCACAAGGACGACGAGCTGCTCGTTCGCTTCGCCGACGGCCGGATCACGGTGCGGGCCGACTCCGCGTGACACGCCTGGCGTGGCGCCGTTGGAACACTAGGGTGGTGCCGTGGCGGATGAGAAACCGGAGCTGTCCTACGAGCAGGCCAGGGACGAACTGACGGAGGTCGTGCGGCGTCTGGAGGCGGGCGGGCTCACGTTGGAGGAGTCCCTGGCGCTGTGGGAGCGCGGCGAGCGCCTCGCCGGCATCTGCGAGGAGTGGCTCGAGGGCGCCCGCGCCCGGCTCGCCGCGGCCATGGCCGAGCGCGCCGAGCCGGCGGAGGAGGGCACCCCGTTCTGAGCAGGGACGGCCCGCCGGGTGGACGGCGCCGTCCACGGGCCTCGGGAGGGTGTTCTGCCCGGCTCAGGAGGGCTCGGTGCCCAGCCAGCGGGCGATGGCGGCCGCACGCGTGCGCACCCCCAGCTTCGCGTACACGCGGCTGACGTGGTTCTTCACCGTCTTCTCCGACAGCACCAGCGCCGCGGCGATCTCGCGGTTGGATCGCCCCCGCGCGACCAGTCCCATCACCTCCGCCTCGCGGCCGGTCAGGCCGAACGCCCGGGGCTCGGGCGGCGGCGCGCCGGCGGCCGACTGCAGGGCGCGTACGACGGCCAGGGCCGCCTCGCCCGACAGGGGGCTGGTGCGCCCGCCGACGACGTCACGGACGGCCCGCACCAGCTCGTCCGGGGAGAAGGAGCCGTGGATGAGATATCCGGCCGCGCCGGCCCGGATCGACGCGCGGATCGACTCGGGGTCGTCGCTGTAGGACAGCATCAGCACCCGGGTGAGCGCGCTGAGCGGGCCGGCCGCCCGTACGCCGTCGAGACCGGGCATCCGCACATCGAGCAGGGCGAGGTCGGGCCGGTGCCGCCGCGCCAGTTCGAGGGCCTGCGCGCCGTCGCCCGCGGTGGCCACGACGCGGACGTCGCCGGCCGCCTCCAGCACGGCGGTCAGGCCCATGACCACGACGGGGTTGTCGTCCACGACCAGCACGCCGATCACGGGTCCGCCCCCTCCGCGGGCAGCACGGCGGTGAGCGTGCAGCCCGCGCCCGGGGACGAGGTCACCGTCAGCGCGCCGCCCGCCCACCGGGCGCGCTCGGCCATTCCGACGATGCCGTAGTGCCCGCCGCGCGTCAGTTCCGCCATCAGGTCCGGCAGAACGGGCGGGCAGGCGAACCCGGCGCCATCGTCGCAGACCGCCAGCTCCGCCCGCCCGTCCCGGCCGGACAGGGTCACCTCGACGCTCCGGGCGCGGGCGTGCCGTGCCACGTTGGTCAGCGCCTCCCCGAGGATCGCCAGGGCCGCATCGCGGCGGGCGGGCGGCAGGTCCACGCGCTCGTCGACGGCCGTCCGCACGACGATGCCGTGCCGCTCGCCCCACTCCTCCGCGATCCGGCGTACGGCGGCGGGCAGCGGCGGCCGGCGCCCGTCGTCGCGCAGGCCGGCGATGAGCTCCCGCGCCTCCGCGACGGCCACCCGTACCGCGGCGGCGAGCCGTTCGGCCTCCTTCTCGGCCCGGTCGGGCGACCGCCGCACCCAGGCTGGCAGGGCCGCCGCCGACAGCGCGATGCCGTGCAGCGTCTTGGCCAGCGAGTCGTGCATGTCGCGGGCGAGCCGCATCCGCTCCTCGGCGGAGGCGGCCACGATCTCGGCCCGCCGCCGTGCCTCCTCGGCGTCGGCGAAACGGTCCAGCAGCCGCCGCACGGCGACGCCGACGCAGCCGGCGACCGGATAGAAGACCGGCAACGCGGCCGCCGCGGCCAGTTGGCCGCCGTCGACCGACCGGACGGCGACGTCGTACAGGGAGACCTGGAGGGCGCACACGAACACCAGCCCGCGCCAGTCGTACAGCACGCCCGCGAGGGCGGAGGTCACCACGGTGAACGGGAAGTACGGCCCGAATCCGCCGCCGGTCTCCAGCACCAGGTAGGCGGCGACGGCGTCGGCGGCGAGGACGAACGGGCCGCGCGCGAGCAGCGGCAGCAGGCGCGGAACCTGGGAGACCGCGACCGACAGGGCGGTGACGACGCCCAGCGGCGCGAGCACGGCGGGGGCGAACCGGTCGCGGGGGACGATGACGACGGCCATCGCGAGCAGGAGCAGGCGTGCGTACGTCAGGAGCCGGACCGTGATGCTCAGGCGGGCACATCGGGCTGCGTTCATCCCAGGGCCCACAAATTACAGCAATCAGCCCCGCTGCTGCCGGGTTACGGACGCGCTCGGAGAGGGTTTCGGCTGTTGTCTGAGCGAGCCGGCGAGGATCGCCAGTTCGTCGTATGACGCCGTGCCGGTCACCACCAGCGTGACTCCGGGCAGCCGCCGGACGAGCGAGCGCTGGTGCTTGTCCTTGCGGAAGGCACGATCCCACTGCGCGCCGGCCACGGTCGTGGTGCCGTCCGGCCGGCCCTGGCTCGTCATGCGGTCGACGAAACCGCCGCGGCCGCCCGGCCGCTCGTCGCTCTCCTCCAGCGCGGCGTACTGCTTTCCGGGGGTGTAGAAGCCCAGGTGCCAGCCGACCGGCCCGCCGTTCGTGCCGGTCAGCCGCGAGCTCGTCGGAACCCACCCCGGCGGCAGGCCTTCGGGCGCCCACACCGGATACGGGGCGACGGCCACCAGACCGGCCAGGTCGCCGCGGTAGTCGACCCGCAGGACGGCGTTGTCGTGACGCCGGGGCGTGATCAGCAGCACGAGCCCGGCGATCGCGAGGCAGCACAGCAGCGCAACGGCGTATCCAGACAGGCCGGACATCAGACGGCGGTAAACCGAGGGCGAGACCACGACGGGGCCTTCTCCGGCCGACGGGCCGCCTTCCGCCGCGACGTCTCCGGCCGCGGCGTCCCGGCCCGCGGCATTCCCGCCCGCGGCGGTCCGGGGCGCCTCAACCTCGCCGGGGGCGCCGGGCGGCGTGACGCCGGTGCCGTGGCCCGGCGGGGTCGCCGGCCGTGCCTGGGGATCGTGCCGCCCCGGGCGTCGGTCAGGTTCGCTCATGCCGGCTCTCGATGCCCGAAATGATCTTCAGCACGTCATCGGCGAGCCGCCGGGCGGTCTCCGCGTCGTCCGACAGCGACAGCTCCGACACCGCACCGGACACCGCGCCGGTCAGCACCACGACGAGTGCTTCGTCGACCCGGCCGTCGCCGGCATCGAAGAGCGCCGCGTTGCGCCGCGCCCACGTGCGCAGGCGGTCGCGCAGAACGCGGTCGAACCCGGGTGGCCCGTCGCCGGAGACGAACAGGCGGGACAGGTCGGGCTCGGCGAGGCAGCCGTCGAGATAGGCCCGCGCGCCGGCCACGAACAGCCGCATCGGGTCGCTCTCGCCCTGCTCCCGGGCGTGCCGGAGAGCGTCGCGGGTGCGCTCCTGCTGGCGGTTCTGGAACTCCTCGAAGAGCGTGAGGTACAGGTCGGCCTTGCCGCTGAAGTGGTGGTAGAGGCTGCCGACGCTGGCCCCGGCCTTGGCGACGATGTCGGTGACGGCGGCCTGGGCGAACCCCGACTCGGAGAACACCTCGCGCGCGGCGACCAGCAGGGCGCCGCGGGTGGCCGCCCCCCGATCCGACACGCGGGGAACCGGTTCGACGCTCACGGGTGCGCTCCTCGTCGTGTCGGGGGCACGGCGGGAACGCGCCGGGTCGCGAAGGTGCCCGGTGACCTGGGCCGTTGCGCGCGCCGACCGGCTCGCCGCTTGAAGTCGCTGCTCATGACGGCCCTAGATTACGCCCTGTCTGCTCGGAAATACGATCCATAGAGACCTAGCCAGGAAAGGCCCGCATCGCCATGACCGAAGAAACGACCGTATCGTCCCCGCTGACCACCGAGGCCCACGCGCCCGATCGCAACCTGGCGCTGGAACTGGTACGGGTGACCGAGGCGGCCGCGATGGCGGCGGCCCGGTGGGTGGGGCGCGGCGACAAGAACGGGGCCGACGGCGCCGCCGTCAACGCCATGCGGCAACTGATCAACACCGTCTCCATGAAAGGCGTCGTGGTCATCGGCGAGGGTGAGAAGGATCACGCGCCGATGCTGTTCAACGGCGAGCAGGTCGGCGACGGCAGCGGCCCGGAGTGCGACGTCGCGGTGGACCCGATCGACGGCACCCGGCTGACCGCGCTCGGCATGAACAACGCCATCGCGGTGATCGCGGTGAGCCCGCGCGGCACCATGTACGACCCGTCGGCCGTGTTCTACATGGAGAAGCTGGCTACCGGCCCCGAGGCGGCCGACGTCGTGAACATCGAGGCGCCGGTGGCCGACAACATCCGCGCGGTCGCCCGCGCCAAGGGCTGCTCGAACCAGGACGTCACCGTCGTCATCCTCGACCGCCCCCGGCACGAGGACATCGTCAGGCAGGTGCGCGAGGCCGGCGCGCGGATCAAGTTCATCACCGACGGCGACGTGGCCGGCGCGATCATGGCGGCGCGTGAGGGCACCGGCATCGACCTGATGCTCGGCATCGGCGGCACCCCGGAGGGGATCATCGCCGCCTGCGCGATCAAGTCGCTGGGCGGCGTGCTGCAAGGGCGGCTGTGGCCGCGCGACGACGCCGAGCGGCAGAAGGCGATCGACGCCGGGCACGACCTGTCGAAGGTGCTGACCACCGACGACCTGGTCACCTCCGACGACGTCTTCTTCGCCGCGACCGGCATCACCGACGGTGAGCTGGTCGGCGGCGTGCACTACAGCAAGGGCATCACCTCGACCCACTCCCTGGTCATGCGCTCGCGCAGCGGCACGATCCGCCGCATCCACAGCGAGCACCGGCTGTCGAAGCTGCGCGCCTACTCGGCGATCAACTTCGACACCGCCTCCTGACCGTACGGCCCGTGCCGGGGACGGATCGCGGCCCCGGCACTCCCGTACGAGGCCCCGTTGGCGTCACTTGACCGAGCCGGCGGTGAGGCCGCCGATGAGGTACCGCTCGATGACGACGAACAGGACCACCACCGGCACGATCGCGATCAGCGACGTGGCGAACAGGTACTGCCAGTGCTGCTGGTAGGAGGTGACGAACTCGGGGATGGCCACGGTCAGCGGCTGGCGGTTGGGCGACGACGTGATCGTCAGGGCGACGACGTACTCGTTCCACGCCCCGATGAACGTGTAGATCACCGCGGTGACCAGGCCGGGCAGGGACAGCGGCAGCGTCACCCGGGTCAACGCCTTCACCCGGCCCGCCCCGTCCAGGTACGCCGCCTCCTCCAGCTCCTTCGGGATGCTGGAGAAGTACCCCTGGAGGATCCAGATGCAGAACGGCAGGTTGAACGCGGCGTTGACGAGGATCAGGCCGAGCAGCGTGTCGGTCAGGTCGAGCGCCACCATCTCCCGGTAGATGCCGATCACCAGGGCGGTGGGCGCGAACATCTGGGTGACCAGCACCAGCAGGAGGAACGCGCCGCGCCCGCGGAACCGGTTACGCGCCGTGTAGTACGCGGCCGGCAGCGACACGCCCAGCGCGATCACCGTCGCCACGGCGGCGACGATGAGCGACACCTGCATGTTCGTCCAGATCGGCGCGGCCTTCCAGACGTTGACGAAGTTGCCGAAGTTCCAGTGCTGCGGCAGGAACGTGGTCGGCGACTTGGTCAGCTCGCGGTCGGGCTTGAGGGCCGTGAGCGCCATCTCCAGGTACGGCGCGATGAACACGAACGCGACCAGGTAGCCGACCGCGGCCAGGATCGTGACCTTCCACCGGCCGGCCGAGCCGGGCTTGCGCCGGCCGGTCACGGCGTGCCCGCCCCGGCGGGCCCGCGCCGGGCGCGTCGTGGTCCGGCCGCTCATGGTCGCGCCTCCCCGCGCCAGCCGACGGCCCGCAGGTACAGCAGGACCAGGATGAGGATCAGGGCGAAGTTCACGACCGCCATCGCGGCCGACTCCCCGACGTCGCCGGCCCCGGCGAAGGCGAGCTTGTACATGAACGTCGTGCTGGTGTCTGTCTTGTCCCCGGGGCCGCCGCCGGTCATCGCCCAGATGATCGGGAACGAGTTGAACACGTTGATCACGTTGATGATCGCCGCGACCAGCAGGGACGGCCGCAGCAGCGGCAGCGTGATGCGGAAGTAGGTCCGCGCGCGGCCGGCGCCGTCGACGCGGGCCGCCTCGTAGACGTCTTCCGGGATGGTCTGCAGGCCGGCCAGGATGACGAAGGAGGTGAACGGCAGCGAGACGAAGACCGCCACCCACATCATCCAGGCCAGTGCCTGGGTGGGATTCGACAGCCAGTTCACCGGATGGTCGATGATCCCCACACCTTGGAGGATCTTGTTGACCACGCCGTAGTAGTAGTTGAGCATCCACTTCCACGTCAGCGCGGTCATCAGCACGGAGGCCGCCCACGGCACGATGACCGCCCAGCGCACCACGCGCCGTCCCGGGAACCGGGCGTTGAGCAGCTGGCCGAGCGCGAGCGACACCACGATGGTGACCAGCACGACGCCGACCACCCACACCACGGTGTGCAGCAGCACGCTGCCGAGGGCCGGCTCGTCGAACAGGTCGCGGTAGTTCCCGGCGCCGCGGGCGCCGAGCGTCGCCCCGGACGAGCTGATCCGCAGCAGCGACGTCCGTACCATCTCGATGACCGGCCACAGGACGACGGCCGCGATCAGGGCGATCGCGGGGCCGATCCACGGCAGCGGGGCGAGCGCCCGGCCGAGCCGGCGGAGCGCGCTCGTCGACGGCGGCGCCGGGGCCCGCGCCCCGGCGCCGCGCTCCCCTATGGTCTCCTGCCCGGGCCGCCCGTCAG
>JBEHYF010000111.1:0-18346 GCA_048498315.1 Actinomycetota bacterium
ACCAGGGCGGGCCGGAGACGGAACCAGGGCGGGCCGGAGACGTGCCCCGGGCGGGCCGGGGCGGGCCGGAGACGGGGCCGGGGCGGGCCGGCGAGCCCGCACCGGCCCGGTCGGCACTGCCAGTGGCTGACGTCGAGCGCGACGCTGAGGACGACCTGCGAAGTGTCCACATCCGGCCACGGAGCCCTCTTGCCCCCTCGGCCTCGGGACGCTAACCCTCACCCGCCTCCAGGTCGCCCTCCAGGTCGAGATAGGTCTGGCGGAGGCGGTCCAGCGTCTCGGCGGACGGCTCGGCCCACAGCCCCCGGTCGGCGGCCTCCAGCAGCCGCTCGGCGATGCCGCGCAGCGCCCACGGGTTCGAGCGCTCCATGAACGCGCGGTTCTCCTCGTCGAAGACGTACTCCCGCGCCAGCGTCTCGTACATCCAGTCGTCGACCACGCCCGCCGTCGCGTCGTACCCGAACAGGTAGTCGACGGTCGCCGCCAGCTCGAACGCCCCCTTGTAGCCGTGCCGGCGCATCGCCGCGATCCAGCGCGGGTTCACGACGCGGGCGCGGAACACCCGCCGGGTCTCCTCGCCCAGCGTGCGGGTCTTCACCTGGTCCGGCAGCGCCGAGTCGCCGACGTACGCCGCCGGGCTGGCCCCGGTCAGCGCGCGGACCATGGCGACCATGCCGCCGTGGTACTGGAAGTAGTCGTCGGAGTCGACGATGTCGTGCTCGCGGGTGTCCTGGTTCTTGGCCGCCACGCTGATGCGCCGGAACGCGGCCTCCATGTCGGCGCGGGCCTCCCGCCCGTCCAGACCGCGCCCGTACGCGTAGCCGCCCCACACCGCGTACACCTCGGCCAGGTCGGCGTCGTCGCGCCAGTTGCGGGCGTCGATCAGCGGCAGCAGGCCCGCGCCGTACGCGCCCGGCTTGGAGCCGAAGATGCGGCTGGTCGCGCGCCGCCAGTCGCCGTGCCGCCGGGCGTCTTCCAAGGCGTGCACGCGTATGTGGTTGTCCGGCTCGTCGAGTGCCGCCACCGCCTGGATCGCGTCGTCCACCAGGGCGATGACGTGCGGGAACGCGTCGCGGAAGAAGCCGGAGATGCGCAGGGTCACGTCGATGCGCGGCCGGCCCAGTTCCTCCCGCGGGATCACCTCGACGCCGGTCACCCGGCGCGACGCCTCGTCCCACACCGGCCGTACACCGATCAACGCCAGCGCCTCGGCGACGTCGTCGCCCTGCGTGCGCATCGCCGACGTGCCCCACACCGTGAGGCCCACGCTGCGCGGGTACTCACCCGTATCGTCCAGGTGCCGGCGGATGAGGGAGTCGGCCAGCGCCACGCCGACGTCCCAGGAGTTGCGCGACGGGATCGCCTTCGGATCGACGGAGTAGAAGTTGCGGCCGGTCGGCAGCACGTGCACCAGCCCGCGCGTCGGCGACCCCGACGGTCCCGCCGGAACGTACCCGCCGTCCAGCGCGTGCAGCACGGCGTCGATCTCGCCGCGGGTCGCCGCCAGGCGCGGCACCACCTCGCCGGCCGCGAACTCCAGCAGGCGGACCACGTCCGGCGCCTGCCGGCCGAGGACCTCGGCGCACACGTCCCCCGCACGGGAGGCGTCCCAGCCGAGCGTCTCCATGCCGACGACGAGGCGGCGTGCCACCGCCTCCAGAAGGTCGACGACGTCCGCTCCGGTCCGCGCCGGCCCGTCCACGATCTCGGCCAGCCCGGCCACCCCGGAAGCCTCCACGACCGCGCCCGGGTCCGCGAGCAGCGCGCGCTCGTCCAGGCCGTACGCGGCCGCGATCGCGGCGCGCAGGCCGGGCAGCGCGCCCGTCCGGCCGCCCCACACCTGCGCGGCGCGCAGCATCGCCAGCACCAGATCCACGCGCTGCCCGCCCTCCGGCGGCTCGCCGAGGACGTGCAGGCCGTCGCGGATCTGCACGTCCTTGACCTCGCACAGGTACCCGTCGATGTGCAGCACGAAGTCGTCGAACTCCGCCTCCCCCGGCTGGTCGCTCACGTGCAGGTCATGGTGGAGCTGCGCCGCCTGCACCAGCGTCCAGATCTGCGCCCGCACGGCCGGCAGCTTCGCCGGGTCGAGGGCCTGCACGGTGGCGTACTCGTCGAGGAGTTGTTCGAGTTTGGCCAGGTCGCCGTAGGTGTCGGCACGCGCCATCGGCGGCACCATGTGGTCGACGATCACCGCGTGGCCGCGCCGCTTGGCCTGCGTGCCCTCGCCGGGGTCGTTCACGACGAACGGGTAGACCAGCGGCAGGTCGCCGAGCACCGCGTCCGGCGCGCACTCCGCGGACAGCCCCAGCCCCTTGCCCGGCAGCCATTCGAGCGTGCCGTGCTTGCCGAGGTGGACGACCGCGTGCGCGCCGAACACCTCGTCCAGCCACCGGTAGGCGGCCAGGTAGTGGTGGGAGGGCGGCAGGTCGGGGTCGTGGTAGATCGCGACGGGGTTCTCGCCGAACCCGCGCGGCGGCTGGATCACCACCAGCACGTTGCCGAACCGCAGCGTCGCCAGCACGATGTCCGGACCCGCCCCGGCGTCGCTCCGGGCGGCCCGCCCCGACCGCGTCCCCGGCTCCGCCACGTACAGCTCGCCGGGCGGCTCGCCCCAGTGCTCCCGCACCTGTTCGCGCAGCGCCTCCGGCAGCGCGGCGAACCATTCCTCGTACGTCTTCGCCGGCACCCGCGCGGTCGCCGCGCGCAGCTGCTCCTCGGTCAGCCACTCGACGTCGTGCCCGCCCGCCGCGATCAGCGAATGGATCAGCTCGTCGCCGTCGTCCGGGTGGTCGCCGACGGTGTACCCGGCCGCGCGCAGCGCCGCGAGCAGGCGCACCGCCGACGCGGGCGTGTCCAGGCCCACCGCGTTGCCGACCCGGGAGTGCTTGGTGGGGTACGACGACAGGACGATCGCCAGCCGCCGTTCGGCGACCGGCGTGTGCCGCAGCCGCGCCAGGCGCACGGCGATCCCGGCGACGCGGGCGGCTCGTTCCGGGTCCGCGGCGTAGACCGGGATGCCGTCCGCACCCTCCTCCTTGAACGAGAACGGCACCGAGATGAGCCGCCCGTCGAACTCGGGAATCGCCACCTGCATCGCCGCGTCCATCGGCGACAGCGCCGCGTCCGAGGCCTCCCACGTCGCGCGCGACGTCGTCAGGCACAGGCCCTGCACGAGCGGGACGTCCAGCGCGGCCAGCGCCCCGGCGTCCCATCCGTCCTCGTCGCCGCCCGCCGAGGCGTCCGCGGCCGTCGCTCCGCCGGCCGCGAGCACCGTCAAGATCACCGCGTCCGCGGGGCGCAGCAGCTCGAACAGCCCGTCGTCGGCAGAGCGCAGCGAGCCGCAGAAGACCGGCAGCGGCTCGGCCCCCAGCGCCGCGACCTGCTCGCACATCGCGTCCACGAACGCCGTGTTCCCGGACAGTTCGTGCGCCCGGTAGAACACCACCGCCACGGTCGGCCGGCCTGCGCCCGGGCCCGACGGCGTTCGCGGGCGCTTCGAGTCGAGGTGCGGACCCTGCGGAAGCCGGTGCACGCCGTAGGCCGGCATCGCGCGGGGCGGCTCGAAGCCGTGCCCGGTGAGCAGCACCGTGTCGGACAGGAAGCGGGCCAGCTCCCGCAGGTTCGCGACGCCGCCCTCCCGGAGGTAGGCCAGCGCCTCGGCGGCCACCCCGGCCGGCACCGTGGACAGCGCCATCAGCTCGGCGTCGGGCGCGGCCTCCCCGCCGAGGGCGACCAGCGGCAGGCCCCGGCGCCGCAGGTCGTCGACCCCTTCACGCCAGGTCTTCAGCCCGCCGAGCAGACGGACGACGACGACGTCCACGCCGTCGCAGAGCGCGTCGAGGTCGGCCAGGGCGATGCGGGACGGGTTGGCGGTGACGTAGCCGCCGGCGGAATGTGCGGCGAGGAGTTCGGTGTCGGCGGTCGACAGCAGCAGGACACGCACGCGTGGTTCCTTCCCTCGGGGGTCCGCGCCCCGGCTCGGGTGAAAGGGCATCGGCGTGCGGGAAGTCTCCTGGCTCCCAGGTCACCGCTCCCCCGCGGCCTTCCAGCTCGTCGCCGTGGCCGTACACGCGGGCTCGCTACCTGGTCACAGTTGCGGGACAGCCCCGGACTCGCACCGGGTTCCTTCCTCACCGCCGCCGGCCAGTCTACGAGCAGGCCCCCAGAACCGCACCGGCCCGGCGCCGGGGAACGGAGCAATGGCGCCGAGCCGGTGCGGGATGGGTCACGGACGCTGGTGCAGCGGCCCGGACGCCGGTTGCTCGCCGACGTCGCGTCCGCATGCGGCTACTACGACCAGGCGCACCTGGCGCGCGAGTGGAATGCGATTCCGCCGTCGGCGTGGCCGGCCGGCGAGCAGCTCCCATTCGTCCAAGACGACGACGGCGCCGCCTGAGAATGCGGCCCATGAGCGGAACGGTCATCTGGCCCACAGATCCCGGTCACGGCGGCAGCACGGGGCAGCCGGGCAGTTGCTCGGCGCGCGCCGGCAGGGGTCCGTCCTGCGACACCGCCATCCGCAGCGGGCCGAACGGCGCGCCCGGCCCCTCGGCCGCGAGCCGGGTGAGGAACGCCGAGGTCGACAGCAGCACGCTGGCGTGGTGGCGGCGTACCCGCTCGACCACGGTCGCGATCGACCGCCGCCCCGAGTCGAGCACCGCACAGGCTCCGGAGAACAGCGGCAGGAACACCGTGTTGCGCAGGCCGAGCGGGTCGTAGGCCTTCGGCACCGAGAACAGCACGTCGCTCTCTCGCAGGCCGAACGGCTCCATCGCCAGGTACGCCGCCTCCGGGTCACCGTGCGCGTAGGTGGCGGAGTATTGGGTGAAGGCCGGGGTCTCGGGCAGCACCGGGTGGACGCCCGCCCCCGGCGCCCGCGGCAGCCCGGCGATCAGCTCGCCGGGAGTGAGTGCGTTCTTGTGCCGACCGGCCGCGCACACCGCGATCTCCCCCGGCGGCAGGGCGGACGCCTCCGGGTCGGCCAGCACGGCGATCGCGCCGAGCCGTACGGCACCGAGGAACGTCCAGACGAACTCGATCGACGCGGGCAGCGCGACCACCACGCGGTCTCCGGGGCGGGCGCCACGCTGCCGCAGGAGCCCGGCCACCCGTGCCGCACCGGCGTGCACCTCGCCGTGCGTGTAGGCGTCGTCGCCGCACAGGAACGCCGCCCGGTCCCACCAGCCGAACGCGCGCGTCCACTGGCTGAGCAGCTCAGCCAGGTTGGCGTCTTCGGACGGTGTGACCATACGGCTCCTCCCCGCTCGCATCCCATTGGGAGATTAGGCGGATCGGCGATGCCGGGACAGCCCCGGATCGTGATCGAATGGACTGGGAGGAGGCCATCTGTGGACACGATCCGGGTTGCGTTGATCGGATACGGCACCGGAGGCGCGGTATTCCACGCGCCGTTGATATCGACCGCTCCCGGCCTGGAGCTCGCGGCGATCGTGACGCGGGACCCGGACCGGCGGGCCCAGGCGCGGCGCCGCCATCCGGGCGTCGAGCTCCTCGACTCCCCCGACCGGGTCTGGCCGTGCCGCTACGACCTCGTCGTCATCACGACGCCGAACCGCCTGCACGTCCCGCTGGCCCGCGCCGCGCTGGAGGCCGGATCGGCGGTCGTGCTGGACAAGCCGGTGGCGCCGACGGCCGCCGAGGCGCGGTCGCTGGCCGGCGGGCCGCTCGTGGTCCCGTTCCACAACCGCCGCTGGGACGGCGACTTCCGCACGGTGTGCCGCCTGGTCACGGGAGCGGCCTCAGCGACGACGGGTGTCGCGGGCGGCGGATCCGCGGGCGCAGCGGGCGGACGGGGAACGAGCGGCGGGACGCCTGCGGACGGGCCGCTCGGCCGGGTGCTGCGGTTCGAGTCGCGGTTCACCCGCTGGCGTCCGCGGATCAAGCCGGGCTGGAAGGAGACCGCCGATCCGGCCGCCGCGGGCGGCGTGCTGTACGACCTGGGCGCCCACCTGGTCGATCAGGCGATCACGCTGTTCGGGCCGCCGGTGGACGTGTACGCGGAGCTGGACGTGCGGCGGCCCGCGGCCGAGGCGGTCGACGACGCCTTCGTAGCGCTGACGCACGCGAACGGGGTCCGGTCGCATCTGTGGATGAGCGCGGTCGCGGCGGACCTCGGCCCGCGCTTCCGAGTGCTGGGCGACCGGGCCGGCTACGTCGTGCACGGCCTCGACGTCCAGGAGGAGCAACTGCGCGCCGGCATGACGCCGCTCGACCCGGAGTACGGCCTGGTGCCGCCGGAGGCGTACGGCGTGCTGGGCACGCCCGGCGACATCCGCCCGGTCCCGACCGAGCCCGGCCGCTATCAGGACTTCTATCCCGCCGTGGCCGCCGCGCTGCGCGGCGAGGCACCGCCGCCGGTGACGCTGGACGACGCCGTGGCAAGCCTGGAGGTCATCGAGGCGGCGCTGCGCCGCGCGCACGGCGCCTGACCCGCCGACCCGGTTCCGGCACCGGATCGTGCGGATTCCCCCGGTCTTCCGCGCCTGCTCGCTGCTCGCCGAAGCGGGCAGGCGCCGACCCTGACGCGGCCGTGGCCGGTGCGGAACTCGCGATGACGCGCTCCTGCAGGTCGCCGATCAGGCCCGAACCCGCTCCCGCGGCGACTCGGATCAGAGTACGGGACCTGCGGGCGGCACGACCGGCAGGCCCGGCGGGGCCCCGTCCTCGATGAGCCGCCACAGCGCGGCCGTGTCGAGATGGCGTTCGACCAGGTCGCCAAGGGCGTCGAGGTGCGCCTCGCGCAGCGCCGCGAACGCGGTGCCCGGCGCGGGCGTGAAGTCGCGCCCGGCCGTGCGGGCGACGTCGGTGAGGAACGCGCGGCGGAATCCGTCGTTCTCCAGCGCGCCGTGCCACGTGGTGCCCCAGACCGCGCCGTCACGGCAGCCGTCGAGGAACGGCTCGCCGCCCTCGACGGTGGCGCGCCCGTGGTGGATCTCGTAGGCGTGCACCGGCTCGCCGTACGCCGCACCGACCGGGCGGCCCAGCGTCTTCTCCCGGGCGAACTCCACGCGCACCGGCAGCAGGCCCAGGCCCTGGACGGTGCCCGCCCCCGACTCGACCTCGTCGACGACCTCACGGGCCAGCATCTGGTAGCCACCGCAGATGCCGAGCACCGGGCGGCCGGCGCGGGCGCGGCGGACCACCTCGGCGGCCAGGCCCCGGTCGCGCAGCCAGGCCAGGTCGGCCACGGTGGCGCGGGTGCCGGGCAGCACGACCAGGTCGGCGTCGGCCAGCTCGCCGGGCGTCGTGGCGAACCGCACCGACACGCCGGGTTCGGCGGCGAGGGCGTCGAGGTCGGTGAAGTTGGAGATGCGCGGCAGCCGCGCGACCGCGACCCGCAGGGTCTGGCGCCCGTACGCGGCGGCGGATCCTTCCGGGCCGGGGTGGGAATCGAGGGCCAGGGAGTCCTCGGCGTCCAGCCGGAGCCCGTCGAGCCACGGCAGCACCCCGTGCACCGGACGGCCGGTGAGCGCGGTGATCTGGTCGAGGCCGGGTGCCAGCAGCTCGGGCGCGCCGCGGAACTTGTTGATGACGAAGCCTGCGACGAGGCGCTGGTCGGCCGGCTCCAGCAGGGCGAGCGTGCCGTACAGGGCGGCGAACACGCCGCCTCGGTCGATGTCGCCGACGACGATGACCGGCATGCCGGTGCCGTCCCGCTCGCTCACGGCGCGCGCGAGGCCCATGTTCGCCAGGTCACCGGCGCGCAGGTTGATCTCGGCCGGGCTTCCCGCGCCCTCGCAGATCACGACGTCGTAGCGGTCGCGCAGCTCCGTGAGGCTGTCGAGGACCACCTCGCGCAGGCGGTCCTTGTGCGCGGCGTACCCGGTCGCGTCGACCTCGGCGACCGGGCGGCCGAGGACGACGACCTGGCTGCGCCGGTCCGATCCGGGCTTGAGCAGAACCGGGTTCATCCGCGCGGACGGCTCGACCCGCGCCGCGGCGGCCTGCATCGCCTGGGCCCGGCCGATCTCGGCGCCGTCGGCGGTCACCATCGAGTTGAGCGACATGTTCTGCGCCTTGAACGGCGCGACCTTGACGCCCTGGCGGGCCAGCCACCGGCACAGGCCCGCTACCACCGTGCTCTTGCCCGCGTCGGAGGTCGTGCCCGCGACCAGCAGCGTCCCCTTCATCGCGTCTTCACCCGCGTGAAGGTAGCAGGCCGGCGCCGCCGTCCAGCGGCGGACCGGCGGTCTCGCACACGCCGCCCGGTCACGCCTCCGGCTCCGGCAGGGCCGCCCCACCTCCAGCCGCCCCACCTCCGGCCGGGCCGACGCCGGGCCGATGTAGGCTGACGCGGCCCGACCTGGGCCGACGCCGACCAACGCCGGCCGATGTGGGCCGACGGGGCTGACGTGGGATGACACGGAGACATGCCTATGTGGGCGGTATGGGCCAAGACCAATGCGGGCCGACGGGGGATGACGCGGGGCGACGCCGACCAACGTGGGCTGGGCCGACGTTGGCTCACGCGGGCCGCGCGGCGGCGCGTCGTCGGGTGATCCGGCAGGGTCCGCCGTCCGGTTCATGCCGGCCGGGACGGGCTCGCAGCCCTGGGGCACGTGACCGCCGGGCGCACCGGAGACCGGCGTACCGGGCCCGCCCATCCGCTCTTCAGGCGGACGGACGCCGCCCGGCCGCGAGCGAGCGAAACGGCGAGACGGCCACCGGCCGCGACGGCGACGGCAGCGACCGTGACCGCACGAGAGAGCCGGACGGCGCGCCGGATGTCGGCGGCTTCGGGAGCGCGGCCGTCGCCCAGTTCCGGCCGGTGCTCGACCCGGTCGCCGTAGACGTTGACGCCGCCGAGCCGTACGCCCAGCGCGCCGGCGAACGCCGCCTCGCAGCGTCCCGCGTTGGGGCTGGGATGCGCGGCACCGTCGCGGCGCAGCGTCGCGTACGCCGCCCGCGGCGAGCCGCCGGCGAGCGGCGCGCACGCCGCGGTGAGGAGGCCGGTGAGCCGGGCCGGCAGCCAGTTCGCGGCGTCGTCGAGGCGGGCGGCGGCCCAGCCGAACCGCCGGTACCGGGCGCTGCGGTGGCCGACCATCGCGTCGAGCGTGTTGACCGCGCGATACGCGAGCAGGCCGGGTACGCCGAGCGCGGCGCCCCACAGCAGCGGGGCGACCACGGCGTCGGAGGTGTTCTCGGCGACCGACTCGACCGTCGCCCGCGCGAGCTCCTTGGCGTCCAGGCCGCTGGGGTCACGACCGCACAGGTGCGGCAGGCGGCGCCGCGCCCCGTCCAGGTCGCCGGATTCC
The DNA here is from genome assembly GCA_048498315.1 of Actinomycetota bacterium. Classification (GTDB taxonomy): domain Bacteria; phylum Actinomycetota; class Actinomycetes; order Streptosporangiales; family Streptosporangiaceae; genus Actinoallomurus. The sequence continues at coordinate 9,279 of JBEHYF010000111.1, forward strand.
AGCGCCGCGGCCATCGCCAGGCCCTCACGGGCCAGCGATGTGCCGCCGACGACCGTCCAGGTGGCGGCCGCGGTCATGAGCACGCGCAGGCTCTGTTCGAGCCGCGCGGGCGCCCCCGCGCCCGGCCGCACCACCGGCCGCCGCGACAGGAATCGCCGCGATTCGGGACGCGGCATGGCGAATCGCGACCATCCGGTGCGCCACCATCCGGTGCGCGGCAGTACGGGACGCCGTGAGCGCGCCGGCACGGCGCTCAGGCGGTCGGCTGCCAAGCCCAGACCGGCGGCGCCCAGCACGCAGACGGCGGTGAACGCCGCGCCGCGCGCCCGCGAGTCGGCGTGGATCCGGCGTTCGAGCGCGCCGGCGAGCCGGCCGAACGCGGCGACCGGATGCGCGCGCCGCGGGTCCCCTGCGATCGCGTCCACGGCCACGCCGGCCAGCAACCCCGTCTCGATCGTCACGACAGCCGACACTAACGGCCGCACCGGACGGCCGCGGCGCGACCGCCGCTCACCCGCCGGCCCCCTCACCCACCGCCGCCCTCGCCGACCGCCGCCCTCACCGCCCCCTCGCCGACCGGCGCTCGCCTTCGCCGACCTGGCACCGGACGCCGTGCCCGCGCGACGGACGCCGTGCACTGCGGCGAGGTGGATGTTTCGGCCCGGTCACGGTGGAAGACTTGGGCCCGACCATCGACCCCGTTCGGAGGAGGGTGCGACGTGGAGCTGACCGCGGAGCCGTGTTCGCCGGTGCGCGTCGAGCATGCGGAGGGGCCGTTCTGGTACGGCGACCGGCTCGGCTGGGTCGACATCATGGCCGGCCACCTGTGGCTGGCCGGGTTCGATGGCGAGACGCTCACCGAACCGCGGATGTTCGACGTGGGCCGTCCACTCGGTGCCGCGGTGCCGCGCGCTGAGGGCGGCTGGCTCCTCGCGGCGGGCACCGGCTTCATGGCGCTGGACGATGACGGCACGGTCACGCCGCTGACCGGCGACCTGGCCGACACGACGACGATCCGGATGAATGACGGCAAGTGCGACCCGGCGGGCCGGTTCTGGGCGGGCACGATGGCCTACGACGAGTCGCCGGGAGCCGGAAAGCTGTATGTCTTCGACGGCGCGGTCCGCACCGTGCTGGAAGGCGTCTCGATCTCCAACGGGCTGGCGTGGAGCCCCGACCACCGCACGATGTACTACATCGACACCCCGACCGGGCACGTCGACGCGTTCGACTACAACGAGCGGACCGGTGAGGTGACCGGGCGCCGGCACGTCGTCAAGGTCGAGGGCGGGCACCCGGACGGCATGCACGTCGACGACGAGGGCTTCCTGTGGGTGGCGCTGTGGGGCGGCGGCGCGGTGCACAGGTACGACCCGTCGTCGGGCCGGCTGGCCGCGACGGTGCGGGTTCCGGTGACGAACGTGTCGAGCTGCTGCTTCGGCGGGCCGGACCGCTCCACGCTGTTCATCACGACGTCCCAGCAGGGCCTGTCCGACGCGCAGCGGGCCGAAGAGCCGGACGCCGGCCGCGTGTGGCGGGTCGACGCAGGCGTCTCCGGCCCGCCCGCCGCGCCGTACGCGCGCTGAACCGGAACGCGTACGCGGCAGGGCGGTTCTCGGCCCGTCGCGGATCCGCGGACCGCCGGCCGCCGCAGGGCCGCCGGCGCGGTCCGCGGCACCGCGGCCGGCGGCGACCGAGGCCCGGCGGTCCGGCCGATGCACCGAGCCGATCCGGGCGGCCGATTCGCGGCCGGTGGTGGTCTCGGTCGCGCGCCGTCCTGAGCCGGGCGCCGGGAGACCGTCCCCACGCGAGGTGGGGTCATGAGACCGCCTCCGCCCATGATCCCGTCACGGCATCCCGAACGGTATGACCGGAGTCGAGGAGTACGGTGGAGCCGCCGGCCCAAGGCCGCGCAGTGCGGCAAGACGGGCCGGTACAGCCGGGGTGGAGCGCGTGCTCAGCGGTTGGCGATCGGGGCGGGCACGACCTCGCCGCCGTCCGCGGCGACCTCGCCGAACCGCGCCAGCGCGAGCGCTCCCGCCACCGCGAGGACGAACCCGGCGACCGCGACGGCGGCGAACCCGTGCCGTGGGTCGTCGCCGAGGGCGAGCACCCCCACGAGGGCGGGCACCACCGTCTCGGCCACCACCAACGTCGCGGTGGTGGTCGTCACCGAGCCCCGTTGCAACGCGGTGGCGAAGAGCAGGAAGGCCATCAGCCCGCCGACCGCGACGGCGTACGTGGCCGGGTCGCGGGCGAGGGCCAGCGGAGACAGGCTGGTCACCACGCGCGCCCCGATGGCGACGACGCCGAAGCAGAGCCCGGCGACCAGGCCGAGCACCGCGGACCTGGCCTCGCCGCGGAGCCGCCCCGCCGCGACCCCGACGGTGCCCATCGCGCAGGCGCTGGCGAGCAGCGCCAGCCGGAATGTGAGGCTGACCGCGGCCGGGTGTTCGCGCCCCGAGGCCAGCCCGAGCAGGGCGAGCCCCGCGCAGACCGCGGTGACGGCGGCCCACTCTCGCGTGGACAGCCGGGCGTTCAGGATCCAGGCGGCGACCAGGGCCGTCACGGCGAGGTTCGCCGCCACGATCGCCTGCACGACGAACAGGGGCAACGACCGCAGCGCCGCCAGTTCGGCCGCGAAGCCCGCGAGATCCAGGCCGACGCCGAGCAGGAACGGCAGTCGCCGGGCGAGCCGCATCAGGAGCCGAGGATCGACGCCCGCGCCCGCCGGGTCCGCGCGTGCCGCCACCGCCTGCAGCACGCTCGCCCAGCCGAAGCAGACGGCCGCGGCCAACGCTCCCACCAGGCTCCAGACCATGCTTCGAGCGTATGCGGCCGGTACGGTCACCAGGACCCTGCCGCACAGCCGGTACCGGCCACCCACGGGAGACCGGCGCGTGGTGCCCGTCAGGCCGCCTGCCACAGCAAGGCGTAGGCTCCGCGGTCGCGCAGCAACTCCTCGTGCGTGCCGTCCTCCACCACGCGCCCGCGATCGAGGACGATGATCCGGTCGGCCGTGCGCGCGGTCTGCAGGCGGTGCGCGATCACCACGGTGGTCCGGCCGGAGGCGACGCTGCCCATCGCCCGGGTGATCCGCGCTTCGGTGGCCAGGTCGAGGTTGGCGGTGGCCTCGTCGAGGAGCAGGATCGCCGGGTCGACCAGGGCCGCGCGGGCCAGGCAGAGCAGCTGCCGCTGGCCCGCCGACAGCGAGGCGCCGCGTTCGGCGATCTCGTGGTCGTACCCGCCGGGCAGGCGCATGATCAGCTCGTGTGCGCCGACGGACCGGGCCGCGGCCTCGATCTGCTCGGCCGACGCGTCCGGCCGCCCGTACGCGATGTTGTCGCGCACGGTGCCGCGGAACAGGAACGCCTCCTGCGGCACATAGCCGAGCTGCCGCCGGTAGGCCACCGGATCGAGATCGCGCAGGTCGTGACCGTCGACGAGGACTCGCCCGGCGTCCGGATCGTGGAACCGGGCGAGCAGCTTGACCAGGCTCGACTTGCCCGCGCCGGTCGCGCCCACCAGCGCGACCGTCTCTCCCGGCGCGATCTCCAGGTCGACGCCGGCCAGTGCGTCGCCGGCGCCGCCCCGGTAGCCGAAACGCACACCCTCCAGCCGGATCTCGCCGCGCAGCCGTCCCGGGTCGACCGGGTGCGCGGCGACGGGCGTGGCCACCGGCACGTCCATCAGCTCGGCGATGCGCGCCATCGAGACCCGCGCCTGCTGCCAGTCGTCGAACACCTCCGACAGCTGCTGGATCGGCGCGAAGAAAAGGTTGAGGTACAGCAGGAATGCGATCAGGGCGCCCGGCGTCAGGGCGCCCTCGGCCGCCAGGTGCTGCCCGACGGCGAGCACGAGCACCGCCGCCAGCGACGACAGCAGGTCGACGAACGGGAAGTACAGCGAGACGAGCTGCTGCGCGGCCAGGCGGGATGCGACGTAGTCGCGGGTCAGCCGCGTGAACAGGGCGTGCCTGCGGCGCTCCTGCGTGAACGCCTGCGACTCCCGTACGCCGGCGATGCTCTCCTGCAGGCCGGCGTTGACGCGGGCCAGCCGCTCCCGCGACTCCCGGTACGGGGTCGCCGACAGCCGCCGGAACAGCACCGTCGCGGCAACCAGCGGAACCAGGACGATCGCGGCCGCCCCGGTCAGCGGCGGGCTCATGACCACCATCGCCACGGCGACCCCCGCGAACGTGAACAGCGACGCCAGCGCGTTGATCAGCCCGTCCTGCAGCACGGAGGAGAACGCGCCGACGTCCGTGGTCATGCGGGTCATGATGACGCCGGCCATCTCGCGGTCGTAGTAGTCGACGGACAGCCGCTGCAACTGCGCCCAGACCCGGATCCGCAGCGCGTACATGAGGCGCTCCCCGGTGCGGCCGGCGACCAGCGTCACGGCCCGGCCGACGACGAGGCCGGCCAGCGCGACGCCGAGGAAGACGCCCGCCGCGGTGAACAGCGCGGCCCGCGAGCCGGTGAGCACCCCGTGGTCGATGCCGTCCCGGGAGATGTACGGCCCGGCGACGCCGGCCAGCGCGTCGAGCACGACCAGCACGAGGCCGAGCGCCAGCGGGCGCCGGTAGGGGCGCAGGAAGCGCCACAGGCGAAACCCGGGCGCGGGGCGTGACTCGCGGGACACGTCGACGTCCGGGACGTCGCGGACAGGCGGCAGCGCCGCGACCCGCCGCCGCAGATCCTCCTGTCCGAGATCGCCGAAACGACCGCCGGACGGCCTGCCCACCGCCCCCTCCGTCCTGGCCGCCTCAGCCCCGGCCATCCCCGCACGAGCCGCCTCCGCACCGGCCGCGACCGCACCGCGGACGCCTGCGGCGGCGACCTCCGCAGCGCGGGCCTGAGCGGTCTCGATGGACACGGCGACGTTCTCCGGCACGCCGGCCTCCCCGGGCGCGGCACCGCCCGCATGCCCATCTCCAGGATCGCCGTCCCCGGCGACCGGCCGTCCGCCACGCGGCGCGGCGTCTCCCCACGGCCCACGCGCGCCTTTCCCAGGGGCGCCGTTCCCAGGGGCGCCGTCCCCGGCCGCCGCACCGGCGGCAGGCCGCCCGGAGTCGAGCCCGGCATCGGGCACGGCGTCGGGTCGCCGTCCGTCGGTAGCGGGTCGCCGTCCGTCGGCGTGCCCGCCGGTACCGGCAGGCATACCGACGGTCCCGGCGGCGCCGGCCGCCACGAAGCGGCTGTCCGCGATGCCGATGTCCCCCATGCGGGTCCGTGCGAGCGGGCCGGTCGTACCGGCCGCCGCCGGATCGCCGCCGTCGATGCGGTCGCCCTCACCGGCGAGCAGGCGGCGGTACAGGGGGCAGCGCGCCATCAGCTCCGCATGCGTTCCGTCGTCGACCACGCGGCCGCCGTCGACCACGGCGATGCGGTCGGCCAGCCGCAGCGTCGAGCGCCGGTGCGCGACCAGCAGCGCCGTACGCGGCCGGCCGGGCGCCCGCAGCACGCGGCGCAGCGCGGCGTGGATGCTCTCCTCGACCTTCGCGTCCACGGCGCTGGTCGCGTCGTCGAGGATGAGGATGCGCGGGTCGGCGAGCAGCGCGCGGGCCAGCGCGACGCGCTGCCGCTGCCCGCCGGACAGGGTGAGGCCGCGCTCGCCGACGACGGTCGCGTAGCCGTCCGGCAGCCGGGTGACGAACTCGTGCGCCTCCGCCGCGCGGGCCGCCGCCTCGACCTCCTCGTCGGTGGCGTCCGGGCGCCCGTAGGCGATGTTGTCCCGGATCGACTCGGAGAACAGGAAGCTCTCCTCGAACACCATGCCGAGCTGGGAGCGCAGCGAGGCGAGCGTCACGTCACGGACGTCGTGCCCGTCGACGCGCACCGCGCCGCCGGTCACGTCGTAGAAGCGGCCGAGCAGCAGCGCGGCGGTCGACTTTCCGGACGCCGACGCCCCGACCAGGGCGACCGTCTCGCCGGGCGCGATCCGCAGGTCGAAGCCGTTGAGCACCGGCGGCGAGCCGGGGAAGGCGAACCGTACCCGCTCGAAGCGGATCTCACCGGTGACCGGCGGCAGGACGCGGGCGCCGGGCGCGTCGGTCACGGCGGGCGCCGCGTCGAGCAGCGCGAAGATGCGCTCGGCTCCGGCGCGGGCCTGCTGGCCCGAGGCGAACATGCCGGCCAGCATCCGGGCCGGGCCGACCAGCATGACGAGGTAGGAGGCGAACGCGAGGAACGTGCCGACGGTGATCTGGTGGCGCAGCGCCAGCCAGCCGCCGAGGGCCAGCACGCCGGCCTGCCCGAACGACGGGATGGCCTCCAGCGCCGGCTGGTATCGCGCCTGGATCCGCAGCGCGCGCACGCTCGACCCGTACAGCGCGGCGGCTGCGTCCGCGAGCCGCGCGAACTCCCGGCCTTCCTGCCCGAACGCCTTCACCACCCGGACGCCGGTCACCGCCTGGTCGACGACCTGCGCGACCTCCCCGGTGCGCTGCTGGACGTCCCAGGTGGCCGGGTACAGCCGCGACCGCATCCGGTACGCGCCGACGGCCAGCGCCGGCACCATGACGAGGCTGATCAGCGCGAGCGGCGGCGAGAAGACGAACATGACGACCAGCGCCCCGGCCATCAGCACGAGGTTGCTCGCCATCATCGGCAGCACCCGCAGCACGCGGAGCACGAGGCTGATGTCGGCGTTCGCCCGTGACACGAGCTGCCCGGTGGCCAGCCCGCCGTGGGCGACCAGGTCGAGGCGCTGCAGGCAGGCGTGGATCGCGGCGCGCAGTCCGTAGGAGACCTCCAGCACCACCCGCGACGCGTTGAACCGCCGGATGCGGGCGGCCACGAACCCGGCGACGCCGAGCCCGGCCAGAAGCAGCAGCAACGGCACGGCCGAGGCGCGGTGCGTAAGGATCACGTCGTCGACGATGCGGCGCTCGACGACCGGCACGGCGGTGCCGACCGCCGCCCCGACGAGCCCCGCCACGAACGTGCGCACGAGCCCGGCCCGCTGCCGCAGCACGTACGGTGCCAGCCGCCGGATCCAGCCCCCGTCGGCGCTCACCCACGCCCGGTCCGTCGGTCGCCGTCCGCCCATGCACCCTCCGGGCCCTAACGGTGGGTGCGCCGTGCCTGCACCGGGATCCGGTGCCATGTCGGCTCGGCGGTGGTGTGGGCCATATAGCACGATGATACGAGCGCGAAGGTCGCGTTCAGGATGACGATCAGGGTGGCCGGCCATCCGGCGAAAGCTCGGCGGCCCGCGCGAGAAGGATCGTCCGCCCGAGTGGAAGACATCGACACCAGCCCGCCGGCGCGAACGGCTCCGCGCCGCCGGGTCGCGCCGACGGTCGCACCGCGGTACGGCGGCGAAAGCCGGCTGACGGTATTTGACTAGTCGGAATTACCGCCAGATAGTGGTACGGAATCGCAAATACAGGACTAAGCCCGCATCGGGGGGCGTAGCAGACGTGACCGCAGACCTGGGGGCGGCCCGGGCAGGTTCTGCTCCGGAATGGCCTGCGACAATGGACGTCCCCGCGCTCCTCGCCGGGGGCTGGCGGCCGCGCCCGTTCCGCGAGTTCATCCTGAAGATCCACAGCCGCTGCGATCTTTCCTGCGACTACTGCTACATGTACGAGCTGGCCGACCGGAGCTGGCGGAACCGCCCGGCGCGCATGGCGTACTCGACGGTCGACGCGACCGCCGCCCGGATCGCCGAGCACGTCCGCACGCACGGTCTCACCTCGATCGACCTCGTGCTGCACGGCGGCGAACCGCTGCTCGCCGGCCCCGGCCTGATCAGGCACGCCGTCACCGCCGTCCGTGCCGCCGTCGGCGCGGACGTGCTGGTGCGCGCGACGATCCAGACCAACGGCGTCCGGCTGGACGACGGCTACCTGGCCCTCTTCGACGAGCTCGGCGTTCGCGTCGGCGTGAGCCTCGACGGCGACGCCCGTGCGCACGACCGGCACCGGCGCCGCGCGAACGGCGCCGGTAGCCACGCCGCCGTCGCCGCCGCGCTCAGACGGCTGACCGCGCCGGCGTACCGGCACCTGTTCGCCGGCCTGCTCGCCACCGTCGACGTCCGCAACGACCCGGTGCGCACCTACGAGGCGCTGCTGGCCTTCGAGCCGCCGACGATCGACTTCCTCCTGCCGCACGGGAACTGGACGCTGCCACCGCCGGAGCGCGCGCCCGGCTCGCCGGCGACACCGTACGCGCGCTGGCTGATCGCCATCTTCGACCGCTGGTACCACGCGCCCCGGCGCGAGACCGGCATCCGGCTGTTCGAGGAGATCATCCAGTTGCTGCTCGGCGGTGCCTCGGCCGCCGAGGCGGTCGGCCTGTCGCCCGCCCGCATGATCGTCGTCGAGACGGACGGCGACATCGAGCAGTCCGACATGCTCAAGTCGGCCTATGAAGGGGCGCCCGCAACCGGCCTGCACGTGACCCGCGATCCCTTCGACGCGGCCCTCGCGCTGCCGTCGCTCGCCGCCCGGCAGATCGGTGCGCGGGCGCTGGCCGCCGAGTGCCGCGCCTGCCGCATCGGGCGGATCTGCGGCGGCGGCCTGTACGCCCACCGGTACCGCGTCGGCAGCGGGTTCGCCAACCCCTCGGTGTACTGCCCCGACCTTTACCGCCTGATCACGCACATCGAAGCGACGGTCGGCGCAGACCTGGCGGCGCGGCTGGATCGGCGGCCATGAGCCTGGGCGTCCACCGCATCCCCGACGAGATGTTCGCGGCGCTGGCGGCCGGCGCGGGCGGCGCGCCGGCCGTGCGGCTCCTCGTCGCGGCGCAGCGCAGCAAGCTCCTTCTCCTCCTCCATGGCGTGGTCGAACGGGCCCGCGCCACCGGGCATCCCGGCCACGAGGCGGCGCGCGGCGCGTACGATCTGCTCGCCGACCTGCAGGACACGGCGCCGCGCGCCGTCGACGCGGTGCTCCGGCATCCCGCGGTCGGCGCGTGGGCGCACGCCACGGTACGGGCGCTGACGCGCGGGCACGCCCCCGCCGCCCCCGGCCGGATGGCGGCCCTCGCCGCCGCTGCCGCGGCCAAGGCCGGCGCGCGCCGGACGATCCCGGTCGGCGTGGCGTCGGACGCCACGCC
>JBEHYF010000112.1:0-18178 GCA_048498315.1 Actinomycetota bacterium
ACCTCGCGTATGCAGTCATCGGCTTCTTCTCGACGGCAATGGTGATGGTGACGATCGGGCCGACGTAACGCGCGGATCGTCCCGCTGCATGACGAGCTACGTGCGGGCACGCTGGCATCGATCTGTCGGCAGGTAGGGATCACGGCCGAAGGACTGCGTCAACTGCTCTAGTCGCCGGCGATGAGCGAGGTGTCTGACGACGGCAACGGTGACGGCAACGGCGGAGGCCACCGGTCGGCCGGAGACGGTGCAGGCCCCGTGTTCCCGGGGCCTGCGGTCATCTTCGCGTCTTACGGACGCTGTGGTTCGGAGACGACGGCGATCTCGACGCAGTTGCCAGTGCCGCCGCCGGAGCGGCTGCTCTTGCGCCAGTCGAGCCTGGGTTTGGACACGGTTCTTACCTCTTCACCTAGCTCTGGTCAGCCAACCGCCTGAGCCAGGCGATCGACTCCTTTGGTCCGAGCGCGGTCGCGCTCAGGTGCTGGAAGACAGTCCGGCGCTCCTCAACCTGAGCCGGACCTTCCTCGTATGAGCTGCTGGGTTTCATCTCGCGATAGACGAGGGAGGGATCTCCTTCATAGTCCAGGATCACGAAGCTGCCGTACAGCCCCGGATGTGGATCGGCGTCAATCGGCAAGACCTGGACGACGACGTTCTCCATGTGCTCGGTGTCGATGAGGCGCTGAAGCTGCCCGACCTTGGTCTCGGCGGAGCCGAATGACCTGCGAAGCGCGCTCTCGTCGATGACGGCCCACAGCTTCGGCGGGTTGTCCCCGGTCAGGATCTTCTGCCGCTCCATCCGCAACTCGACGAGGCGATCGATCTCCTGCTCATCCGTCATGAGCAGGCCACGCTGGATGGCGCGGGCGTACTCCGGCGTTTGCAGCAGGCCGGGGATGATCGACAGCTCGTAGGTGCTGATCCGACTCGCTTCGGCCTCGAACTCGACGTAATTGTCATCGAGTGCGCCGTACGCCGTCCACCAGCCGCGCTCACGTGCCTGACGAGTCAGATCGAACAGCGCTTCGCGGATCTTCGTGTCGGTCACGCCGTAGGTGTCCAGGAGGACGCGGACATCGGTGACGAGCGGCCGGACCGTCATCGCTCGCTCCAGTTTGTTCACCTTGCCGTTGGCCCATTCGAGCGACCGGGTCGGTCAGTGGCCAGCCCCGGCGTTTCCGGACTGCGGGATCTGCGTTCTCTTATGCTGCTTCCTGCAGTGGGTGGAGGTCACGAGTGTGGACAAGGTCGTCCACGCCGTCCTCGTCAAGCCCGGCGTGATGCTCACCGACGCCGAGATCGGCAGGCTGCGCGGATGAGCGCCCCGGTGCTCGACGGGTTCACCGTCTCTTGGGACCCGCTGAACCGAGAGTGGGTGGCGATCTCCCGCTTCCGGCATTACCGGCTCCGGGGCCGCAACCAAAGCGAGCTGAGCGCCAAGCGCTGGGAGCTCTATGGCCAGATCCTGGCTCAGTTCCAGGCGGCTCTCGATGAGGTCTTCCCCTGTCCGAAGAACACGTAGGTCACGATCGAAAGGAACTCGATGCAGATTCTTCCTGGATGGATACGCCTCGACGTCGAGGCCGACGGGGTGCCGCTGTGGAAGCGGCAGGACGAGCCGGTCTACGTCGGCACCGGCGACATGGACCAGCTCCGCTTCCTCGGGGCGGCTCTGATCCGGTTCGAGCGGATGAGCCCGCAGGAGTTCGTCTCCTTCATCGCTGAGGCCGGCCCGTGACCGCGAACTCCGACAGATCGTCCAAACCGTAGACGCGGAGCGCGGCGTGTGGCGGCTTGGACATCGCGTTTGTCGAAGGCTTCTGCGAGGGCGATACGGGTCTGGGGGCGATGTCGGCAGGGTCGGGAACTCGGATCTTACGAAGATACTGCGCTTGGAACCGGAGGGTTCCACCACGCATCTTGACGGCGTACGCCTCGACGAAGGCCTCAGCGACCTTGGACAGCAACAGGCCGCCGAGGACCTTCAGGTCCCACACGTCAGAGATCACAAAATACAGGTTGTGGTGGGGGTAGTGGCCGCCTTCATCCAGGACCGGATGAATCGTCAGCTTCATGTCCGGGAACAGCAGCTTGGGGCGGGCGGTGAGCTGGTGGTCGACCTTGTCGATGGTCTTGTACCAGCGGCTCGGGTCCCGTGACGCGATGTACCGCTTGCGCAGGGACGGGGCGTGCTTGTGGAAGTAGGCGCGCAGCCGCGGATAGGCGTCGAGGTCGACCAGGTGCCCCGTCTCGCTCCAGGGGTTCACCAGGTAGTTCCCGCCCCAGGCCAGCGTCCCCGTCCGGGTGTCCCGCACCATCGACAGCTTCAGCAGCCGCTCAGGTTCCACCGCATCGGGGTCATCGGTGATGAACACCTTGTCCGCGCCCGTCGCGACGCCGATACCGACCCGGGTTCCAGTCGTCTCATCCTGCAGCGGCCGGAACCGGTCGCTGAGGTATTCCAGCATCGCGAGCCGGGCCGGAGACGCCGCCGGCCACGAGTCGCCGCCAGGGAACCAGTGCGGAAGCCGCGCCGCATGATACGCCGCCGCGTCGACCCGTGCCACGCTCGTCTCCCTCGTCCAGGCCAGCAGCTCCCGGGCCTGAGCCGGACCGAAATCCCGTGTGGTATCGGCAACGATCGCCTTGCCCTGCGGCCGGTTACTGATGATCGTGATGGCCGGGTAGGCGGAAACCTGATCGTGGAAGGCATCCACGTCATGCATGGTCAGCACCAGGTCCATGCTGAACCGGCGACTGACCATCTGCCGCAGGCCCCGCCCGTACTGGTTGCGCATCCACCGATCGGCGCAGATGAACCCGAGCTTCCCGCCCGGCTTCAGGCTGCGCAGCCCCAGCTCATAGAAGCCCACGTAGATGTCGGCCCGGCCGCCCATGGTCGGGCACGCCGACCGGTACGCCGCCATGCGCTCGTCCGGAACATCTTCCAGCCGGATGTAGGGCGGGTTGCCCACCACGAAATCGGCGGGCGTGGGTCGGGAGCCACCCGCAAGGAGGTAGTCCCCCTGAATCACCCAGCCATCGACCACCTTGGACACCTCAGTGGCGTTCCACCCCTCGCTGACGAGCTGCCCGATGAGGAGGCCTCTCGCGTGCTCGACGTTCTGGCCGAGCAGATCGAACGCCGCTATCGCGTCCTGCGCGTCGAGTAGCGACCGGCCGAACGCCCGGCACGATGCCGACAAGCGTTCCACCATCGGACCGAGGAACGCCCCCGCACCACAGGCGGGTTCGCAGATCCGCAGCTTCGCAAGATCCTTATCCGGCGTGTAGCCGACGAGATCAAGGATCAGGTCAACGACCCAGCGCCGGGTGAACACCTCGCCGTTCTCCATAGCAGCCTCGGACGGCAACGGCAACGACGAGGGCCCGACATCGAACAGCGCTTCAGCGGTCACCGCTCGACGATATCGCCCGACCAACTCACCGCCCGGGAATCCACAGGCGACAACTATGAGCGCGACGCCGGTACCGCTCTTACGATCGCCACGCCGGGGCTGAGGCCGGCGCGGGGTCTTAGGCGATCGCTGTATTCCGCCCGCCAGCCGCGCGGCTGTGCCTGTGATCTCGGCCTGGCCGAGGCTGAGACGTGAGACCGGCCGCCGCTGTGACCATGTGGGTCTGTACGAACCAGATGATCGGCGGGTGGCCGTATCGGCTTGGGGCGCGATCTCGTAGTGTCTTGGGCGAAGCAGTTGCGGCAGCGGTCGCTCGCCGCCAGGCTGAAGGCCTTGATGACTGGATTCTGGGTACATGGTGTAGCCGGCTTGGGGGATGGTGCAGCCCGGCGCTTGGCGCAAGCGCACCCAGAATGGCGGTTCACAGACGGTGATGACCCCCCCAGCGATGCGGCCTATGAAGTGCTGGTCAGGGGCCGGCCCAGCCGGGACCTGGTCGCGTGTAGTGAGCGGTTGCATACCCTCGTGGTGCCGTTCGCCGGTGTTCCGCCATCGACGGCCGCCTTGCTGGCGGAGTTCCCCCAGGTGCAGATAAGGACGCTGCACTACAACGCCGGGCCCACCGCTGAGCTGGCGCTCGGCTTGGTTCTCGCCGCTGCCCGGGCACTGATACCGGCCGACCGGGCGATGCGGCAGGGTGACTGGACGCCGCGCTTCATCCCCCCGAGGCCGACCATGGTGCTGGCGGGTCACACGGCGACCGTGGTCGGGTACGGCCATGTCGGCCGGCGCGTGGCCCGTGGGCTGGACGCCCTGGGGATGCACGTGTGCGCCGTCCGGGCACGTGCCACATCGGTGACCACCGACGACATCGCAGAGATCCACCCGTTGCGGGATCTTCGCGGCCTGCTGAGCCGATCGCGGGTCACCGTGCTCGCCGTTCCCGGCGGTGCGGAGACAGCCGGGCTGCTCGGCCCGGCGGAAATTGCGTGCCTTCCATCGCCCGCAGTGCTGGTCAACGTGGCCAGGGCCAGCGTCGTCGATGAGGGTGCCCTGTATCGGCGGCTGCGTGACGGCGACCTGGCCGCCGGGCTGGATGTGTGGTGGGAGGAGGCCACCGACGAGAAGCGGACGACCGGCATCGCCGCATCCACATATCCGTTTCATGACCTGCCCAATGTGGTACTGAGCCCCCACCGCGGCGGCGGTGACTTCATTCCCGAGGTGTACGAGCATCGCCTGGCTCACCTCGACCGACTCCTGACCGATCTGGCGAACCAGCGAAGAAGCCCTTCAGGCCAGCCGGGACCGAGAGTGACAGCCGGTTCCTGAACCGCCAGACCGGTTCACGCCGATGCGGCCGGTGTGCGGAATATCGGCTCAGAGGCCGAACGCCGTCCTCACGTGTTCGGCCAGTTCGTCCTCGGCCGTCGACTCGTCGATCTCGATCGCGCGGAGGCGGAGAAGCCCGGTCTCCGCGCGGAGGCGTTCGGTGAACAGCCGGTCGCGTTCGAGGAGATTGTGCAGCGCCCTCTGCGGGTCGGTCGTCCTGCCCGCGATCTCCCACAGCGAACCCCGCGCCGTGAAGGCCGCTCGGCGGAACGCGGGCGCCGGCAGCAGCCAGACGCTCTGTCGCGGTGCGGACAGGTAGGGTGCCACGAGGCGCGGTAGCAGCCTGAAGCCTTCGACGATGATGGCCGGTTCCGGCGGCAGGCTGAGAAGGTCGTCGATGATGAGAGCGAATCCCTCGCCGTTGAACCAGTGGAACGTCCGGAGCATGGTCTCCGGGGACCGGTTCACCCAGCGCTCGTCCATGTCCATGGCGGCGAACTCGCTCAGCAGCGGAGCGTCCCGCGGGGTGCTGCGCCGGGCGTGCTCCGACATCGCCTCGTCGGTCGAGTACAGCCGCATTCCGTGCCGAGCGGCCAGGCGGCGCGCCACGGTCGTCTTCCCGGCGCCGCTGCCCCCACCGATCCAGTAGACGTCCCGGAGCCGTGAACGCGCCTCCGCGACGTCGGTGAGGTCGGACATTCCCGCTCCGGAAGCGTTCGTGGTGGACGTCAGCCGGCGGAGCCGCCGGTCGCCAGGCGCATCAGGTCGGAGTCGAGGTCGATGGAGACCTCGGTCCCGCCGGCGCTGCCGAACTCGTGCTGGTAGCTGTGCCACGACTCGTCCCTGACCTGGCGGGCGAAGCCGCTCTCCATGAGGAGCAGGAGTTCGAGCGCGGCCCGTTCGATGCGCTTGGTCAGCGCGGGGTCGTTCCAGTCCTCCGGGGCGGCGAACAGCGAGGTCGGCACGGTGGTGGTCCGCAGGTACGCGAACAGCGACCGCATCTGCTCGTCGACGACGAGGGCGTGCCGGGCCGTTCCGGCGGTCGCGGCGAGCAGGACGGGCCTGGCGATGAGCAGGTCGTTGTCCAGCACCTGGAAGAAGGAGGTGAACAGGCCGCTGGGTCCGGCCTTGTAGACGGGGGTGGCGGCGATGAGGCCGTCCGCTTCGGCGAGGGCGTCGATCGCCTTCCGCAGCGCGGGGCCGACCAGCCGGGAGACCATCGCGGTGGTGATCTCGGTGGCGAGCTCGCGCAGGTCGATGACGCGAACGGCCACCTCGCGCCCGCGCCGGCCCGCCAGGTCGGCGACGCGCCTCGCGGCCCGTTCGGCGAGCATCCGGGTCGAGGACGGGTCGCTGGTGCCGGCCGTGACGATCACGAGCGCGAACGGCCGCTCTTCGGTGGTGCTCATGTGCGTGATGTCTCCTTGCCGTCGTTCCTGAACGCGTCCCCGGTGGCCGGTTGACGGGCCAGCTTCAGGCATATTGTTGCCAGTTGCTCCAGTTCGTCCGAGCTGAGTTCGGCGGTGACCGCGCGGGCGACCGAGCGGGCGTGGCGGCGGCCGACCTGCCGCTGCTTGTCCCGGCCGGCGTCGGTGAGCGACAAGCGGACGCCGCGCCCGTCCGCGGGGTCCGCGCACCGCTCGACGAACCCGCGCTCGACCAGCCGGTCCACCATCCGCGACAGCGCCGGCTGGCTGAGCAGGACGTGCCGGTGCAGCTCGCCGATGCGCAGGTGGCCCGGGCACTTGGACAGCGTGTAGAGCACGTCGTACTCGCGCATGGACAGGTCCTCCCAGATGTCTTCGGCCGCGAACCGCTTCATCAGCCGGGCGTGCGCGGACAGCAGGGCCTCCCAGGCGTCGTTGGCGAGCCGGCTCCTGCCGCGCATCACAGGCTCGGGTAGGCGACCCGGACCGACGGGTCGGTGTCCTGGTACGGCGTGGTTCCGGTCACGTTGTCGCCGCGGTTGGCGTTCGGGCGGGGCCGGCGGGGCGGCCGGTCGCCGTACCTGGCCTTGACCAGGCTCGCGTGGGTCGGCGCGTCGGGGACCTCCGGGTCGCGCCGCGCGGCGAACTCCTTGCGCAGCACGGGCACCACCTCCTCGCCGAGCAGGTCCAGTTGGTTCAGCACGGTCTTCAGCGGCAGGCCGGCGTGGTCGATCAGGAAGAGCTGGCGCTGGTAGTCGCCGAAGTGCTCGCGGAAGGTCAGGGTCTTGTCGATGACCTGCTGCGGGCTGCCCACCGACAGCGGCGTCATCTCCATGAAGTCCTCCATCGACGGGCCGTGCCCGTAGACCGGCGCCTCGTTGAAGTAGGGGCGGAACTCCCGGATGGCGTCCTGCGACCTGCGGGCGATGTACGCCTGGCCGCCGAGGCCGACGATCGCCTGCTTCTCGGTGCCGTGGCCGTAATGGGCGTAGCGCTGCCGGTAGAACCCGATCAGGCGCATGTAATGCTCCTTCGGCCAGAAGATGTTGTTGGCGAAGAAGCCGTCGCCGTAGTAGGCGGCCTGCTCGGCGATCTCGGGGCTGCGGATCGAGCCGTGCCAGACGAACGGCGGCACGTCGTCCAGCGGACGCGGAATCGAGGTGAAGCCCTGCAGCGGCGTGCGGAACCCGCCCTCCCAGTCCACCACGTCCTCGCGCCACAACCGGTGCAGCAGGTTGTAGTTCTCCAGCGCCAGCGGCAGCCCCTGGTGGATGTCCTTGCCGAACCACGGATACACCGGGGCGGTGTTGCCACGCCCGAGCATCAGGTCCATCCGGCCCTTCGACAGGTGCTGCAGCATGGCGTACTCCTCGGCGATGCGCACCGGGTCGTTCGTCGTGATCAGGGTCGTGGCCGTGCTCACGATCAGTCTCTCGGTGGTCGCCGCGATGAACGACAGCAGCGTCGTCGGCGATGACGAGAAGAACGGCGGGTTGTGGTGCTCGCCGATGGCGAACACGTCCAGGCCCACCTCTTCGGTCTTCTGCGCGATCCGCACGATCGCGTCGATCCGCTCCGCCTCGCTTGGGGTCTGTCCCGACACCGGGTCCCGGGTGATGTCGCTGACCGAGAACACCCCGAACTGCATGGCACCCCTCCCTGGACTTCCGCCGTGCCGGGCCGAGGGTCCCGGTTCCGGCAAGTTCATGCGTTTGCATATATCCAACCGGTGGAGTCGCCGCGATATTCCGCTGTACGCCCTCGGGGCGGCTCCGGCGGCCATGGAGCAGCGGGCTGGTTCCCGAGCGGCGCGCAGGCGGCCGTACCGGCGATGACCGAAACCTTTTTGAGATCCGTCGATTCCGTCGCCCGGATCAAGTCCGGATGAGGCCCGGATGAAGGAGGACGGCCGGTTCCAGCCAGCCTGGGGGTGCGCGGTGGACGCGCCCGTGATCGGCGCGGCGGATGGCCGGCCCCATCCGTTCGTCACGGCGACGGAGTTCTTCGACAGCCTGCGCGCCGGGCGGGCGGTCATCGGCGCCGGCGGGCCGGCGGTGCAGAGCCCGGATCAGGTCGCGGAGGTGATCCTCGACCTGATCCGGTCCGGTGCCGAGGAGGCCGACCTGGTCCCCGCCGATTACGGCTGACGTCCGCCGACCGCGGGCGCGCCGCGGCAGGCTGCCAGATGCGCGGCCGCGTCCAGCCGCATCCGCCGGCGCGCCGCGATCAGGCCGTGGCAGCGGTCGTCTTCGCCTCTGAGGCGGGCCGGTTCGCCCGCAAGGTGGGTGCTCGGCAGTCGTTCGCGCAGGGGGCGGGTTGCCGGTGCGTGGCGCTGCGCGGGCGAGCGGGCCCTTTCCGCCCGGCGCGGGAGGCCGCCGGCGGAGGCGGACGCGCATCACGCGGCGCGCGCGGCGACGCTCAGACCAGGTTGTGCCGGGCGGTCGCGGGCGGGCGCCAGCCGAGGATGCCCTCCACCATGCGGACGGCCGCGACCGTCTCCCGTACGTCGTGGACACGGACGATCCGGGCGCCCTGCAGGATGCACACGGCGAGCGTTGCGAGGGTCCCCTCCAGGCGGTCCTCCTGGGCACGGTCGAGGGTCTCGCCGATGAAGTCCTTGTTCGACACGGCGGCGAGCGTCGGGTAGCCGATGGCCGTGATCTCTCGCAGGCGCCGGGTCAGTTCGAGCGAGTGGTAGGTGTTCTTGTTGAGGTCGTGGCCGGGGTCGATGATCAGCCGGTCCGCCGGCACGCCGCGGGCGAGCGCCAGGTGCACGCGCTCGCGCAGGAACGCCGCGACCTCCGCCGCGACGTCCTCGTACGTCGGGCGCGGGAACGGGGTGCGCGGGGCTGCCAGGCTGTGCGTGATGATGAGGCCCGTGCCGGTCTCGGCGACGACGTCGGCCAGCTTCGGGTCGTGCAGGCCGGTCACGTTGTTGATCACGTCGGCGCCGGCCGCGATGGCCGCGCGGGCGACGCCGGGCCGGTAGGTCTCCACCGAGATCACCGCGTCGGTACGCTCCCGGGCCGCCTCGATCACGGGAACGACGCGGTCGATCTCCTCGTCCTCGGTGACCTCCGGCCCGGGGGCGAAGGGGACACCGCCGATGTCCAGCCAGTCGGCTTCTTCGGAGATCGCCTTCTCGACCGCCTCGACCGCCTTCGGCAGCGCGAACGTGCGGCCACGGTCATGGAACGAGTCGGGCGTCCGGTTGATGATCGCCATGACGGCGACCTGACGCGCGAAGTCGAACGTACGGCGGCCGATCGTCCTTACCGGACTGATGAGGTCGGGTGAGAAGGTCGGATCGGCTTCGTCTGTCACAACACCCACTTTCCAGCGATGGCCGCCGGTCATCGCAAAGACTACCGCCCGCGACGAGGGCCGACCGCACCGCCATCGCGTCCCGGCCGGCCGGGCCCCGGTGGGCGCGGTGCGGGTCGCGTCACCGCCACGGTCCGCCGCCGCGTAAAGGTGCCGGTGCGGTCAGGCCGGCTCGACCGTCATGGCACACCCGAGTCGGTGCGCAGGTAGAGCGCGACGTGGCGTTCGGGTCCGTCCGGACCTGCGGCGAGACTCTCTTGCGCGCGCTGTCACCGGCCGCGTCGATGGCGTACGGGCCGCCGGGCGCCGGCCCATCCGGCTGGCCTGCCGCGGCCTGGTGGGGTTAGCCCCACGGTCGGCGGCCGTTCCACACCGGCTCAGTGCCGGTCCACCCGATCAGGTGCGGCCGTCGTCGCCTCCCGCGGGCGGCTCGGCCTGCTCGCCGGAACCGGCCGCCGACGGGCCGATATCGGTGCCGATGTCAGTGCTGATGCCGGTGTCGATGCTGTGATACGGCGAACCCCAGTTGCGGGTGTCCTCCTTGATCCGGTCGAAGCCGCGGCGGATGCTCTCCCAGCTCTGCTCGGCGAGTGGAGCACCGACGTCATAGGAGGATTCGATCGGCCCATCGCTGAGCGGGTCGGACGCGTCGACGGCGCGGAAGTCCTGCGTGACGGCGCCACCGGACGACCTGCCGTCGGCCCGCCGGCCAGGCTGCGCCCGCGCCGCCGGATCGTACGGCTCGGGCGTCTGCGACGAGCCGGGATCGTCGCCGCCCGGTCCGGCGGCCCGTGGTTCACCGTACGAGGGCGGCTCGGCAGGCGAGCCGTACGAAGACCGCTCCGCCGGCGAGGGGCGGCCCTCGGCGACGCCGAGCGGGTCGTCGGCCTGCGGCGCCCGCCCGGGCGGAGACGGGAACCGCGGTGACCCGCCGGACGGCAGGTCGCCGACGGGAAACGGTTCGGTGAGCGCGCGATCGTCCCCCGGCCCGGCGTCCGGTGAACGCCCGGAAGGCGTGCGGCCCGCCTCCGAAGGTCCGAGGCCGGGCGCGGCGTCCGCGGGCGACACCGCGGACGGGCTCTGTGGCCGGGGCGTTCCGCCCACCGCCGGCCGGGTCGTGTCCGGACGTTGCCACGAGGACCCCTCGGACCGTCCGGCGTCCCACGAGGACGCCTCCGACAGGCGGGACCGCCACGACGACGCCGACTCGGTCGGCCAGGACGAACCGACCGGCGGCGCGGAGTCGGACGACGACGGTTCGTCCTCATGCCGATCCCACGACGAGGATCCGGACGGAGCTCCCGCGCCGGACGGCCGCGGCTCCCAGGACGACGTCCCGGATGGCCCCTGCCCGCGTCCGGCCGTACGCGGCTCCCAGGACGACGCTGGTCTACGCTCCGCGGAGGGCTGCAGCTCCCACGGCGATGTCCCGGACGACCGGCCTTGGGCGGGTGGCCGTGGTTCCCAGGGCGAGACGCCCGACGGCCGTGGTTCCCACGGCGAGGTGTCCGACGGCCGTGGTTCCCACGGCGAAGGGCCGGAGGAGCGGCCGCCGCTGCGGGACGCCGCGGGCACGGAGCGCCGGGCCGAGACGCCCGCGGCCACCGGCGATTCGAGCAGGTCATCGTCGTCCTCGGCGCGCTCGGCGACGAGCCGCCGCCGTCGCTGCCGCCAGCCGAGGATGAGGCTGAGGACCATCAGTGTGCCGCCGCCGCTCAGCACCGCGACCAGCATGAGATCCGGGCCGCTGTTCGCGGCCGGGACCGGGCGGGGTGCCGCGGTCGCGGACGGCGCCGCCGGCTGCCGGACCGCCGCGCCGCCGTGCTCGGCCTTGTTGATGCGCGCCGCCGCGCGTATCGCACCGAGCGCGTCGGCGACGCCCGTGCCGACGCTGTCGTCGCGGCCGTCGGGCGGCCGGTGCGTGGCGCCCTGCTCGATGGCCTCCTTGACCTCGGCGGGCGTGAGCCGCGGGTAGCGGGCCTTGACCAGCGCGCTGATGCCCGCGACGAACGCGGCGGACGGGCTGGTGCCTGTGCCCAGCACGTACCCGTGCCCGCTCACGTCGGCGCTCACGATCTCGACGCCGGGCGCCGCGACCGACACGTAGGCGTGCCGGTTGGTGAACTTCGCCGGCTTGAACGCCCGGTCGACCGCGCCGACGGCGATCACGCCTGGGTACGCGGCGGGATAGTTGCGCCGGTTGGGCCCGCTGCCGTCGTTCCCGGCGGACGCGACCAGCACGACGCCCTTGCTCAGGGCGTAACTTATCGCCGACTCTTCGAGCGGGTTGCCGTCGTAGAACAGCTTGCCGCCGCCGAGCGACATGCTGATGACCTGCGCCCCGTGGTCCGCGGCATACCGGATGCCTTCGGCGATGGCGTCGCGCGAGCCGTCGACCTCGGCGCGGTCCGAGCGCATCGGGTCATTGAGCTCCCAGGTGACGCGGATCGACAGGATCTTCGCGTCGGGCGCGATGCCCATGATGCCCTGGGACCCGCCGGGGCCGTGCCCGTGACCGGCGATGATGCTGGCCATCTGCGTGCCGTGGCGCCCCCAGTAGCGGCTGCCGGGCCGGCGCACGTGGCCGGTGAAGTCGGGCCCGTCGATCACGCGGCCGACGAGGTCGGGCTGGTGACCGTCGACACCGGTGTCGAGCACGGCCACCGTGACGCCGTTGCCGCGCGAGTAGTGCCAGGCGCGCGGCAGGTGCAGAGCATCGAGCGTCCACTGCTGCCCGCGGTAGACGTCGGTGGGCGTGCGGGCGGTCGTCACCAGCGACCGGGGCGGCGCCGCCGACCGGGCCGCGGGCACCGACATCACCGCGACCGCCGCGCTGACCAGCAGCATCGAGAAGAGACGGGGAAGGGCGCGGCGGGGTTCGGAAACGTACACCGGACTCCTCCCCGGCTATCGGCGGCGGCCGTAATTCTGCCACGGTGGGCTGGGGAGCGCTCCCGTCATCGGGCTCATTCTTCGCGCTTTCGATCCGAGTCGTCACCGAGAGTGATCGTCGGCGCAGGATAGCCGACCGGTCGTGACAAGGGGTGTCATGGCCGCCGGCGAGCCGACGCGGTCCTCGCGGCGTCGCCGGCGCACGGCGCCGCGCGGGACGGATTCGCCGCGCGGCACGGTCACGCCGAGCGCCGCCCCCGGGGGCGACGGCGCGGCGGCCCCATGATCGTCTTGCCTCGTCCGGCCGCCCAGGGCGGCATCGGGGGGTGGTTCGCGGCGCCTGCCTGGGACGGTCCGGGAGGCCGGCCGGTCATGCGGCGGCCGGTGCGTCCCGCCGATCGGCGGTGCCGTTGCCCGGGCGGCGGGACCGGGCAACGACACGCCCACGCCGCCCGGCGTTCACCGGCGCGGGGTGGCGCGGACCGCGGCAGCGGGTACGGTGCACCTGTGACGGCGGCCGGCGGCCGGCGTTCCCGATGGCCGCGCGCGGCGGCGCGCGACTTCCCCGGCGGCCATCCGAAGTGCCGGCGCGGCCGCCGCGTGCTCCCCGGGGCGTACGCGAAGGGCATCCCGGCGGCGGACGACCGGCCCGCTGTTCCGGCGCACCATCGGGGCATGGACACCTTGATTGCGGCCGGGTACGGTCCCTGGCACCACCACGGCGGCCCCGGCTGGTGGCTGCTGTTCCCCATCTGCTTCGGCCTGTTGTGGCTGCTCGTCATCGGCGGAGGCGGCTACCTGCTCTGGCGCCGTACGAACGCGATGCAGCCGGCGTCGCCGTCATCGACCGCGGAGGCGGTGCTCGCCGAGCGGTACGCGCGCGGTGAGATCGACGAGGACGAGTACCGCGAGCGGCTGGCCGTCCTGCGCTCCTGATGGTCGTGCCGCGCCACCGTGGCCGGCGGTTCACCCGGCTCATCCGGCGCGGCACGACCGCTCCCGCGGTCGTAGAGGCGGGCGGTCCCGCCGCGCCGGCGGAACGACATGTCGGCGGCGCATCCGGCGGAATGGCGCGCCGGCGGAGGCGGTGCCTTGGTGGAACGACGCGGCGGCGGGGCGGTACACCGGCGGGACGGTGCGCCGGCGGAGCGCGCAGCGGAGGAACGGTCGGCCGGGCGGCGCCGCGGCCGGGCGGCGCATCCGCGGGACGGCGTGCCGGCGGGGACGTGGCGGCTCACTCGGTGGCGGGGTGCCGGCCGTCCGGGTCTCCGGAGCGGGATCGCTGGAAGAATCGCGCCTCCGGGCCGGGTTCCGCCTCCGGGCCGGGTTCCAGCGGGAAACGGGCCGCCGCGTCGCTGAAGCGCCGTATCAGCCGGGCGAACTGCGCCCGTTCCTCGTCGGTCCAGTCGGCGACGAGCTCGGCGATGAAGCGGTACCGGAAGCCGTCGGCGAGCCGCTTGAGGGTGCGGCCGGCGTCGGTCAGGTCGAGGTTCGCGCGCCGGGCGTCGACCGTCGACGGCCGACGGGAGACGAAGCCGGCGTCGATGGCGTGGCCGACGAGCCGGCTGCCGGTGGACGGGTCGACGTCCAGGCGGTCGGCGACCGCGCCGACGGTGACGTCGTCCTGGTTCTCGCCGAGGTCGGCGACCGCGTAGATCACCATCAGGTTGGACAGCCGGATGCCGTCCCCGTTCTCGCACCGTTCGCGCATGTGGCGTAGTAGCTGCAGCTTCGTCCAGAGGCGGCGCAGTTGGAACGCCGCCCGCTCGATCTCCACCACGCTCGCGTCGATGTCGCTGCACACCTGCGTCCGCGCCCTGAAGCCTCAGGTCCCCCGTCCGAGCATCTGGCGCTTCCCTCCTTCATCCGTCGGCGGCGGTCGGCGTGGCAGCAAGCATCCCGCGTGACCGGTGGTCCTAAAAAGAGCATCCGGCGCACCGGGCATCGCGGAAAGTGATCCGGTATCCGCCGGATCCGGCGCGTGGCCCGCCGGGCCGGGCTCGGCCCCGCTCGCCGGTGCGCCGCGCACTCGGTATGCCGGTGGCCAGGCTCGGCTCACCGGAGGCATTGCCCACCGGAGGCCGGGCTCAGCCCCACCAGAACGCTGCGGCGATGATCGCGTACAGCACCATCAGCGTGGCGCCTTCCAGCCAGTTCGACTCGCCGTCGAGCACGACCAGCACGGTGATGACCACCGCCATGATCAGCACGGCGATGAGCATCGGCGACAGCACGAGCGTGAACGAGGCGCCGACCAGCGGCGACAGGAGCACCAGCGCGGGCGCGACGACCAGCGCGATCTGCAGCGGGCTCTGCAGGATGACCGACAGCGCGTAGTCGGCCTGGTTCTTCATGGCGAGCTGGATGCCGACCACGTTCTCCACGGCGTTGCCGGCGATGGCGACGATGACCAGACCGGCGAACGCCTGGGAGATGCCGAGGGAGTGCATCGCGGGCTCCAGCGCGGCGACGAACCAGTCGGAGACGAACGCCGCGCCCACGCCGGTGATCGCCAGCATGGCGAGCGCGACCGGGAGCGGCCACGACGGGCCGTGCTCGCCGGCGGCCGGCTCGTCCGTGGCCGTGCCGGTGCCGCCGTCCCCGCCGCCGCCTTCCCGGCCGCCGGGACCGCTCGCGCCGGGACCGCCCGTGTCGGCGAGATCCGCGTGGGCGACGTCCGTGCCGGAGCCGTCCGCGCCGGTGCGGCTCGCGACGGCGACGTTCGCGTCCGTGCCCGCCGCGCGGTGGGCGGCGCCGGAGGTGCGGCCCGCCGCGCCGGCGGTCGCGCCGTCCGTCGCCGCTTCCGCGGGGGCGGCGCCGCCCGTGCCCGCGGGTGTCGCCGCCTCAGCGCTCTTGTGCCGCTTGAGTGAGTGCGGCAGGGACGCGACGAACAGGCACAGCAGCAGGATCGACAGCACGATGGACAGGTTGCGCTCGTGCAGCGCCGCCTTCGTCGCGTCCGAGCCGAGCGCCGCGGTGAGCGAGGGCACCACGAGGGCCGCCACCGACAGCGCGAGCAGCATGCCCAGGGTGCGGGCCGCCTCGCCGCCGAACCGCTGCGTACCGTTCCGCAGCCCGCCGAGCAGGAACGCCATGCCCAGCACGAGCAGCACGTTCGCGAGGATGGAACCGACGATCGTGGCGGTGGCGACGCCGTACAGCTTCTTCTGCAGGGCGAACAGCACCACGAACAGTTCGGGCAGGTTGCCCAGCGCGCTCTGGATGACGCCCGTCGTGCCCGCGCCCAGCCGCTCGCCGAGCGCCTCGACGCTGCGCCCGACCAGGCTGGCGAGCAGGGCGAGGGCGAGGGCGGCGACGATGAACGGGGCTACGGAACCGCCGAGCCCGGCGTAGTGGGCGACGGCGGCGGCCGCGGAGACCACTGGGGTGGCGGCGATCAGCCGCCAGTCAGAGCGCGAGAATCCCATGGGCATGATCATGCCCTATCCCGACCTGGGCGTTTTGACCTTTCTTAACGATTCAGGACAGGCTCTGGGCGGCTACGGCGATGCGGACGTGCGCTCCGGGCGGCAACCCGAGGCGCTGTGCCGCGTTTCCGGCGTTGACCGTGATCGCGACGTACCCGGCGGCATCGGTGTAGGCGACCAGCTCGCCCGGCGGCACGGAGGCGAACGTCTCACCGAACGGGACGGTGATGATATGGGGTCCGAGGACGACGCTGAGCGCCGTGCCAGGGACCGCGCCGAGCCCGCGCAGGTCGGAGCCGGTGATGGAGAGCTGCACGTTGCCGAACCGGTCGACCGTCAGCACCTCGCCCTCAGCGGTGCCGGACCGGACCTGCCGGGTCGGCCGGGGCAGCGTCACCAGATCGCCGGGGTCGAGCGGCCGCCCGACCGAGGCGACGTCGTGCCCGGCCGCGACGTGGGCGGCCACCGGCGCGAACACGTCGCGGCCGTGGAAGGTCGTGGAGACCGGTTTCCTCCACAGCTCGGTGTTGGTCAGCTCGTATGCGCGGACGTCGTCGTGGCCGCCGACGGCCCACGACAGCACGCCGTTGTCCGGCCCGATGAAGGTGCGGCCGGCCGCGGTGACCGCCACGGCCCGGCGCGCGGTGCCGACGCCGGGATCGACGACCGCGATGTGGACCCCCTTGGGGAGGTATGGCACGGTTTGCGACAGAATGGCGGCTCCACGGCGGATATCGCCGGGCGGGACGAGGTGGGTGATGTCGATGATGCGGATGTCGGGGCAGATGCCGGCGATGACCCCGTGACAGGCGGCGACGAAGCCGTCCTCCAGCCCGTAGTCGGTCAGCAACGACACGCAGTTGATCGGTGCCACGATTCGAGACTACGTGGCAGCGGTCCGCGAGAACACCGGGAACATGCCGGTGATCACGCGTAGCATGACAGCCGCCCGAACCCGGACAGAGGGGACCTGATGCAACCGGCGGACGCCCGGGGCGATGGCCCTGACAGAGACAACCCTCCCGACAGAGGCGGCGGTGACGGTCGGCTCGACGACCGCGACCGGGACATCCTCGATTTCGAGCGACAGTGGTGGCAGCACGCGGGCGCCAAGGAGCAGGCGATCCGCGAGCGCTTCGGCATGTCCTCCAGCCGCTACTACCAGCTCCTCAACCAGTTGATCGACCGTCCGGAGGCGCTTCAGCACGACCCCATGCTCGTCAAGCGGCTCCGGCGTCAGCGGGCCGCCCGGCAGCGGCGGCGGGCGGCGCGTAGGCTCGGTATCCGGCCCTGACGGGCGCGGATCCCTCGCCGCGCCCGCGCCCTCCCGCGACCGCGACGCCCGGAGGAACGGTGATCGATCCATGAGCCCCGAGGTCCTGCGCGCCGATACGGCCGCCGGCGCCGAAGGCCTGTCCGCGATCCGCGCGCGCCCCCGCGTGGCCCTGGTCGGCTTCGACTTCGACGGCACCCTCGCGCCGATCGTCGAGGACCCCGCCGCCGCCCGCGCGCACCCTGGCGCGGCACCGGCGCTGCGCCGGCTGGCACCGCTCGTCGGCACGCTGGCGATCATCACCGGCCGTCCGGCGAAGGTGGCGGTCGAGCTCGGCGGATTTCACGACGTCGCGGGGCTGCTGATCCTCGGCCAGTACGGCTTGGAGCGGTGGGAGAACGGCGTGCTGGAGTCGCCCGAGCCGCCGCCCGGCGTCGCCGAGGTGCGCGAGAAGCTGCCGAAGATCCTGCAGAACGCGCCCGAGGGCGTCGCGATCGAGGACAAGGGGCACGCGCTGGCCGTGCACACGCGGCGCGCGGCCGAACCGCAGGTCGCGTTGGAGCGCCTGCGGAGCATCGTCGCGGCCCTGGCCGAGCGCACCGGGCTCGTGGTCGAGCCGGGCCGGTACGTGCTGGAGCTGCGCCCGCCGGGCATGGACAAGGGCGGCGCGCTACGTGCGCTCGCCGCCGAGCGCGGCGCGGCGGCGGTGCTGTTCGCCGGCGACGACCTGGGCGACCTCGCCGCCTACGATGCGGTCGACGCGCTGCGCGCGGGGGGCGTTCCGGGGGTGAAGGTGTGCAGTTCCTCCGAGGAGGTCACGGCGCTCGCCGACCGAGCGGACCTGGTCGTCGACGGCCCTGACGGCGTCGTTCGACTCGTGGAAACGCTCGCGAGCGAATTGTCATGACCGATGGAATCTCCGGCCGGCAGCACCTGATGCGGCATGAATCGCGCCGGGGCGGCCACATCCCGGCCGCCTTCCGGCGCGGGCCGCCCGGCGTGCTCGGGCGGTCGCCGGGCGCGGATTCCCCGGCGGGACCGGCTCCGGAGGGGCGGCGTCGGCGAGGCGGCGTCGGCGAGGCG
>JBEHYF010000113.1:0-17691 GCA_048498315.1 Actinomycetota bacterium
AGTCACCTGGGAGTTTCACCCGCCGGTGCCGGACGCCTGGAGGCCGCGCCCGCCGCCGCCTCCGCCGCCGGCGTGGCCGCCTCGGCCCCCGCCGCCGGCGTGGCCGCCGCGGGCGGGCCGGGCGCGGCGGCGGGCGGCGGTGTGGTGCTGGCGCGGTTCGGCTACGACGAGCGGGGGCATCTGACCGAGGTGGCCACCGCGGCGCGGGCGCCGCTGCGGTTCACCTACGACGCGGACGGCCGCCTGACGGGCTGGGCGGACCGCAACGGGTTCTGGTACCGGTACGAGTATGACGAGCGGGGCCGGGGCGTCCGCGGCCACGGCTCGGACGGGGTCTTCGACTCCACGCTCGCGTACGGCGACGGCGTGACCGTGGTGACCGACGCGCTCGGCAACGCCACCACCCACCGGCTGGACGAGCAGGGCCGGGTGACCGCCGAGACCGACCCGCTCGGCAACACCTACCGCCGTGAATGGGATCGCCGCGGCCGGCTGCTCACCGAGACCGACCCGCTCGGCCGTACCACCCGCAACGTCTACGACGAGGCCGGCAACGTCCTGCGGATCGACCGGCCGGACGGCGCGTCCATCACGGCGGAGTACGACGCCCGGCACCTGCCGGTGACGGTGACCGAGGCCGACGGCGCGACGTGGCGCAACCGCTACGACGAGCGCGGCAACCTGGTCGAGATCACCGACCCGGCCGGCGTGGTCACGCGGTTCGGCTACGACGAGCGCGGCGCGGTGACGTCGATCGTCGACCCGGCCGGCGGCCGCACCGTCATCGTGGCCGACGCGGCGGGCCTGCCCGTGACGCGCACCGACCCGGCCGGCGCCGTGACCGGGTACCGCCGCGACGCCCTCGGGCGGGTCCGCGAGATGGTCGACCCGGCCGGCGGCGTGACCAGGCTCTCGTGGAGCGTGGACGGCAGGCTGCTGGCGCGCACGTCGCCGTCGGGCGCGACCGAGACGTGGACGTACGACGGCGAGGGCAACCCGGTCGAGCACGTCGACCCGCTCGGCCGGGTGACCCGCACCGAGTACGGCCCGTTCGACGCGCCGACCGCGCGGATCGGCCCCGACGGGGCGCGGCTGGAGTACGCCTACGACCGGCAGCTGCGCCTGGTCGGCGTGACCGGCCCGAGCGGGGCGCCGTGGCGGTACGAGCGCCGCGGCCCCGGCGGCATCGGGTGCGGGAACGTCGGCGGCATCGGGTGCCGCGGTCCCGGCGAGAGCGGGCGCCTGGATGCCGGGACAGCCAGGCCTGGCGGCGCCGCCGGATCCGGCTGCCGGGGTGCCGGCGGGAGCAAGGGCGGCCGGGGGTACGGCCGTGCGGACGACGACGTGGGACTACGAGCCGGGGACCTTCCGGCCGCTGGCCCAGACCGACCGCACCTTCATCCGCGGCGCGTCGCCCGGCCCGGACGGGGCCGGCCGGGACTGGTACGACGAGCGCTTCTACGGGATCGTCACCGACCTGATCGGAACGCCGGCCGAGATGGTGGACGGCGCCGGCAACCTCGTCTGGCGGCACCGCCCCACGCTGTGGGGGGTGGACGTGCCGGCGGGCGACGGAGCCGCGCACTGCCCGCTGCGGTTCCCCGGGCAGTACCACGACGCGGAAAGCCTGCTGCACTACAACTTCCACCGCTATTACGACCCGGAGACCGGCCGGTACACCGCGCCCGACCCGCTCGGCCTCGCGCCCGCGCCGAACCCGCGCACGTACGTGCGGAACCCGCTCACCTGGTACGACCCGCTCGGCCTCGCGCCGTACCGCATCTACGACGACTCCGAATACGGAAAGCACGGGACCACCGCGCGGAACACCGCGCACGGCGTCGCCAGCCCGAGGCCGAAGAACGGCCAGGCGGCGCTGGACCGCTCGTTCGACCCGTCACCCGACAATCCCGCGGTGTTCCGGAGGTACGGCGTCGATTATGAGAACCAGGAGATCGTCGTTCTCGACCGCCATCGCTTCATCACCGACGAGGAGGGGAACATCACCAAGGAGTGGTACCACGGCCACGTTCCCGACCCGAAGACGATCCCTTCGCAGATCATCACGAAACTGCGCCGCATGGGAATGATCGACAAGAAGTTCCGGGTGCTGCCAGAATGACCGGCCACACGTCGCGTTTCGACGACTATTCCTGGGACACCGGCGAGGGGCTTCTCGGCGTTGACGACCCGGCGATCGTCGACGAGGCGCTCGACCGGGGCGAGCCGCACGCCGGCATCGCGGTCGCCGGGCTCGCGCTGAACAACGGCGACCTGGCCGCGGTGGCGCCCCGGGTGGCGCGGGCCACGCGCTCGGACGACGCGGAGGTGCACCGGATGGGATTCCTCGCGCTCGGCCACGCCGTGCGGCTGTCCGGGCGGCTTCCGGCGGAGCTGGAGCAGGCCCTGCGCGACGCCCGCGACGACCCCGCCGCCGAGACGGCGTTCGATGACACGCTCCAGTTCGTGCCGTTCCGCGCGCTGCCGGGCTGGCTCAAGCGGCGGGCCGTTGCCGGATGGCTCGCCTGGCACCTGTGGCGGCGCTGGAGAACCTGACCGCCCGGCGAACCGCGCCCAGCGACCCGCGCCCCGCAGTCCGGTGGGCCCGCGTGCCGCGCCGCGGCAGGCGGCACGGCAGACGGCACGGCAGACGGTGCGGGCAGGCGGCCCGCGGCAGACGGTGCGGGCAGGCGGCCGGTCAGCCCATCAGTGTGTTGGCCAGGGTGTTCGTGATCGCGTTCTGTGCGATCCGGCCGGCCGCCAGCTCCTCCGGCCAGGCGATCTCGCCGCCCGGAACGGCCGCCGAGGCGGCCATCTCCCCGACCGTGACGGCCCCGTCGACGAGCTTTGCGATCTTGTAAACGCGCAGCCCCAGGGGTACGACGGTGCCGGTGAGGAGCGCCATCGTCAGGGCGCCCTTGTTGTGGTCGATGAGGTTGTTGATCGGTCCTTGCGGGTGCTCGACCGTCGCCGTCATCGTGTCGCCGGCCGTGCCCTGCACCGCGCCGGTCGCCCGCATACCGTGCACCTTCGCGTCGGCCGTCGACGGTTGCGTGTTGCCGGCGTGCACCCGGTAGACGCCGCCGACGCTCGACGCCGTGTCCTCGTTCGCGTTGGTCCAGCCCGCTCCGCCGGCCAGGCCCATGAGGTTGAACAGCTTGGCCAGCCAGCCCGGAAGCTCGATCGCCACTTCTGTGCTCTGTCTCAGACCGACTTGGTGATGTCGGTGTTCGCCGCCTCGGTCTGGTCCATGTTCGCGGCCATCGCCTGCATCGCCTGCCCGTGCTCGTGGAGCACGTCGAGGTTCTGGTGGCCGGTGTCCATCATCAGCTGGTGGGCGGCCGTGAAGCACGCGTCGAGCAGGCCGCCGATCAGGTCGTTCGGGTCATTGTCGGGATTCCACCACTGCCCGAAGGCGTCGATCCGCGCCTGGCAGTCCTGTAGGCGGGCCCGCATAGCGCGGCGGCCACCACGCCGTCGCCGGACCGCCGCAACTGCTGCCGGTCATAGGAGATCTGCTGTTCTGTCATGCCCTCTCCCCTGGCTAGGCCGGTCCGATTCCGCGGACCACGTCGGAGCGCCTTGAGGTAAGACTCCAGCCGCGCCATGTTGCGTTCCCGCAACGCGTCCAGTCTCGCCTTCAGCATCCGTGGGTCGACGCCGGACTCGGCCCGCCGCTCGCGGAGTTTCTCCGCCAGGTCGTCCAGGGCGGCGTTGACGGCCACGACGACGTTGTCCTCCAGCTCCACCGTGCCCCGCATCGCCCGCGGGTGGACGTCGAGCACGACCAGCCGGGCCTCGGGTACGCACTCGGCCCTGGCCAGGCCGTGCGGGGCCTCGCCGACGCCGACCACTTCCTCATCCTCATCGTCATCCCGGCCGCCGCCCACCTGGCGCAGCACGTCGGCGACCTCCTCCCGAGATCGTCGAACTCCACGGTCGGAAGATCGCCGACCGTGACCCCCGACTGGCGAAGCTCCGCCGTGAGCTCGGCGGCCTCTGCCAGCGTCCGGCGCATCTCCAGTCCGAATTGCTCGCTCTTTTTACGCAGATCGTCGGCAATCTCATTAAGGTCGAAATCGGGCATGTCCTGCCCGCCGCTGCGGTGGGCGCGGAAATCCGCGAGCGCGGCGTTCACCGCATCCATGATGTGCCCGGTCAATTTCTGCGCGGGCGACCGGAGCAGTCTCGGCTCGACGCGCAGCGACTCCAGCCGTTCGTCGATCACGGAGGCGCGAACCCGCCCATCGTCGGCCTCACCGGCACCGCGGTCGCCCCCACCGGAGCCCATGCCTGGCCCCGCACCGCCCCACTGCGCCATCGGCCCTGATCGTACCGTTGCTACGCGGCGCTGAAGGACTTCTTCCGGGAGACCGCCGAAGAGCTTCGCGCGCCGTTCGGCGACCTCGCCCTGGGCGGCCACGACCTCGCGCTGGCAGGGGCCGGTGGCGGTAGTGTGACCCGAGGATCGTTCCGCGACCAGATGCGGCAGTGGGAGAAGGACGCCGCACGCCGTGAAGAGGGCATCGCCTACGCCAAGCGGCTGCCCCCTTCCAACAGCAAGAAGAACACCGGCGGGGGAATCTTCGCAAGCAGGAAGGAAGCGGAGCAGGCGGCGCGGGACGCCGCCAATCACGGCGGTCGCGCGCGCTTCCGTGGGCCCTGCGCGAAGGACGATCACGTCCACGTGGACTTCATAAACAAGAAGGGCGAAGTGTCGGAGACCAGGCATTTCGGCTGGCGCAAGAAGAAGTGATGATCGGGCGAATTGGAGGGGCCGGTCATGGCCACTAATGATGATCTTCTACGTGGCGCGGAGGAGATCGGGGAGGCCATCAGGCGGCACGCGCGTGCGCTGGCCGAGAACCCCGATGACTACGAGGCCGTGATCGCAGCGGTCAACCGGCTCCGCACGGCCGCGATCACCTACGTCGTCGACGCGATGCAGCTCACCGGATGGGGAAACCCGTTCAGCGACCTCGGGGACGAGCTGGCCGGCGACACCGAGGAGGAGAGCGGCGGCGAGGCGGACGGCGGCGAGGAGGCCCGGTCCTCGGCCGCGGCCGTGCGGGTCGAGGCGACGTACCGCCTGCTCGTGAAGGACGCCGAGAGCGCCCGGCGGCTGCTGGCCGAGCGCGGCGCGCCGCAGGAGCACTCCGCCGAGCCGACCGCGTCCGCGCCCACCGACGTCGTCACGGACCTGTTCCTGGCGGACGGCTGGGACCCCTCCCGGTACGGCGATGGGATCATCGAGGTCGTCGACCAGCAGTGGTCCTGCGGCCCCGACGAGTGAGCCGTCCGCGCTCCGGCCGGACACCCGGGCACCCGGACACCCGTACGGCCGCCGGCTGAGCCCGCCGGGCCCGGCGGTCGTTCCGGTCCTCGGCTCCGGGGGGGCATCCGGCCCCTGCTCGGGGGCCCGGCTCTGGGGCCATCTGGACCCCGGCTCTGCGGGCATCCCGGCTCATCCGGTAGGTCTCGGCAGGTCGTCGGCTGGTTCCCCGCCGGGCGGGCGAGCCGATCCCCACGCTCTGACAGCGGGCGCCGGTTGCTTCGCGAGATCGCCGACCGAACCAGTGCCGGCCCGGTGACCATTCCCGTCTCGCGGCCCGGTGCCGGGCCGGCGGCCGGGCGCCCCCGGTACGGCACGGGTGTCAGGCGCCGCCGGAGCGCCCGGTCGTCTCATCCTGCGTCGGCGCGGGCGGGGCCTGTGCGGCTGCGGACGGTGCGGCCGCTGCCTCCAGGGCCGCGATGCGCCGCCGCGCGGCCTTCACCTGTTCCTTCAGCCGGCGCACCTCCTGCTCGAGTTCGAGCACCCGGCGGATCGCGGGCAGGGTCATCCCCTCGCCCGCGAGCTTGACGACGTACTGGACGCGGTCGATCTCGTGGCGCGAGTAGCGGCGCTGGCCGCCGGCCGACCGCCGGGGACGCACCACCTCGAACTCGTCGAGCCGCCGCAGGAACGCCTGCTGCACGTCGAGCATGCCGGCCACCTGGCCGACCGAGTACAGCGGTGCGTGATCGTCGTCAATGGGCAGGGACGACATGGCGGCTCCTTCCTTGCTGAGGAAACCTTCCTTGCTGGGAGAGCGGCGCGGGCGCCTCGCGGCGCCCGCTTCATCGGCGATCGCGTCTCAGCGGATCGCCTTCCGCTCCGACCTCCGTATCGCAATCTTGCGCGGCCTGGCCTGTTCGTGGATCGGGATGCGGACCGCGAGCACGCCGTTGGCGTACGCGGCGTCGATCCTGTCAGCGTCGAGGTGCTCGGAGAGGTAGACCCGCCGGGTGAAGGTCCCCATCGTGCGCTCACTCACGAAGAGCCGGTCGTCCTCGGCGTACTCCTCCTCGCGCCGGGCGCTCACCGTGAGGACCCCGCGGTCGACCGTGACCTCGATCGAGTCGGGGTCGATGCCCGGGACGTCGAAGCGCAGGAGCACGTCGTCCTTGCGGCGGATGCAGTCCATCGGCAAGACCATGCCGCCGGACTGCCCGGCGACCTGGCGGGCCAGCCGGTCGAACTGGCGCTCGAACTCCTGCACGAACGGGTCGATCGACGTCAGCAGCATCGCGAACCACCTCCCAAGATCCCTTCGAGTCCTCCCCAATCCGGGGCTCTCACTTGGAGAGAACTTAAAACTGGATTTCTAGATTCCCTCCAGTGTTCCTTGGAACAAGTGGCGTCTGAGGCAGTATTTTCTTACCACGTTCGCGCACGTACGAGCCGGTGGCCGAGGACTTGGCCGTCGGGTAACGTCCCCTTCCGGGGCCGGCCGCTGTACGGCTCCGGAACGGCATCGTCACCCTGGAGCGTCGCATGGACAGGCCGGTACGGATCGCCAACTGCTCCGGGTTCTACGGCGACCGGCTCGCCGCCCTCGCCGAGGTGCTGCATGGCGGGCCGGTAGACGTGATCACCGGCGACTACCTGGCCGAGGTCACCATGCTGGTGCTGGCCAAGAACCGCCTCAAGAAACCCAGCAGCGGCTACGCCACCACGTTCCTCCGCCAGCTCGAGCCGGTGGCCGCCGAGATCGCCGAGCGCGGCGTGAAGGTCGTCGTCAACGCCGGCGGCCTCGACCCGGCCGGCCTCGCCCGCGACACCCGCGAGCTCCTGGCGAAGGCCGGCGTGCCGCTCACGGTCGCCCACGTCGAGGGCGACGACCTGACCGAGCGGCTGCCCGCCCTGCTCGCCGACGGGCACGAGCTGGCCAACCTCGACACCGGCGCGCCGTTCACCTCCTGGGGCCACGACGCGCTCACCGCCAACGCCTACCTGGGCGGTTTCGGCATCGCGGCCGCGCTCGCCGCCGGGGCCGACATCGTCGTCACCGGCCGGGTCGCCGACGCGTCCCTGGTCACCGGTGCCGCCGCCTGGTGGTGGGGCTGGTCGCCGGACGACCACGGCGCGCTGGCCGGCGCGGTCGCCGCCGGGCATGTGATCGAGTGCGGCGCGCAGGCCACCGGCGGGAACTTCTCGGGCTTCGCCGGTATCGCCGACCCGACCCATCCCGGCTTCCCGATCGCCGAGGTCGACCGCGACGGCTCCAGCGTCATCACCAAACACCCGGGCACCGGTGGCGCCGTGACCGTCGGCACCGTCACCGCGCAGCTCCTGTACGAGGTCGGCGCCCCGGCATACCTCAACCCGGACGTCGTCGCCCGCCTCGACACGATCCGGCTCGACCAGGTCGGGCCCGACCGCGTACGGATCAGCGGCGCGTCCGGCTCCCCGCCCCCGCCCACGACCAAGGTGGCGATCACCGGCCTGGGCGGCTGGCGCAACGGCACCACGTTCGTGCTCACCGGCCTGGACGTCGACGCCAAGGCCGCGCTGGTGGAGTCGGCGGTACGGGCGCGGCTCGCCGGCGATCCGGCCGTGACCGATCTGCGTTTCACCCGGATCGGCGTGCCCGTCGCCGACCCCGCCGAGCAGATGGCCGGCTCCTGCCTGCTGCACGTCTCCGTCGACGGCGACCAGCGCGTGGCCGGCCGTGCGTTCTCCGCACTCTGCGTCGAGCTCGCGCTGTCCAGCTACCCCGGCATCTACGGCATGGGCGTGCCCGGGTCCGGCTCGGCGTACGGCGTCTACTGGCCGACCTTGATCCCCCAGCGACTACTCGACCACACCGTCGTGCACGCCGACGGGCGGCGGGAGGTCGTCCCGCCGCCGCGCACCGCGGATCCGGTCGACACGGTCGCGCGGGCCCGCGCCGTCCCGTACGAGCCGGGGCCGACCGTGCCGGGACCGCTCGGTCTCCTCGCGCACGCGCGCTCGGGCGACAAGGGCGGCAACGCCAACGTCGGCGTCTGGGTGACCGACCCGGACGCCTGGCCGTGGCTGTCCGCCACGCTCACCACCGAACGCCTCCGCACGCTGCTGCCCGAGACCGCGAACCTGCCCATCGACCGGTACGACCTGCCGAACCTCATGGCGGTCAACTTCGTGATCCACGGGCTGCTCGACGGCGGCGCGACCGAGGCGCGTCGCTTCGACAAGCAGGCCAAGGCGCTCGGCGAATGGCTCCGTGCCCGGCACGTCCCACTGCCCGTCCGCCTGCTCACTGACGCGGGTACCACCGCCCGGCCGGCCGGCGACGGAACGCGGGCTGCCGGGACGGGCACGGCCGGCACGCCCGCCGGGTGAGCCGCGCGGGGTCGCCTACTCGGTGGCGGCGTTGATGAACGCGCAGCCGCGGAAGCCGGGGCCGCAGGTGGTCTCGGTGATCGCATCGAAGACGGAGAGCACCCGCTCCTCAAAGGTCTCGCCGCGCGGCGCCGTGTGGCGGCGGATCAGGGCGTGCTGCTCTTCGAGATAGGCGCAGACCCTTCGACGGGAAGTGGTGGTAGAAGGTGGCCTTCGCCACGCCCGCCTCCGCGGTGATCCGGTCGATCCCGTCCGTCCGGGACGGCGGGCGCTGCGATGCGGGCGACCGGGGCGCCCGCCGGGCGGTCAACGGGGCGTGACGGTCACCGGGACGGTGCGCACCCGGTCGGCGCCGAGCACGCGTTCGGGGCCGATGAGCGTGAACGCGCCGCGCAGCGGCAGGTCGGCGCTCGAACCGCCGACGGCCACCTCGATGACGCCGGGCTCGACGATGCGCCGCAGGTCTCGGCCGGTGAACGAGGTGCGATCGGCGTGGACGGCGAACTCCACGCGGGCCGCGGCGCCGGGCTCCAGCCGCACCCGCGCCCAGCCCGCCAGCCACCGCACCGGCCGCACCACCGAGGCGACCGGGTCGGAGAGGTAGAGCTGCACGACCTCGGTGCCGGCCCGCTCGCCCGCGTTCCGCACGGTGGCGGCGATCCGCACCGTGCCGTCGGTCGGCGCCGTGGTGTCCACCTCCAGGTCCTCGTACGCGAAGGTGGTCCAGGTCAGGCCGTGGCCGAAGGGGTACAGCGGCGTCGGGTCGACGGCGCTCCAGTTCGACCGCGTGCCGGTGCGCGGCGTCAGGTACGTGCCCGGCTGGCCGCCCGGGCGGCGCGGCATGCTCACCGGCAGCCGACCCGACGGCTCGACGCGGCCGGACAGCACGCCCGCGATCGCGGGGCCACCCTCCTCGCCGGGGAAGAACGCCTGCACGATCGCGGCGGCCCGGTCGGTGAGCGCGCCGAGCGCGTACGGGCGGCCCGACAGCAGCAGGAGCACCGTCGGGGTGCCGGTGCCCAGCACCGCCTCCGCCAGCTCCTCCTGGCGGCCGGGCAGCGCGAGTGTCTCGGCGTCGCAGCCCTCGCCCGACGTGCCGCGGCCGAACAGGTCGGCGCGGTCGCCGAGCGCGAGCACGCACACGTCCGCGTCGCGGGCGGCGGCGGCCGCGGCCGCGATGTCCGCGTCGTCGGCCACGAAGACGTCATGCCCGTACGCCGTCGTGATCCGCGCGTCCGGCAGTTCCGCGTGCAGCGCCTCGGCGACCGTGCGGATCCGCACGCCCGGGTCGAGGCCGGGGTAGCGCGCGGCCACGTGGTTGGGGAAGGAGTAGCAGCCGAGCATGCCGCGCCGGTCGTCCGCGAGCGGCCCGGCCAGCGCCAGCCGTCCGGTGGCGGCCAGCGGCAGCACACCGTCGTTGCGCAGCAGCACGATCGACTCCTCGGCGATGCGGCGCGCCAGCGCCCGGTGCGCCGGCGGGTCGAAGTCGATCCCGGCCCCGTCCGTGCCGCCACCGGGAGCCCGGACCGGCCCGGCGCCGTCGCCGCCCGCCTGGTGTGCCGCCGCCGTGCTCGTCCCCGTCGCCGGGCCGGGCACCGCCGCGCTCGTGGCCGCCGAAGATCCGGACGCCGCTGGGCTCGTGGCCGCCGAGGAGCCGGACGCCGCCGCATCACCCGCGGGACCGGCGCCGTCGCCGGGTGCGGGACCCGAGCCCGGCCCGGCCGCCGGATCCGCCGTACCCCTCGCTTCTCCGGCGCCCGCGCCGTCGGGGGCGGCGGGTGCCGGGCCGTCCGCGCCGGCCGGTCCGCCGTCGCCGGCGCCGTCGAGGAGGCCGAGCTCGCACTTGAGCGCCAGCACCCGCGTCACGGCCCGGTCGAGCAGCTCCTCCGGAACCGTGCCGTCGCGCACGAGGTCGACCAGCGGGTGCCCGTAGCAGCGTACGGTCGGCAGCTCCACGTCGACGCCGGCCCGCAGCGCCAGCGCGGCGGCCTCACCGGGCGAGCCGGCGACCCCGTGCATGCTCTCCAGGAAGGAGATGGCGAAGTAGTCGGCGACGACGATGCCGGTGAAGCCGAGCTCGTCGCGCAGGTATCCGGTGAGCAGGCGCTCGTCCGCCGCGGCGGGGACGCCGTCGACGTCGGCGTACGACTGCATGACCGCGCGGGCGCCGCCCTCGCGCAGCGCCAGCGCGAACGGCTCCAGAACGACGTCGGCGAACTCGCGCGGGCCCATCGCGGCCGGCGCCATGTTCCGCCCGGCGCGCGAGGAGGCGTACCCGGCGAAGTGCTTGAGGGTCGCGACGACGCCGGAGCGTTCGAGGCCGCGGACGTACGCGGTGCCGACGAGGCCGACCAGGTAGGGGTCCTCGCCGATGGTCTCCTCGGTGCGGCCCCAGCGGTAGTCGCGGGTCACGTCGAGGACGGGCGCCAGGCCCTGGTGCACGCCGACGCGCCGCATGTCGCCGCCGATCGCGGCGGCCATCTCCTCGATCAGCGCCGGGTCGAACGTGGCGCCCCACGCCAGCGGGCACGGGAAGACGGTCGCCCCCCAGGTCATGAAGCCGGTCAGGCACTCCTCGTGCGCGATGGCCGGGATGCCGAAGCGGTTGGCGGCGGCGATGCGTGCCTGCAGCTTGCGCAGCCGCGCCACGCCGTCGGCGGGGCGCACCGGCGCGGTGCCGAACACGCGGGTGAGCTGGCCGAGCCCGGAGGCGATGAGCTCGTCCAGGGGCGGCGGCTCCTCGAAGTCGTCGGGTACGGGGGCCACCTCCTCACCGGGGCCGGCGGAGGCGGCCCAGTACCCGACGAGCTGAGCGGCCTTCTCCTCGACGGTCATCCGGCTCACCAGGTCGGCGACGCGTTCGGCGACCGGCAGCCGGGGATCTCGCCAGGATTCGGTCGGTCGGGCGGTGTTCTGGAGCGCTTCGGCCATGGGTGGTTGATCTCCCGTCTGCCGATCGTTCACGATCGTGGTAGGCAGGACGTATCCCGCGGGCGCCTGGCGCTCCCACAGCTGTCGGAGCCCACGGGATACGTCCTAGTTCCGGGTGGGCGGCGGCGCGGTGGACAGCCGGACCTTCAGCTCGGTGGCGAGCTCGAGGCGGGTGCTCACCAGCGTCTCGCCGTCGAGCTGCTGGAACAGGGTCCGTGCCGCGATCCGCCCCATTTCCTCCAGGGGCTGGCGGACGGTCGTCAAAGGTGGCGACAGCCACTGGCACAGCGGGAGATCGTCGAAGCCGACGACGCTCAGGTCGCGGGGGACCTGCAGGCCGGCCTGGCGGGCGGCCTCGTACGCGCCCATGGCCTGCTGGTCGCTGCCCGCGAAGATCGCGGTGGGCGGGTCGTCGAGGGCGAGCAACTCGCGTGAGGCGCGGAAGCCGCCCTCGTGCCGGAAGTCGCCGTACCGGATGAGCTGCCGGTCGACCGCGATGCCGGCGCGTTCGAGCGCGGCGCGGTAGCCGTCGATGCGCGCCTGGGTGCACAGCATCTGGCGCGGGCCGCCGATCACCCCGATGCGACGGTGGCCCAGCTCGATCAGGTGCTCTGTTGCCGACAGGCCGCCGGCCCAGTTGGTGGCGCCGACGCTGGCCAGGTCGCTGTCGGGCAGGTCGACCGGGTCGATGACGACCAGGGCGACGCCGGCGCGTTCGAGCTGCGCGCGCTGCTGCGCGGTCATGCGGGAGGTCACGAGGATGACGCCGTCGCTGTCGTGCATCGCCGTCAGCGACGTCCAGCTCGGCGGCCGGGCGTCGTCCTGGCGGACGAGGGAAACGACGGTTCCGACGCCGCGCTCGGCGCACTCGGCCTCGACGCCGCGCAGGATCTCCACCGCCCACGGGCTGTCGAGGCCGCCGATCACCAGGTCGACCAGCCCAGAGCGGCGGGCGCGCCGCCCGCCCGGGGCGAGGTAGTTATGGGCCTTCAGGAGCTGGGCGATCCGCTCGCGGGTCGCCGGGGCCACGTCGGTGCGGCCGTTCAGCACCTTCGAAACCGTGGCCTGGGAGACGCCCGCCTCCGACGCGATCAGCGCCAGCGTCGGACGCGGTGGCTGGTCGCTCACGCCGCCGCTCCCGTCCGCGCGCGCGTGCGCCCGCACGCCCCGCGCCTGCGCCCGCGCGCGGCCGTACCGCGCCGGTGACGCCGGGCCGCCCCCGGTCGGACTCGCCGTCCCACAGATCCTTCTCCTTCGTTTCTGCCGGCCGCGCCGGTTCGCGCATGCCCTCCCGCCGCAGGGGTGTCCCGTCGCGGGATCGCACAGCCGTGTCGGCCCGAAGGCTATCGCAATGTTTCGAAGCTCCATAGCCCTGGGGTCCGATTTCACGGCACGTGTCAATCGTTATGGCGAAAGGGTTGACCGGCACCCAGGGCTTTCTTAAGGTACGGCAGCAGCATGATCCCGGAAAATTTTTCGAAATACTATCGGCGCGTCGTCGCTACGCCCGTCTCGACGCCACCCACTGCCAAGGAGGTCTGATGGGCGAAACACCCCTCTCACGCCGCAGGTTCCTCACCGCCGCCGGAGCCGCCGGCGTCGCCGGACTGGCCGCGCCCGCACTCAGCGCGTGCGGCACGTCCGGCCCGGGCCGGGGCGGTGGCAAGGCCATCTCGGCATGGGTCCTGGTCGACCAGGCGCAGAACAAGGTTCAGCAAGAGGCCGTCGACGACTTCAACAAGATCTCGAAGACCAAGGTGAAGCTCCTGCCGATCTCCAGCGACGGCGCGGTCTTCACCGACAAGCTCCGGGTCAGCATGGGGTCGCCGAACGTCCCGGACCTGTTCTTCAACTGGGGCGCCGGGAGCATCCGGCCCTACGTTCAGGCCGGCAAGCTCGTCGACCTCACCCCCTCGCTGAACTCCGACCCCACCTGGAAGAACTCCTTCCTCCCCTCCGTGCTCAACGCCGGGCAGATCGACGGGAAGTACTACGGCATCCCGCTGCGCGGCATGCAGCCTGTCGTCATCTTCTACAACAAGACCATGTTCGCCCACTACGGGCAACAGCCCCCGCAGACCTACGACGACCTGCTCAAGCTCGTCGACTTCTTCAAGTCCAAGAACATCCAGCCGTTCGCGCTCGGCGGCATCGATCAGTGGCCCGAGCTGATGTGGCTGGAGTACCTGGTGGACCGCATCGGCGGCGCCACCGTGTTCCAGAACATCGCCGCCGGCAAGCCCGGCGCCTGGCAGGACCCCGCCATCACCCAGGCGCTGACCAACATCCAGGACCTGGTCAAGCGCGGCGCGTTCGGCTCGAACTTCAACTCGGTGAACTACGTCAACGGCGCCGCCGGGCTGCTGTTCGCCAAGGGCAAGGCCGCCATGCACCTCATGGGCAGCTGGGAGGTCTCCAATCAGGTCAGCCAGCACCCGCAGTTCGCCAAGAACGACCTGGCCTACACGCCGTTCCCGAGCGTGGCCGGCGGCAAGGGCGACCCGGCGAACGTCGTCGGCAACCCGACGAACTACTTCTCCGTCGCCACCAAGTCCGTCGACAGCGCCGCCGCCATCGCCTTCCTCAAGAAGGAGATGTCCAGCACCGCGTACGTCGACGCGCTGATCAAGACCGGCGACGTGCCCGCGGTGACCGGCCTGGAGTCGCGGCTGTCGGCCTCCCCGACCCCGCAGTTCGCCTCGTGGGTCTACCAGACGGTGCAGAAGGCGCCGAACTTCACGCTGTCGTGGGACCAGGCGCTGCTGCCGCAGTTCAAGACCCCGCTGCTGACGAACCTGCAGAAGGTCTTCGCGGGCAAGGCGACGCCACAGCAGTTCGTCTCCGCGCTGGGGTCGGTGCAGTGACCCTGCAGGCCACCAGGGTCCCCGTGACCGAGGCCCGTTCCACGGCCCCCCGGGGCGGCGCGGACCGCGCGGCCCGCCCCGGGGCGGTCTGGGTCCTGCCGGCCGCGGTGTTCTTCGGGGTGTTCGCGGGGCTGCCGCTCGTGCTCGTGGCGGTCCTGTCGTTCACCTCGTGGAACGGCCTGTCCAACCCCACGTTCAACGGCCTGGCCAACTGGACGCATCTGCTCAAGGACCCGTCGGTGCTGGAGTCGCTGCGCATCAGCGTCGTGCTGACGATCGTGTCGTGGGCGGTGCAGACCCCGCTGGCGCTCCTGCTGGGCGTCTGGGCCGCGGGACGGCAGCGCAACCGCGCCGTGCTGTCGTCGATCTTCTTCCTGCCGCTGCTCATGTCGACGGCCGCGATCGCCATCACGTGGCTGACCCTGCTGGACCCCAACTTCGGCCTGGCCGCCAAGGTCGGCCCGTGGATCGGCTACCCCGACGGCAACATCATCGGCAGCCCGAACGGCGCGATGGGCTGCGTCGTCGTCGTGCTCGCGTGGCAGTTCGTGCCCTTCCACACGCTGCTGTATCAGGCCGCGGCGCGGCAGATCCCCAAGTCGCTGTACGACGCGGCGACCGTCGACGGGGCGACGCGGTACCAGCAGTTCCGGCACATCACGGTGCCGCAGCTGCGCAACACCATCATCACCTCGACGGTGCTGATGCTGGTCGGGTCGCTGACCTACTTCGAGACCGTGCTGATCCTCACCGCCGGCGGCCCGGGCACCGCGACGAACATCCTGCCGCACCACATGTACGTCACGGCGTTCCGCGACTACCAGTTCGGCTACGCGAGCGTCATCTCGCTGGCCCTCGTGGCGCTCGGCACCGTGCTGTCGCTGCTGATCGTGCGGTTCTCCGGGTTCTCGAAGATGCGCAGCACGCTGGAGGGCATCTGACATGGCCGTCCTGAGACAGCAGGCTCCCGGCGTGGTGCCCCGACGCCACCGGAGGGAACGGGTGCGTCGCCGGCCCAACTGGATCGCCGGCGTGCTCACCGTCATCTGGCTGGCGTTCGTCGTCCTGCCCATCTGGATCATGGTCAAGGCCGGCGTGCAGCCGCGGGACTCCTACCTCGACGGCGGCCCGCTCTCGCTGCCCACGCGGCTGACCGGATCCAACTTCGCCGACGTGTTCCGCCTCGGCTTCCCGCGTTACCTGCTCAACACCGCGATCGTCACCGTCGCCAGCGTGCTGCTCACCGTCGTGCTCGCGTTCCCGGCGGCGTACGCGATCGTGCGGTCCCGGCACAAGACCGTCTCCGCGGTGTTCCGGGTGTTCCTCGCCGGCCTGGCGATCCCCGCCCAGGCGACCATCATCCCGGTGTACCTGATCATCACTCGCCTGCACCTGTACGACTCGCTGACCGCGATCGTGCTGCCCACCGTCGCCTTCGGGCTGCCGCTCAGCGTGCTTGTGCTCAGCTCCTCACTGCGCGACGTGCCGCGCGAGCTGTACGAGGCGATGGCGATCGATGGGGGCGGCGCCACCCGGCTCATGTGGAGCCTGGCGCTGCCGATGAGCCGCAGCGCGCTGACCACCGTGTCGATCTACAGCGCGCTGAACGCCTGGAACGGCTTCCTCTTCCCGCTGATCCTGACCCAGTCGGACGAGCAGCGGGTGCAGACCCTCGGCCTGTACAACTTCCAGGGCCAGTTCGGTTCCGACGTTCCCGGGCTGATGGCGGCGGTGCTGGTGTCGGCAATGCCGATCTTCATCGCGTACGTCTTCGCCCGGCGCTGGCTCATCGCCGGCCTGGCCGGCGTGGGCGGCAAGTAACGCACCCGGACGCGCGGACGCGGGCCGCCCGTGGGCGGGCCCGCTCCGGCCCGCTGGCGGTGGCGCACGGCCGCCGCCGCTTTCACCCGCTTTCACGGGCACGCCGGGTCCAGCCGGCCGACCCGCAGGTCATCGCCGCCTTCCGGACCGGCGGCCCGTACCGCCCCCGGCCGTCCTTGACCCTCCGGCAGGGCCCGCCGATTCTGATC
Organism: Actinomycetota bacterium; assembly: GCA_048498315.1. Classification (GTDB taxonomy): domain Bacteria; phylum Actinomycetota; class Actinomycetes; order Streptosporangiales; family Streptosporangiaceae; genus Actinoallomurus. The sequence goes on from JBEHYF010000113.1 coordinate 16,470, forward strand.
ACAGCGCTCCCACGCCACCTGAACGATCCGCAGCGGGCCGTGCCCGAACACGGCCGGTGGAAGGGAAGAGATGCGGTGAGAGAAGGCGCGGTGAGAAGGCGAGCGCGACTGGTGTGGGCCGTCGTGATCGCGGTGCCCGTCCTGGTCGCGGGCATGCTGCTGGCCGCACCGGCATGGGGGCACGGCGCCATGATGCAGCCGGGCAGCCGCACGTTCCTGTGCTACGAGGACGGTCTGACCTCGACCGGTGAGATCGTGCCGAAGAACCCGGCGTGTGCGGCGGCGGTCGCCCAGAGCGGGGCCAACTCCCTCTACAACTGGTTCGGCGTGCTGCGCTCCGACGGTGCCGGCCGGACCCGGGGCTTCATCCCCGACGGGCAGCTGTGCAGCGGCGGCAACCCCAACTACTCCGGGTTCGACCTGCCCAGCACCGACTGGCCGGTCACCCACCTCACCAGCGGCGCGAGCTTCGACTTCCGCTACAACAAGTGGGCCGCGCACCCGGGCACGTTCTACCTGTACGTCACGAAGGACGGTTGGGACCCGACCAAGCCGCTCACCTGGGATGAGCTCGAGGACACGCCGTTCCTCGTCGCCGACCACCCGGCCGACACCGGCCCGGTCGGCAGCCTCGACGGCTACTACTACTGGACCGGCAACCTGCCGGCGAACAAGACCGGCCGGCACATCATCTACTCCGTCTGGTCCCGCTCGGACAGCACCGAGACCTTCTACGGCTGCTCCGACGTCGTCTTCGACGGCGGTAACGGCGAGGTCACCGGCGTCGGCCAGGGCAACGGCGGCGGCACGGGTGGCAGCACCGGCACGTGCACGGCGGACTTCTCGGTGGTCACCAGCTGGTCCGGCGGCTACCAGGGCCAGATGACGGTGACGAACACCGGCACCAGCACCCTCAACGGCTGGAGCGTCACCTGGATGCCCGGCAGCGGCCAGACCATCGCCAGCGCCTGGAACGGCACGCTGAGCGTCAACGGCGACATGGTGACCATGCGGAACGCCGACTACAACCGCTCGATCGCGGCCGGAGCCAGTACCACCTTCGGGTTCACCGCCAACGGCAGCGGCACACCCGAGGCGACGATGATCAGTTGCTCCAGCCCATGACCGGCCCCCGCCGGCCTCCGATGTCCGCGGCGCAGGGGATCGCCCCCTGCGCCGCGGCGGGACCGGGCGCGCCGGGTCTGTGCTACTCCCCGACACC
>JBEHYF010000114.1:0-17674 GCA_048498315.1 Actinomycetota bacterium
CCTCTGTTCCGGGGCAGCGGCCCGGCCGCCGTTCGGGGGCCTTGGCGCCCCGGCGGCCGCGCCGCCCGCTCGGGGTTCCCCGCTCGGTGCTCCGCGGTCGGTGCTCCGCGGTCGGTGCTCCGCGGTCGGTGCTCCGGCGCAGCGACCAGGGCTCAACCCCGGCCCGGCCGCCGCGGGGTCGGGCCGAGCACGTCCCGGCCGCGCCGGTCGCGGTCGGTGCACGTGCGTTGGGGGCCTCGGCGCCCCGGCGGCCGTGACCTGCTCCGGCGCGTCGGCGGGTAGGCCGGGCTCGGCGCCCGACGGCCGCGTGCTCGGACCCGGCGGGTGCCCGTGGCTCGAGAGCCCGGCGCGTCCCGTGGCTCGGGCCCGCGCGTGGCTGCGGCTCGGCTCAGCGCTCCGGAGTGCCCGTGGCGGGCCCCGCGGCCGGCCGTCCCGCCGACTCCATGGGCGTGCGGCCACGGGCCAGCAGCCACACCATCGCGGCCAGGCCGGCGACCTGCAGCGGCCAGCCCAACGCGACCTTGGAGGCGCCCAGCCAGCCGACGTGACCGGCCAGGTACAGCGGGTACTGGACGGCGACCCGGATGAGGCAGGGGATCAGCAGGAACCAGGTGAGGCGAGAGCACAGCCGCACGATGTCGCGGTCGCGGTGCCACGCGGTCGGGTCGCCGGTGACCGAGCCGATGAGGAAGCCGACGATCGGCCAGCGGACGGTGATCGAGACCAGCATGCCGACGGCGTAGCCGGCGTTGTAGAGGATGCCGGGCAGGAAGGCGTCGGCCGCATTGCCCGAGCGCAGCGCGAAGAACGCCGCGATCACGATGCCGACGATGCTGTTGAGCACGAACTGCACGGTCGACCGCTGGGCCAGCCGGACCAGCAGCAGGAGCACCGCCAGGCCCGCGGCGATGCCGAGCGACAACTGCAGCCGGTGCGTCACGATCCAGGAGACGGTGAACCCGGCCGTCGGCACGGCCGCCTCGATGACGCCGCGCACGCCGCCGAGGGCCTTGGCGAGCTGCGCCCGCACCGCCTCCTCGACGGTGTCGTGGGCGGTCTTCTCCCCGGCCGCCCTCTCCCCGGCCGCCCTCTCCCCGGCGGCCTTCTCCCCGGCGGTCTCGTCTCCGGCGGTCTCGTCTCCGGCGGCCCCGCGCCCGGCCTCCGCACCGCCGGCCCGCCCGGCCTCCACCTCGGCGTGCGCCCGGATCTCGGCCTCGATGTGCTCCTGGATCTCGGCCTCGACGGCCGTTTCGGCCGCGGCCCGCTCGGGCCGGGCGGCCGCCGCGTCGGTGCGGGCGGTGCCCCCGGCGCCGGCCGACCCCGGCCGCCTCCGCTCGGTCATGAGACGTCCCGCAGCTCATACCTGGGGTTGAACATCACCTTGCGGCCGTCCTGGATGCTGACCAGGCCCTCGGCGCGCACCAGCCGCCCCGGCTCGATGCCGGCGATGCGCCGCCGGCCGAGCCAGACCAGGCTGATCACGTCGGAGCCGTCGTACAGCTCCGCTTCCAGGGCCGGAGCCCCGCCCCGCGGTCGTAGTGTCACGGTTCGTAGCGTACCCATCACGCACGTGCGGCTACGTGCGGTACAGGAGCGGATCGGGGTGGCGCCCTCGCGGCCGGTGGTCTTCCGCAGCTCCTCGGCCTCCAACTCCGCCCTGCTCGATGTCAGGCGGCGCAAGAGGCCACCCAGCCTGCGGAGGCCCGGGCCGCCGCTTACCCGCGCCGTACCGGCCGGCATTTCTTCCACGATCCGCAAGCGTATGTCATTTTCCCTCGGAAAAGACCCTCGCCAACGGTGACATGACGTTACTTACGCACACCAGGTCAAACAGCGTCCAAAGGGGCAGGAGTGGTCGCGACCGGGCACGGCGCGCCGGCCAGTGCCGCCTGCGTCACCGGCCCGAGCCGGGTCGCCGGGGACGAGCCCACGCCGCGGTCGCCGAGGACCAGCAGGATCGCACCCATCGCCGCCTGCACGACGGCACGCCGCGGCTGCTCGATCACGAACTCCGTGTCGACCGCCACCTTCGAGTGGGCGGTCGCCCACGGCGCGACCGTCTCCTCGAAACGGGCCCGCGCCTCCTCTCGCAGCGCCGGGTGGTCGATGAACGGGGCGCGGTCGGGGCCGGGCAGCGCACCCGGGTCCCACCAGCCGCAGACGGCGGTCACCGCCGCGCCGCGCAGCTCCGCCTCGCCGAAGGCGAAGTCGAGGGCCGCCCGGCTCGCGGGCGATCCGTCCACGCCGACGACGATCCGGCCGCCGTCCCGGCGCACGGGCGGCAGCGTCGGCCGTACGACGATCACCGGCACGACGCAGTGCGCGGGGACCTGAGCGGCGGACGAGCCGACCTTCAGCTCCTCAAACCCGCCGTGCCCCCGGGATCCCAGGACCACCAGCGCGGCGTTCCGCGCCGCCTCCAGCAGCACCGCCGAGGTCGCGCCCTGGACCAGGAGGGTGCGCACGTCGAGACCGGAGGACAGCTCGCGGGCGCGCCTGGCGCCGTCCTCGGTCACCGTGGCGCCCACGGCCTCGACCTGCTCCAGGATCGGCCGGGCCAGGGGGCGGAAGGGATAGGGCCAGTGCCAGGCGTGGCAGACCGTCAGCGGCAGGTCGCGCAGCTCGGCCTCCTCCACCGCCCAGCGCAGCGCCTGCTCCGCGCCCGGCGACCCGTCGTAGCCGACGAGGACGGCCGGCCGGTCGTCTCGCTCGTTCACGGTGACCTCCTTCACGCGACGGCCATCTCTCAGCCTTTCCGCCCCGGCGGACGGCGTTCAGTGCCGACGGTCGTCCGGCGCCGGGACCTTCGGCCCGGTTCGCCGCCGCCCGCGACGGCGGCCGCACCCGGCGCGCGGCGTCGGCGAGGACCCGGTGGTCCGGGCAGGTCCGCTTCAGGGTGTGGATGGTGCATCCAGCGGATCGCCCGGCCGGCGTGCGCCTGCCGTTTCCCGCGGACGCCGGGTGTCCGCCCGCCCGGTCAGCACTGCGGTGCAGCCCTGCGCGAAGGCGCGCAGCGCGAGCGCCGCGCCCATGCCGCTCCGCACCGCATCGCTCGCTCGCACCGGCGCCGGCCCCCGCGGACCGTGCCCGCCGCCGCACGCGTGCCCGTCCCCGCGCGACCCGGCAGCCATCGCGGGCCGTGGGTCCGGAGAGCGGCCGGTCAGGGTTCGAAGCGGTAGCCCATGCCCGGCTCGGTGATCAGATGCCGCGGGTGGGACGGGTCCGGCTCCAGCTTGCGGCGGAGCTGGGCGAGGTAGACGCGCAGGTAGCCGGTCTCGTTCTCGTACGCCGGACCCCACACCTCGCGCAGGAGGCGCTGCCGGTCCACGAGGCGGCCCGCGTGGCGGACCAGGACCTCCAGAATGTGCCACTCCGTCGGCGTGAGCCGCACGTCGGCACCGTTGCGGGTCGCCTTCTTGGCCGCCAGGTCGACGGTGAAGTCGTCGGTGACGATGACGGCGTCCTCCTCGGGCGGCGCCGACCGCCGCACCGCGGCCCGCAGGCGGGCCAGCAGCTCGTCCATGCCGAACGGCTTGGTGACGTAGTCGTCCGCCCCGGCGTCGAGGGCCTCCACCTTCTCGTCCGAGGCGTGTCGTGCGGACAGCACGATGATCGGCACGCCGCTCCAGCCCCGTACTCCCGCGATCACCTCGGCGCCCTCCATGTCCGGCAGGCCCAGGTCCAGGATGACCACGTCGGGATGGCGGCGCGCGGCCAGGTCGAGGGCGGTACGGCCGTCCGGCGCGGCGTCCACCTCGTAGCCGCGGGCGCGCAGGTTGATGCGCAGCGCGCGGACCATCTGCGGCTCGTCGTCGACGACCAGCACCCGTGTCACGTCGGCTCCTCCTCCGGCGGCGTACCGTGCGCCGCGTCAGCGTTCTCCGCCGCCGGCAGCGAGAACACCATCGTCAGCCCGCCGCCTGGGGTGTCCTCGGCGCGCAGGCGGCCGCCGACCGCCTCGGCGAAACCGCGCGCGACCGCCAGGCCGAGTCCCACGCCGCTGCCCCGCGGCCGGTCGCCGAGCCGCTGGAACGGCTCGAAGATCCGGTCCTTCGCCTGGTCCGGCACGCCGGGCCCGCGGTCGGCCACCGTCAGCTCGATCCGGCCGTCGCGTGCGACGGCGCCGATCCGGACCGGCCGGCCGCCGCCGTGCCGCACGGCGTTCTCGACGACGTTGGCCAGGGACCGCTCCAGGAGCCCCGGGTCGGCGAGCACCGGCGGCAGGTCCTCCGGCACCTCGACCACGACCTGGTCGCCGGCGACGCCGGCCAGCGCCGGCTGGATCACCTCGTCCAGCGTCACCGGCCGCGCCAGCGGGTTGACCGCGCCGGTCTGCAGCCTGCTCATGTCGAGCAGGTTCGCCACCAGGCCGTCCAGCCGGTCGGCCGACTCCTCGATGGCGGCGAGCAACTCGGCCTCGTCCGCCGGATCCCAGCGCACGTCCGGCGAGCGCAGGCTGCTCACGGCGGCCTTGATCGACGCCAGCGGCGTGCGCAGATCGTGGGAGACGGCGGCGAGCAGCGCCGTGCGGATCCGGTTCCCCTCCGCGAGCCGCCGCGCCTCGCGGGCCTGCTCGGCGAGCCGCCGCCGGTCGAGCGCGGCCGCCGCCTGGTAGGCGAACGCGGCCACCACCCGACGGTCGGCATCCGGCAGCTCCCGGCCGTCCAGCGCGAGCGTCAACGCGTCGGTCACCCGCACCCGTACATCGGCGTCGGCGGGCCGCGCGGCCGGGGCCGGGCCCGCCGACGCCACCCGCGTCCAGGCGTCCCCGGTTCGCTCCAGCAGCGCGACCGACGACAGCGCGAACGTCTCCCGCAGGCGTTCGAGCAGCGCGGGCAGGGCGTCCTCCCCGCGCAGCACGCTCGTGGCCAGCATGCTCAGCGTGGTGGCCTCGGCCCGCGCCCGGGCCGCCTGGGTGCTGCGGCGGGCGGCGAGGTCCACCACCGTCGCCACCGCGACGGCGACCGCGACGAACACGGCCAGCGCGAACGCGTTCGCCGGCTCGGCCACCGAGAACGTATGCAGCGGCGGCGTGAAGAACCAGTTGACCAGCAGGAACCCGGCCACCGCCGCGACGACCGCGGGCCAGAGTCCGCCGACCAGCGCGACCCCCACGGTCAGGGCGAGGAACGACGGCAGCCCGACCGGGAGCCCGGCGCGTCCCCCGCCCGCCGACAGCAGCACCGCCAGCAGCGGCGGCGCGAGCACCGCGAGCAGCCAGCCCGCCGCGCGCCTGCGGCGGCCGAGCGCGGCGGTGCGGCCGGGCATCGCCGGGCCGCGGCCGGTACCGGTGCCATCGTGCGGGACCAGGTGCACGTCGAGGTCGCCGGCCTCGCGGAGAACGGCCGCCACCGTCCCCGCACCGACGAGCCGCCGCAGGCCCCGCCGGCCGCTCGCGCCGAGGACGAGCTGCGTGGCGTTCACCCCGCGGGCGAACTCCAGCAGGGCCTTCGGCACGTCGTCGCCGGTGACGTGGTGGTACGAGCCGCCCAGTCGTTCGATCAGCGCCCGCTGGCGGGCGAGCGCATCCGGCGCGCCGTCGGACAGGCGGTCGTCGGCCCGGGCGACGTGCACGGCGATCAGCTCGCCGGGGCCGGCGCGGGCGGCGATCCGCGCGGCACGGCGGATCAGCGTGTCACCACGGGGTCCCCCGGCCAGCGCCACGACGACCCGTTCGTCCGCCGCCCACGGCCCGCCGCGCCGGCCCGCGTCCGCCCGCGCGTCGCCGTCCGGACCGGCGCCCACCGTGTCGCCCTCCGGGCTCGCGCCCGCCTCCGCGCCCTCGCCCGCGCCCGCGCCCGCCGCCACGGCGGCACCCGGATCGGCATCCGCTCTCGCGGCGGCATCGGCCGCTGAGCCCGCACCCGGGACCGAACCACCGGATACGGCATCCGCGCCCGGCCCAGCGTCCCGTCCGCCACCCCCTTTCCCACCGGCCTTCGCGCCCCCGCCCGTGCCGGCGTTCGGACCGGCGTCCGCGCCCGGGCAGGTGGACGCGGCCGGGCACGTGGACGCGCGCGGGCCGGCGTGCGCGGCCTCCTCCGGGCCCGGCTCCACGGGCGCGTCAGGGTCCGCGCCGGCACGGCGGCGGAGCAGCGTGCCGCCGATGCCCGGCGCGGCCATGATGTGCCGCATGAGCCGGCGACGGGTCGCCATGAGGCTCACCCCCCTTCCTCGATTGTCCCCCGCGGCGGGGGCCACATAGGGATCGTTCCTCGTCCCGGCGTCGGCGGCGGCCTTCGTCGCGCGGTGTGTGGCGATCGCCTCGGGCGTGCACGCCAGGCGTGACGCCGGCGCCGACCGCCGCGTTCCTCCATCGGGTCCCCGCGGCATGGCCTCGGGCTGCCGCCGGGCGCCGCCCACGACGGGCCGCGCTTGCCGCGAGCCGGCGGATGGGGGCCGGGGTCGTCCTCCCCGGCCCGCAGGTTTCGCTCGGTGAACGCCGTCTCGGCCCGTCCGTGCTCCGGCGGCCACGCGCGCCCTCGGTCCCGGGTCGGCGCGGCCTCGGTCCCGGGTCCGGGGCGTCGTCCGTCCAGGGACCGGTGGGCGCTCGGTCTTTCGGCGGACTCCTGCCGCCTGGCGGGGGCGGGCGTGCCGCCGCTGGTTATCGTGCGGATCATGCAACCGGTACCCGAAGACTGGCAGAGGGCGCTCGCGGTGGTGTCCCACCCCGACGACCTGGAGTACGGCGCCGCCTCGGCGATCGCCCGCTGGACCGCGCAGGGCAAGACCGTGATCGAGGTGCTGGGTACCCGCGGCGAGGCGGGCATCGACGCGATGGAGCCGGCACGGGCCGGGCGGCTGCGCGCCGAGGAGCAGATCGCCGCGGCGCGCGAGGTCGGCGTCGACGTCGTGGAGTTCCTCGACCATCCCGACGGGATACTGGTGTACGGCCTGCCGCTGCGCCGCGACCTGGCCCGCGCCATCCGGCGCCACCGGCCGGACGTGGTCGTGTCGACCAACTTCCGCGAGACCTGGCACGGCGGAGGCGGGTTCAACATGGCCGACCACCGGGCGTTCGGCCTGGCGGTGGCCGACGCCGTACGCGACGCCGCCAACCGGTGGGTGTTCACGGACCTGGACGAGGAGCCGTGGCAGGGGGTCCGGTTCGCGCTGTTCGCCGGCTCGCCGCGGTCCGCGCACTACGTCGACGTGACCGGCCACCTCGACGCGGGTATCGCCTCGCTGCGCGCGCACAAGGTCTACCTCGCGGGTCTCGGCGGCGACTTCGACCCGGCGGCGTTCCTCACCGGCATCGCCGAGCGGGCGGGCGCGGAGGCCGGCGTCACGCACGCGGTACCGTTCGAAATGCTCTCCGTCTGAACCGGCGACCGGCCGCGCCGCCCGGGCCGGGCACCGCGGCGCCGCGGACGCCGAGGACGGCGCACCCGCTCCGTTTGCGCCGCGGGCGACGCCGTGCGTTCAGGCGGGGCGGCACGGGCCGACGAGGTCGGCTGGGGCGAAGTCGATCGTGAAGGCTCGGGGAGCTTGAGGCGCTCCTCCGCATGCGCGTCGGCGACCTTGACGTACCCCTTGCCCCGCAGCTCGTACGCGGTGACCTCGGGCACGCCACCGAGCTCGACCTCCAGGTAGTACGCGATGCCACCGGCAGCATACCGTTGCGGCTTCCATGCCGGCTCGAACGCGGTGTTGCCCGGGCCGAGGATCTCCACGACGAGCGTCACGTCGCCGGTCTCCATGAACGGCCCGGGAGCGGACGGCGCGGCGGCATCCCCGACCGTCACGTCGGGGATGAAACAGGTCGGCGCCGATCCGGAGGTTCACCTCACGGATCGCTTCGAGCTCCGGCGTGCGCCGCTTCGTCCAGCAGACGCTCAAGCCGCTTGCTCGCCACGCCCGGGCCACCGGATCTCGTCGGTCAGCGAACCTCGGTGATCTCCGGCCCGCGCTCAAAAGGGTTCAGAGGGGGCCTGCCGTTCTCCCCCTCCTGCTGCCCGGCCTGCTGGGCCATGGCCTGCTGCGCCTCGGCCGGCAGCGTCAACTCCAGCAGCTCGCGCGGCGGCATCGGTGCGTCGCCGCGCACGACGACGACGTTCTGGAAGATCTCCTCCATCACCCGGGCCTGCTGGGGGTCCTGCAGCGCGGCACCCTGGAGCACGCCGCGGAGGAACCAGCGGGGGCCGTCGACGCCGATGAAGCGGACCGGCTGCCAGCCGAAGCCCTGCTCGGCGATCTCAGGCGGCACCTGGTCCTTCATCTCCTCGGGGATGGCGACGGGGACCATCCCGTGCAGCTCGGTGCCGAACGGGCCCTCGGCCTCCTGCGTCTCACCCTGCGCCTGCTTGATCTCCTCGGCGGTCTCCCGGCGAACCTCGTCCCAGATGCCGCTCTTCTTGGGCGCCGCGAACGGCTGGATCTGCAGGCCGCTCTCGCCGTGCACGACGGTGACGGCGACGATCCGACCGCCGACCGGGTTGCCGTGCTCGTCCTGCTCGACGGCCTCGACGTTCACCTGGATCTCGATGCCCTCGCCGATCGGCACCTGAATCGCGCCGAAATCGACGCGCTCCATCTCGGGAATGCCGTCGGCGTCGACGTCCCAGGGGCCGTGGAGGGACGCCGGCACCGTTTCGGGCTTGGGCTCGGCGTCCGGCTCCTCGGACTCCTTGGCCGCGACGGTCTCCTCGTCGGTCGGCTCGAGGTTCTTCTCGGGCTTGTCGTCCCGACGACGGCGTCGAAACACGACTCACGCTCCTTCGCTGCTGTGCTGGACGGCCGCCGTGCGGCCCTCTACGGCTCCTGCGTACCCGCCCGTGGATCCGAAGCCACCGTCGCCGCGGGCGGATCCGGGCAGGGTCTGGACCTCATGGAAGACCGCCCTCTCGACACGCTGGACGACCAGTTGCGCGATGCGGTCGCCGCGCGAGAGCCGCACGGTGTTCTCGGTGCCGGTGTTCAGCAGGGTGACCTTGATCTCTCCCCGGTAGCCCGCGTCGATGGTGCCGGGAGCGTTGACGATCGTCACCCCCAATCTAGCCGCCAGCCCGGACCGCGGGTGCACGAAGGCGGCGTAACCGTCGGGCAGGGCGATGGCGACCCCGGTCGGCACGAGGGCGCGGGCGCCGGGCGCCAGCTCCACGTCGGCGGCGGCGAACAGGTCGGCTCCGGCGTCGCCGGGGTGGGCGTACGACGGTATGGGCAGGCCGGGGTCCAGCCGCTGGATGAGAACGTCCACGGTCAATGGCTCCACCTCGTCGTCTGAGGGCGCGGTCTCGCCGCCGCCAGGGTGCGCGTCACAGGCCGTGACCCTACCGCGTGCGGCGTACCGGCCCGACGACCGTGACCGGCCGGTCGTCACTCTCTCGGGCTCGGCGGCGGGCCGCCGCCGGAGGCCTCGCCCGCGGGGAACCCGGCGCGGGTGGCTCGTCGCCCGCGGGTTCGGCCTCCTCGCCGCCGGGCCGGCCGTGCGGCGACCCGCCGCCCGTCTCCGTGCGGGACCCTCCGCTCGCTCCGTCTCCCGGTTCCGGCCCATCATCCGGCCGGGCGTCCGGTCCGCCTCCCGGCCCGCCGCCGGGACGGTCACCCGGGCCGTCGGGAGGCAGGGCACGGCCCGGACCGGCGGGGGGCCCGGGCAGATCGTGGCGCAGGGCCGACCACGCCCGGTAGATGACCGCGGCGGTCGGCACCGCGACGGCGGCTCCCGGGATGCCGCCGACCACACCGCCGATCGTGATCGCCAGGATGATCGCCAGCGGGTGGAAGCGCACCCAGCGGCCGACGACGAGCGGTTGCAGCACATGCCCTTCGAGCTGCTGCTCCAGCACCAGGATGCCGAGGAAGATCAGGGCGGCGACCAGGCCCTTGAAGCTGAACACGACGATCACGGCCACGGCGCCGGCGACGAGGATTCCGACGATCGGGATGAAGCTGCCGAAGAACACGATCACCGCGAGCGGCGCGACCAGCGGGACGCCGATGATGACGAGGGTCACGGCGATGACCACCGAGTGGATGGCGGCGACGATCACCGTGCCGTGGACGTATTGCGAGAGCGTCTCCCATGCGGCCCGGCCGGCGCGGTCGACCCGCGCGCGGTGCGCGCCCATGCCGCTGATCAGCCACCGCCAGATGCCCGCGCCGTCTTTGAGCAGGAAGAACGTCACGAAGAACATGAACACCAGCGAGGCGAGGACCTCTCCGGCCACGGTCGCCCCGGTGAACGCCGTGCTGAACAGCTTGCCGCGCTGGCGCTGCAACTCGTTCAGCAGCTCGTTGACCATCGACTGGAGCTGGGAGCTCTTCAGGTGAAGCGGCCCGGTCACCAGCCAGTGCTGCACGTGGGTGACGGTGCGCCGGATACGGTCGACCAGGTGCGGGAACTGGTCATTGGCCTGGATGCCCACGAACGTGCCGACTCCGCCGAGCACGCCCAGCGCGAGGAGCATGGTCAGCCAGGTGGCGGCCAGCGGCGGCATCCAGCGCCGCAGGCGCGCGGTGATCGGATTCAGGAGGGCGCACAGGAGCAGGGCGATCGCGCACGGCAGCACTACCAGGTGGAGCATGTCGAGGATGCGCGCCAGCCCATAGACGACGATGCCGACGACGATGAGCCGCCAGCACCACGCGGCCGCACCGGCCAGCACGCCGGGCACGCTCGGCCCCCGATCCGTCACCCGTCACCTCCCTGCGGCACCCGCTCCGGGCGCCGCCGCTCCGCTGTGGCGTACGGGTCCGACGCTTTCATGCCATCGCCTGTTCGCACGAACGCGCGGTTGGCCACATTCGGGCACCGTACCGGTGCATCTCGCCAATCGAACGAACGAAGCCTACGTTGATTCGCATCATGGTCTCCGTTCAGACGCTTCGATTCAGCAGGGAAGGGTGCGTCATGGCCAACGGTGTGGTGCACAGGGCGCTGGACGGCCATCGGTTCGAAATCACGGGGGATCTCGACCTCAGCCTGCCTTACACCTCCGTCACGAGATTCGCGGTCGGCGGGCGTATCTACGAGCTCACCTCGGGTGACCGCCGGGCGGCGACCGCCTGGACGGACGATCTCGGCATTCACCACTTCGACGACGAATTTTCCATTCAAGGCGGACGGCTTCGAACCGCCCGAGTCACCCATTACGACAAACGTGTCGGTTTAGAGGACCACTTGCTCGCGGTCATCTGGGAAGGCCGCGATTACTCGATGTTCGTTCCGATGTACGGCGCGACCGCTGCGGACGCCGTATGGTTTTTCCATCTTCTGCGGCTGACCGAACACGCCGACGGTCTCACGGTCGCGACCCGGGCCCCTCGACGGGCCGGGATCGCCGAGCCCGCCGAGGTCGTCAAGGAGGTCCCCGGCGTCGGGCTGCTGGAGATCACCGCGCTGACCAGGACGACCGCGCGGCGGCTGCCCGCGTGGTCGGGCGCGCGGCTGCCGGCCGGCGAGTTGTTCCGCGACACGCTCGACGACGACACCACCTACTTCCTCCTGGCCACGCCCTCCGCCGTGGTCACCGTACTGCCGCACGACGAGGGACATGTGCGTGACGTGCCGGAGCGGCTCGAAACGATCACGGTGGAGACCGTCCACTGATGGCGGAGATGCTGGCCGGAGTGTCGGCCGGGACCGTCACGCTGGTCCTGCTGATGGCCTCCGCCGGGCACCTGATCGAGCCCGGCGGGCTACCGGCGGCGCTCGCCGCGCACCGCACGGTGCCCGGCGTGCTGGTCTGGCCACTGGCGATCAGCGTCGGCGCGCTCGAGGGAGCGCTTGGGGCGGTCACCGGGTACGCGCTGCTGACCGGCCGGGCGCACGCGCTGATGCTCGCGGCGATCGGGTGCGCGCTGCTGTTCGCCGGATACGCCGTTTACGGCCTGTACGTGCTGCGCACCCGGCCCGGCGTGCCGTGCGGCTGCGCCTCCGACGGCACGCCGATGAGCGGATGGGTGACCGGCCGCGCCGCGGCGCTCGCGCTGGCGTCGGCCACGGCGGCCGCGGGCGCGGGCCCGGCGACCTCCGTCCGCGGCGAGCACGCCGCCATCGTCGCGCTGTCCTCCGCCGTCTTCGCCGTCGCCGCGTGGCTGCTGCCCGTCGCGATGGCCGACCCGGAAAGGAGCGTCGCCGGATGAGCTTCGAGACCACCGCGCTGCTGGTGACGTGGGCGGCCCTGGTGCTGCTCGCCCTGGTGGTGGCCGGGCTGGTCCGCCAGCTGCACCACCTCACCCAGGGCCCGCGCAGGCCGGACGCGGCACCGGCCACCGGGATGCCCGCGCCCCGCCTGGAGCGGCTCGCACCGGAGCCGGGCCGCACCACGCTACTGCTGTTCCTCGGCGACGAGTGTCCCGTGTGCCGCGACATCTTCGACGAAACGCTGCACCTGGCCGGCGCTCCGCCGACCCGGGTGCTCTTCTCCGGTCGCGCCCTGGCCGGCGACCCGCCCGGGCAGGTGCGGATCCTCGCCGACCAGGAGGATCTGTTCGAACTGTACGACGTACCGGCCACACCGTTCGCGGTGCTGGTCGGCCCGGACGGGCGGATCCGGGCCGCCGAGCCGGTCGGTTCGGTCCGCACCCTGCACGCGCTCGTCCGGCAGGCCGGCGGGCGGGTGGACGACGCGCCGGCGGACCACGACGCGGGCGACGACGTGACGGTGGACGACGTGACGGCAGGCGGCGGCCCGGCGGGCCGCCGGAACTGACGGGGAGGACGACGGATGCTCGAACTGGAGGAGATCCCCATGCTCCGCGGGCCGCGGCCCGACGGAGCGCCGAGGGCGCGCCGGCGGGTGCCCAACGCGACTACCGAGGGCACGGGACGCCGGTCCGTGCTCGGCTGCGCGCTCGCGGCCGGCACCACGGCGGGCCTGGCGGCCCTCGGCGTGTTCGCGCCGGCCCGCAAGGCGATGGCGGCCGGCTTCACCCTGGCGAGCAGCGGCTACTACGACATCTACGCCAAGTGCCCGGCGCACGCCGACGGTGACTGCTCACCCGGCTGCGGCCCGAGCACGGTGGTCCCGGGCGCGTGCCGCACGAGCGGCAAGCACAAGGGCTTCCACCGCTCCAGCGTCTCCGACCCCGGCCACTACAAGCTGCGCCCGAACCAGTGCTATGCGGGCAGGTACGACGGCTGGCTCTGGTCGTACCACCACAAGTGCGGCGGCTGCACCACGTCCGTGACCTGGCGCTGCCACGACGGCTGGACGAAGAGCGCCGCCGGGCACTGGTACAAGTCGATCTGCCGGTGGGCCGTTGTCTGCGCGAAGTGAGGTCCTGCCCGCGAGCCGGTTGCGCCGGAGGCTGACCGAGCCGCTGCTGCCGTTCGCCGCACTCGCCGTCCTGGCCGTCGCGGCGGCGGCGGCCGAGCGGGCCGTGCTGTGCTGGGCGTCGGTGGGGGCCCTCGCCGGGTACTCGCTGTCGGGGTCGGTTTGAACGCGCAACAGCGATTTTGTGCTGTTCTCGCCAGGTTGGCGGGCCCCGGTCCGGCAGAGTCAGGTACTCGCCGTCTTCTCCCTCGGCCTCGTGCTCGGGGGCACCCTCAGCGCCACGGTGCTGTGGCTGCTGTCCGGCCTGGCCGCGCCGCTGCCCGCCTCGGTGCGCGTCGCGGCCATCCTGGCCGTCGCCGCGGCGGGCGTGGCCCGCGAGGCGGGGTTGCTGCGCCTGCGGCTGCCGCAGAACGCCCGACAGATCCCGCAGGAGGTGTTGCGGCGGAACGTCCGCCTCGGTGCGCTGCAGTTCGGCTTCGAGCTGGGCACCGGCGTGCGCACGTACGTCTCGGCCAGCGCGCCGTACGTCGTCGCGCTCGGCCTGCTGCTCGCCCACCAGGGGCCGCTCGGCACGATCCTCACCGGCACCGCCTTCGGCGCCGGCCGCGCGGTCACCGCGACGGTCCGCTACGCCAGCCGGCACGAGGAGTGGGACGACCGGCGCGTCGCCCGCATGCCGGTCCTCACCAACGCGGTCGGCGTGGCGGTACTCCTGGCCCTGGCCGTGCTGCTGCTCGGCGGCGGGAACGGATGACCGGGTGACCCGGCCGGGCCGGCGGCCGCCCCGTACCCGCCGGGCCGGGCCGGTCGGGGAGAGCACGGCGACGTGCGGCGGGGCATGGCCCGGCATGCCGCCCGCCCGGCGCCGTCGGCCGATACGGCAGGAGCGGCCGGAGGTCAGGGCATGATCTCGGCGGCGACGGTGGCGCCCAGCTCCCAGCACTCCTCGCGGGCGGCCCGGTCGACCGCGCCGATGACGACGACCGGCGGCCGTACCCGCCGCCAGCCCAAGCCGGTCGCGACCGCCTCGACGGCGCGTACGGCGCCCGTGGCGTCATTGTTGCCGTGGACGTACAGCCCGTACGGGCGGCGCGCCGTCGCCTCCAGGCAGGGGTAGTAGACCTGGTCGAAGAAATGCTTGAGCGCGCCGCTCATGTAGCCGATGTTCACCGGAGTGCCGAGGAGGTACGCATCCGCCTCCAGCACGTCGGTCGCGGTGGCGCCCAGCGCCGGCCGGGTCACCACCTCGACGCCCTCGATCTCGTCGGCCCGCGCTCCGGAGCGCACCGCCTCAAGCAACTCCTGCGTCGCCGGGGAGGCGGTGTGGTGGACGATCAGCAGCCGTGCCACGGGCCGCCCCGGTCAGGACGCGAGCGTGACGTCGACGCTGAAGCCCTCGCGCGCGGCCGGCTCCAGCACCAGGTCGATGATCCGCCCGGCGGCGCGCAGGTCGGCGACGGCCAGGCGGGCGACGTCGGCGCCGCGCACCTCCGCCCGGCCGACGCCGGCGCGCATCGACACCTTCGCCGTCGACTTGGCCTTGCGGACCTGCCGCAGCACGTCGGAGGTGGCCGCCAGCACCGCCGGGTCGCCTGCGGACGGCAGCTCGTCGGCGTCGGGCCAGGCGGCCCGGTGCACCGAGCCCTCCTGCCACCACGACCAGACCTCCTCGGTCACGTACGGCAGGATCGGGGCGAACAACCGCAACACGACGGACAGCGCCAGCCGCAGCGCGGCGCGGGCCGACAGCGCGCCCTGGTCGGGCACCTCGCCGGCCGTACCGCCAGGGAGGGACGGCCCCGCGGCATCCGGCGAGGAGCCTTCGGCGCCGGTGGAACCGTAGGCGCGGGCCTTGACCAGCTCCAGGTAGTCGTCGCACAGGTCCCAGAAGAACCGCTCGGTGCGTTCGAGCGCGCGCGTGTGGTCGTAGGCCTCGAAGGCCGCCGTGGCCTCGCGGACGGTCGCGGCCAGCGCCGCGAGCATCGACTGGTCGAGCGGCTCGGTCACCACCGT
Organism: Actinomycetota bacterium; assembly: GCA_048498315.1. Taxonomy (GTDB): domain Bacteria; phylum Actinomycetota; class Actinomycetes; order Streptosporangiales; family Streptosporangiaceae; genus Actinoallomurus. The sequence goes on from JBEHYF010000114.1 coordinate 15,231, forward strand.
GCCCTCCGGCACGTCGCCCAGGCCGAGGACGAACTTCGACGCGTTAAGGATCTTGATGGCCAAGCGACGGCCGATCTTGATCTGCCCGGTGTCGAACGCGGTGTCGGTGCCGAGCCGCCCGCTGGCCGCCCAGTAGCGCACCGCGTCGGAGCCGTGCTGCACCAAAAGGTCCATCGGCGTGACGACGTTGCCCTTGGACTTGGACATCTTCTTGCGGTCGGGGTCGAGGATCCACCCCGACAGCGCGGCGTTCGTCCACGGCAGCGAGTCGTGTTCCAGGTGCGAGCGCACGACGGTGGAGAACAGCCAGGTGCGGATGATGTCGTGCCCCTGCGGCCGCAGGTCGTAGGGGAACACCCGGCCGAACAGGTCGGGGTCGCGCTCCCAGCCGCCGGCGATCTGGGGGGTCAGCGACGACGTCGCCCAGGTGTCCATGACGTCGGGGTCGCCGATGAACCCGCCCGGCTTGCCGCGCAGCCCCTCGTCGAACCCGGGCGGCGCCTCGGACGATGGGTCGACCGGCAGCGCGTCCTCCGCCGGGACGATCGGCTCGTCGTACATCGGCTCGCCGTCGGCGTCGAGGCGGTACCAGACCGGGATCGGCACACCGAAGAACCGCTGCCGGGAGATCAGCCAGTCGCCGGCCAGGCCCTCGACCCAGTTGTCGTAGCGGGCCTTCATGTAGGGCGGGTGCCAGGCCAGTTCGGCACCGCGGGCCAGCAGCCGGTCACGCAGCTCGCGATCGCGCCCGCCATTGCGGATGTACCACTGCCGGGTCGTGACGATCTCCAGCGGCTTGGTGCCGCGCTCGTAGAACTTCACCGGCCGGGTGATCGGGCGCGGCTCGCCGTCGAGATCGCCGGACGCGCGCAGCAGCTCGACGACGCGCTCGCGGGCCGCCTGCACCGTCAGGCCGGCCAGCTCGGCGTACGGCTCGGGCGCGACGCCGGCGGGCGGGTCGGGCAGCAGCCGGCCGTTCCGGTCGATGATCGCGCGGGTCGGCAGGTCGAGCTCGCGCCACCAGGTCACGTCGGTCAGGTCGCCGAACGTGCAGATCATGGCGATGCCCGAGCCCTTGTCCGGCTCGGCGAGGTGGTGCGCGACGACCGGCACCCGGGCACCGAACAGCGGGCTACGGACGCTGCGGCCGAACAGCTCGCGGTAGCGCTCGTCGTCGGGGTGGGCCACCAGCGCGACGCACGCCGGCAGCAGCTCCGGCCGCGTCGTCTCGATGTAGACCGGCCGGTCGCCCGGCCCGTCGCCGTGGAACCGGATGCGGTGGAACGCGCCCGGCTGCTCGCGATCTTCCAGCTCGGCCTGGGCGACGGCGGTGTGGAACGTGACGTCCCACAGCGTCGGCGCCTCGGAGATGTACGCCTCGCCGCGTGCCAGGTTGCGCAGGAACGCGCGCTGCGCGGCGGCGCGGGCCTCGTCGCCGATCGTCGTGTAGAGCAGGGACCAGTCGACCGACAGCCCGACCCGGCGCCAGACGTCCTCGAACGCCTTCTCGTCCATCGCGGTCAGCCGATGGCACAGCTCGACGAAGTTGCGGCGGGAGATCGGCACCGGCCGGCCCGGCTTGTCCGGCGGCTCGAAGTCCGGGTCGTACGGCAGCGACGGATCGCAGCGCACGCCGAAGTAGTTCTGCACACGGCGTTCGGTGGGAAGGCCGTTGTCGTCCCATCCGATCGGGTAGAAGACTTCACGGCCGCGCATCCGCTGGAAGCGGGCCATCGTGTCGGTATGGGTGTAGGAGAAAACGTGACCGACGTGCAGAGAACCGCTCACCGTGGGCGGCGGCGTGTCGATCGCGTAGATCTCCGCACGGGGCTTCGACCGGTCGAAACGGTAGGTGCCGCGCTCTTCCCAGAGTACGGCCCATTTCTCCTCGAGACCGTCGAGAGCGGGTTTCTCCGGGGGACGCGGCTTCTCTGTCATGGCGCCAATGATATTGGGCGACGACGGCAGGTCCGTCGCCGTTAGACGAGTCCTCTGTGAGAAGGTCGGAGGACGAACATGGACTGGGAAGGGAAGGGCATGGCGGACAAGGGCGATCTCGGCTGGCGGCTCCTCGCCGGAGCCGCGGCATTCGGTGCGGGATTCGTGGCCCGCAAGGTGATCACCGTCGGCTGGAAGCAGGTCGTCGGCAAGGAGCCCCCCTCCAATCCGGAGTCTCCGGAGGTCGACCTCACCGAGGCGCTCGGCTGGGCGATCGTCGTCGGCGTCGGCATGGAGGTCGCCCGGCTGCTGGCCACCCGCGCGGCGGCCAACCGCTGGCACCGCAGCACCGGCGAACTGCCGGCGGTGCTGCGCACGGCCGCCGACAAGGCCAAGAAGGTCACCGTCTAATGGAAGCTACCGGGTCGGCTGTTCGGGCAGACTCGGTGCCTGGTAGCCGCCGGTGAGTGAGTACTCTCGCCGCCTGGACCGATGGTTGAGTCCTG
>JBEHYF010000115.1:0-17588 GCA_048498315.1 Actinomycetota bacterium
AGGCTGCGGTGGCTGCATCGCGGGGCGGGGCGCGCGGTCAGGCCTTGTTCAGAGCGTGCATGATGCCGGCGACGTTATTGCGCGCCGCGCTGATCAGTTCGATCTTCTCGGCCACCTCGGGGTCGGTGCCGGGCGCCAGCCCCTTGTACCGCTGGTCGGTCCGTTCGCGGACCATGGCGACCGCGTGGTCGAGGTCCAGTCGCCGGTCGTGCGCCTCGGTGACCAGCTCGACCCACAGCCGCAGCTCCTCCTCGGAGCGGTCGAGCGTCTCCTCGACCAGGTCGACCGGCCCGTAGTGGCTGAACAGCAGGCGCGTCGGCCGTAGCCCGCGGAATCGCGCCAGTGACGCCAGTGCCGTGTCCAGGTCGAAGTCGGGCGGTGGCGTGGCCGGCCGCACGTCCGCGGTCTCCGGGATGTACACGCCCGCCGCGTCGCCCACGTACAGGTCGCCGGTGAGCGAGTCGAGCAGGCCGACGTGATGCTTCGCGTGGCCGGGGGAGTAGTGGCTCTCCAGGCGCCGACCGCCGCCCAGGTCGACCTCGCCGACGTCCTCGACCGCCCGGATGCGGGCGGCGTCGGTCGGTTTGAGCTCGCCGAACAGCCTGTCCAGCACGTCGTCTCCCCACACCATGCGCGCGCTGCGCATGAGGCGGGCGGGGTCGGCGAGATGCCGCGCGCCCTTCTCGTGCACGACGATCTCGGCATTCGGGAACATCTGCGCGATGTCTCCGACACCGCCGGCGTGGTCGAGGTGGATGTGGGTGACGACCACGGTCGCCAGGTCGGCCGGGCCGACGCCCGCCGCAGCCAGCGCGTCGCGCACGACCGGGGCGGAGTTCCCCGCACCGGTCTCGACGAGACAGGGACGGTCGGAGCGGATCAGGTACCCGGCGGTGATGCCGGTGTACCCGGCCATGCGGGTGTCGATCTCGAAGACGTCATTGCCCAGGTCGGTCACTGGCTCCATTCGGCGGCTCCGGTTCTCCACAGATGTGGTGGGGGCGGTTACGCGGTGCACCTCGACCGGCCCATCGTATGGATCGAGCCGTGCGAGGGCACGGCCGCCCCGGTCGAAAGGACTGAGGCGTCCAGGAGGCAAGAGTGCTCACCCGCCGGCGGCTACCGGCCAGGAGTCTGCCCGATGGCAACTCCCAGAACTGATTAGGAGTGGATGTGAAGCACGTCAACGAGATCGTCCTGGTCGGACGGCTGTCCGGTGAACCGGAGTGGAGGCCGTTACCGGGCGGCGGTCACGTGGTCGTCTGGCGGCTCATTGTCGAGCACCCCGGCGGCCGCTCGCCGCAGGACTCCATCGACACGATCCGCTGCGTCGCCTTCCGGCCGGCCGTCCAGGAGGGCATCAGGGGGTGGCGGCACGGTGACCTGATCGAGGTGCGGGGCTCGCTGCGGCACCGGTTCTGGCGGGGCCCGACGGGCCCGCGCGGCCTGTACGAGGTCGAGGCCGCCACCGTGATCCGCCATCGGCCCGCCGAGGCACCCGGTGCCGCGCCGCCGGGCACCGCCCCGGCTGCCGGCGACGGCGACCGTGATCGCGTCTCCGGAGGCGAGATCGTCCCGGCTCGCCCGTCCTCGCCGGGCGAGCCGCGGGCCGCAGCCGGCACCGCGGACGGAAGCCGAGGTCCCGGCCCCTGACAGGGGCCCGGGGTGCGACGTGGGTGCCGGAGACGCGGTGCCAAGGGTGTACGGCACGCGCCGCGACGAGGCTGCCGATGGGCCTCGCCGGTGTCACGGGCAGGAGGCGCCCGCCCCAGGAGTGCGACGGGACGTGGGCTGCAAAAGACCACGGGACGTCCGCTCCGCAGCGCCGTGGGAAGTTGTTCCGGGACGCGGTGCCATGGCGTGGTATGGGGTGCGGTGTCACGGGACGTTGTACCGGGACGCGGTGGCACCGGGACGTGACGCGGTGCCATGGGCCGTTGCACCGGGATGCAGCGGCATTGGCGGCATTGGACGTGACGCGGTGCTACGGACGGCCGGCCGCCCTGCCTGACACCGGCCGAGCATCCTGCGGGCGCTAGCGGCGGGCATCGTCCTGGGCGGCCACATGGCACGACCTCCGCCGGCCGGCACAGGCCCCCCGGTCGCGGCGGATCGGTCGCCGGGCCGGCGACCGCGGGCGTACGCGGGTGTGGCGCCGGGTGCGCCGTCTGTGGCGGGTCTACTTTTCGGTCGCGAATGTGCGCATGACCAGGCCGGTGCGCGGTTTCGGGCCGAACGACGTCGACTTGCGCGGCACCTTCTCCCCCTGCGCGGCGACCGCGAGGACGTCCGGCACCTTCAGCGGGTTCAGGATCACCGCGGTGCCGTTCGCCCGCCGCGCCCGCTCCAGCGCCCGTCCGGCGTCATGGTGCACGACGCGCACGCTGGCCTCGTTCTCATCGACACCCCAGAGCCGGTCGACGAGGAGCCGGTGCAGCACGGCCGTGTCGAGCCGTCGCCACTTCTCCGAGGCGTCCGCCGGCATGGCACGTTCCACCTGCGCGGGGTCGGGGTCGGTGAGGAGGTAGCGGCCGTCGTCCGCGCCGCCGAGCAGGAAGGCCGTGCCGTCATGCGTGCCGAGCCGCTTCAGCGCGGTCGCCACATCCGAGTCGAGGCGCTCCACGCGGAACGCCGCCTCGGCGCGGCGCACGGCCTCCGTGACGGGGAGCCCGGGCAGCACCCGGTGGATCGCGCGGAGCCGCGGCGGGTAGGCGGTCGAGTCGACCAGTAGCGCCAGGCCATGGTCCCAGGGTCCGGGCCCGTCGTAGCGGCGCCGCAGCGCCTGGTAGGTCGCGTACCGGTGGTGGCCGTCGGCGATGAGCGCCTGGCGGTGCCGCAGGTCGCCGGCGATCGTGGCCTGCGCTGCGGGGTCGCGGATCGCCCACAGCCGGTGGCGCACGCCGTCGCCGGTCCCGGCCTCCAGCAGCGGAGGTCCGGCCGCGACCTCGTCGACCGCCCGGCTCGCGGCCGAGCCGGAGCCGCCCTCGTACAGCAGGAAGATCGGCTCGAGGTTCGCCTCCGTGGCGCTCATCAGGGCAAGGCGGTCCTGGACTGGGCCGGAGAACACGTCCTCGTGCGGTAGCACCGCGACGGGCGGCCCGTCCTCCACGCCGACCGCGCCGATCAGGCCACGCTGCACCAGCCCGCCGCCGGCCTCCTCGTAGACGTACAGCGCGGGTTCGTCGTCGACCGTCAGGATGCCGTCGGCGAGCCACGACCGCAGCGTCTCGGCCGCCTCGCCGTAGTCGTCCTGCGGAAGGATCAGGCGGACCACGTTGTGCGGCTCCTCCGCCATGAACCGCGCCAGCGCCTCCTCGTCGATCACGTCGTACGGCGGCGACGTCACCGATGCGAGGTCGCGGATCCGTGCGGTGTCGTACCGCACGGCCCGGAACGGCTTGAGCGAGAGGCCGGGAGCAGGGTGCACATCGGGCATGTTAGTTACCAGGGCGTTGTTGGGGCACAAGTGGAATAGACGAACGGAGGCACATATGGTTCAAGGTTCTGGCGGCGGCCGAGATTCCCGGCGAGATCCCCGGGGAGATTCCCGGCGCGATTCCCAAGGTGTACCCGCGGGTGGCGTCTACGAGTGGTACCAGCGGGGCCTCGAACTGCTCAACGGCGGGAGCCCGGCGGCCGCGATCCAGGTGCTCGAGCACGCCGCGGCGGCCGAACCGTCGTCCCGCAGCGTGCGCGAGGCGCTGGCGCGGGCGCAGTACGGTGCGAAGCGGTACGAGGACGCCGCCGCCAGCTTCCGTATGATCGTCGAAGCCGATCCAGCGGAGGACTACGCGCTCTTCGGGCTGGGCCTGGCCCTGACCCGTACCGGCCGGGCCGCCGAGGCCGTGGAACACCTGGCGCTCGCCTGCGCGATGCGCCCCGACAACAAGCACTACGCGACCGCGCTGCGGCACGCGCGGGCGCGGAAGGGATGACATGCGAGGCATCGACCGACCGCCGGCCGAGGAGTACGACGTCGCGGTGCTCGACCTCGACGGCGTGATCTACATCGGCCACCAGCCGGTCCCCGGCGCCGCGGAGGCCCTCGCCAAGGCGCGCGCCGCCGGCATGCGCCTCGCGTTCGCCACCAACAACGCCTCTCGCACGCCCGCCGCGACCGCCGCGCTCATCACCGAGGTGGGCGTGCCCGCGGCCGCCGGCGACGTCGTGACGTCCGCACAGGCCGCCGCGCGCCTCCTGGCCGAACGCCTGCCGGCCGGGTCGAAGGTGCTGGTCGTCGGCGGCACCGGCCTGCGGCACGCGCTGCACGCCGTGGGCCTGCGGCCGGTGTCGACCGCGGCCGAGCGGCCCGCCGCGGTCGTCCAGGGCTTCGCCCCCGGCGTTTCTTACGATTCGATGGCGGAGGGCGGCCGGGCCGTCGCCGACGGCGCCCTGTTCGTCGCCTCCAACACCGACACCACGATTCCCAGCCCCGGCGGGTCGCCGCGCCCGGGCAACGGCGCGCTGGTCCAGGTCATCCGCATGGCGACGGGCGTCGACCCGATCGTCACCGGCAAGCCAGAGCTCCCGCTGCACCGTGAGACGATCCTGCGTACCGGAGCCCGCCGTCCGCTGATCGTGGGGGACCGCCTCGATACCGACATCGAGGGTGCCGTGCGGGGCGGCGCGGACAGCCTGCTGGTGCTGACCGGCGTGACCGACGCCCGCGCGCTGCTCTCGGCGCCCCCGCACCAGCGGCCGACGTATATCGCCGAAGACCTGTCCGGCCTTCTTGAGCCGCACCCTGGGGTGCAGCGCGACGGCGACGCGTACGTGTGCGGGGGATGGCGCGCCACCGCCGAGCCGGCCGCCCTCACCGGCTCCGGGACGCGCATCGACGCCCTGCGGGCCCTCTGCGCCGCCGCCTGGGAGTCGGAGACGCCGGAACGGGCCCGGTATGCCCTGGAGGCCGTCGAACGCCTGCCGTGAACGCCTCGGCGTCCTGAGCGGCGCGCCGCCCCGGACGCAACCCGGCTCCGTCCCCCACCCCCTACGCGGGCGGTGCGAGCAGCAGGCGGCCTTTCACGGCGCCGGACGTGCGCGGCTTCGTCGCCCCGTACGGAGCGGGCGGTCGTGCGGGTCAGAGGATCTTTCGGAGGCGCAGGAGGTCGCTGAGGCTGGCCTCGACCTTCAGCCGGCCGGCCGCCCAGGCCCGCCCGACGTGAAGCTGGTCGTCGGCCAGGGCGACCAGGTCGTCGCTGCTGACCGTCAGCCTCACCTGCGCGACGTCGGCGTCGTCGACCGTCTGGAACTCGTCCAGGCCGCCCTCGTGGATACGGGTCAGGAAGACCAGGCCGAGATCGGGCACGCGGCAGCTGATCGTCCGCTCGACGACGTGCTTGGCGAGCTGGTCGGCGTCCACCTCGGTGAGACGTGCCGCGATGCGCTCGAGCGCCGTACGTGCTTCCTCGACGGTGGCCATCGTGACGTCCGTTCCCCCAGTCGTCGTCCTCGACACCGCCGTCACCGACGGGCGGTAGCGTTCTTCTTGAGCCGGTGCCGACCGGCGGCGAAGGGAAGGGTACAGGTGAACGCCACCGCAGGGGAGACGACGGGTGACGAACGGGTCGATGCCGCCCTCGCCCGGTTCGGCGAGCTCGACCATCTCCCGCTGACCGCCCATCCGGAGGTCTTCGAAGACGTGCACCGGCGGCTGCAGGACGCCCTGACGGGCATCGACGAGGAACCCGCGTGACCGGCGCCACCGCCGCTCCGTCCTGGCCTGCGGTCGGCCCGCGCGCGGTGGGCGCGCGGTCCGGCGGCGGATGCCGTGTCGGTCCGTCCGGTCGCGCGGTCGGTTCGTGTGCGGCGGGTGCGACCGGTGCCTCGGAGGTGCTCCGTACGTGCCGGCCCGGTCATGATGGTGTGGTTTCTCCGCGTCTGGGCGGCGGGCGGGTGGCCGCCGGGGTGATCGCCGGCCGGGGCGCGTCCGGCCCGGGTCGGCCTGCCCGTCCGGCCCGGGCGTGGCGAGCAGGTGTGACCCGTGGGCCCCGCATAGAGGCGCCGTCGGGCGGGCACCGGCTCCGGGCGTCCGCCGGAGTCGGTCGCGTCCGCGGTCCGGGCGCGGGGTGCGGCGTCGTGCGGGCGGCCGGGTGAGCGCGCGCCGGCGGCTCGACAGCGAGCTGGTACGCCGGGGGTTGGCCCGTTCGCGCGAGCAGGCGCTCGAGCTGGTGGCGGCCGGCCGCGTGACCGTCGGCGGGCGGACCGCGACCAAGGCGGCGACCCAGGTCGAGACCTCCGCCGCGATCGTCGTGCGGCCGGCCGGCACCGGCCCGGAGTTCGTCTCGCGCGGCGGCCACAAACTCGCCGGCGCGCTGAAGGCCTTCGCCGGCCTGCGGGTCGCGGGCCGGCGCTGCCTCGATGCAGGAGCATCCACGGGCGGCTTCACCGACGTGCTGCTGCGGGCCGGCGCCGCGCACGTCGTCGCCGTCGACGTCGGTTACGGGCAGATGGCCTGGTCGCTGCGGACCGACGAGCGGGTGACGATACTGGAGCGGGTCAACGTCCGCGACCTGCGGCCCGAGCAGGTTGCCGCGCCCGGCGGGGGCGAGCCGCCCGATCTGGTGGTGGCCGACCTGTCGTTCATCTCGCTGCGGCTGGTGCTCGCGCCGATCCAGGCCTGCGTGGCCGCCGACGCCGACTATGTGCTGATGGTCAAGCCGCAGTTCGAGGTGGGCAAGGGGCGGGTGGGCGCCGGAGGCGTCGTCCGCGACCCGGCGCTGCGCGCCGAGGCCGTACGCGACGTCGCCCGCCACGCCGGCACGCTCGGACTGGGCGTGCGCGGCGTGACGGCGAGCCCGCTCCCCGGGCCGTCGGGGAACGTCGAGTACTTCCTGTGGCTGCGGGCCGGTTCGCCACCACTCGACGAAGCGGAGTTGGAGAAGGCCGTGGCGGAAGGTCCCACATGACAGCGAAGAGGTCGGTTCTGGTCGTGGCCCATACAGGCCGCCCGGCGGCGGTGCGCAGCGCGAAGCTGGTGATCGGCCGGCTGAGCGAGGCCGGCATCAGCGTGCGGATCCTCGACAGAGAGGCCGAGGAGCTGGACTGCGCCGGGGCCGATGTGATGCCGGTGTCGGCGGCCGCCGCCGAGGGCGCCGAGATGGTGATCGTGCTCGGCGGCGACGGCACCATCCTGCGCGCCGCGGAGCTGGCCCGCAGCTCGGGCACGCCGCTGCTCGGCGTCAACCTCGGCCACGTGGGGTTCCTCGCCGAGGCCGAGCGCGAAGACCTCGCCGCCACGGTCGACAAGGTCGCCGCGCGCCGCTACGACGTCGAGGAGCGCATGACCATCGACGTCGTGGTGCGGCACAACGGCGGGGTCGCCGGCACCAACTGGGCGCTGAACGAGGCGAGCGTCGAGAAGGCGTCCCGGCGGCGCATGCTGGAGCTCGTCGTCGAGATCGACGGACGGCCGCTGTCGCGGTGGGGCTGTGACGGCGTCGTGTGCGCGACGCCCACCGGGTCGACCGCGTACGCGTTCTCCGCGGGCGGGCCGATCGTGTGGCCGGAGGTCGACGCGCTGCTGGTGGTGCCGATCAGCGCGCACGCGCTGTTCGCCCGCCCGATGGTCGTCTCCCCGCGCTCGGTCGTCGCCGTCGAGCTGCTGCCCGAGACGTCCGGCGGCGTCCTGTGGTGCGACGGCGACCGCCCGATCGACCTGCCGCCCGGCGCGCGGGTCGAGGTGCGCCGCGGCGAGCGGCCGGTGCGGCTCGCACGGCTGCACCCGACGCCGTTCACCGACCGGCTGGTCACGAAGTTCGGGCTGCCGGTGACGGGCTGGCGCGGCCGGGTACGGGACCGCGACCGGGGGTAACGATCCGGGGACCGATCGGGGGACCCGACGCGGGGATCCGGTGCGGGGAACCGATCGGGGCGAAACGCCGGTGCCGGTTTCGCCCGCCGCCGCATCGCCCTTACGCTGAGCCGAACACGTGTTCGCCCGCGGCCGTCCACGGCGACCGCTCGCCCCGGGCGGCGGTTCACCGCGACGGAGTAGCCTCGGGCGCGCCGATGTCTGCGGACGGGAGGGCCTTCGTGACCGACGTGACGGACCGCCGGGCGAAGCGCGCGGCAGGCGATTCGAGCAGGTGGCCCGGGGCCCGGGAGGCCCGGCCGTCGGGCGAGGAGGTCCGGTGAGCCAAGAACGCCCCGTGATCGAGGAAGTGCGCATCCGGAACCTCGGCGTGATCGAGGAGGCCGTCCTCGAGCTGTCCCCGGGGTTCAACGTCGTCACCGGCGAGACGGGCGCCGGCAAGACGATGGTCGTCACCAGCCTGGGGCTGCTGTTCGGCGGCCGCGCCGACCCCCAGCGGGTACGCCCCGGCGCGGGCAGGGCGACCGTCGAGGGCCGCATCGTCGTCGGCGGTGACGCAAAGGTCGCCGCGCGGGTGGAAGACGCCGGCGGCGAGTTGGACGACGGCACGCTGATCGTGACCCGTGCGGTGTCGGCGGAGGGACGCTCCCGGGCGCACCTGGGCGGTCAGCAGGTGCCGGTGTCGACGCTGATCAACCTTGCCGACGACCTGGTGGCCGTGCACGGCCAGTCCGACCAGCAGCGGCTGCTGCAGCCCGGCCGGCAGCGCGCTGCGCTCGACCGTTTCGCCGGCGACGACCTGGCCAAGCCGCTGCGCGCCTACGGCAGCGCCTACCGCCGCCACCGCGAGGTCTCCGCGCTGCTCGGGGAGCTGACCACGCGGTCGCGCGAGCGGGCGCAGGAGGCCGACATGCTCCGGTTCGGCCTGGAGGAGATCGAGAAGGTCGACCCCAAGCCGGGCGAGGACGAGCGGCTTGCGGCCGAGGAGCAGCGGCTCGCGCACGCCGACGCGCTGCGCACCGCGGCCACCACCGCGCACGAGGCCCTGCAGGGTGACCCGACCGCGATCGCCGGCATCGCCGACGCGATCGGGCTGCTCAGTGCCGCCCGGCAGGCCCTGGAGGCCGTGCGAGCACACGACGAGGCGCTCGCCGCGCAGGCCGACCGCCTGTCCGAGGCGACATACCTGGTCTCCGACGTCGCCACCGAGCTGGCCGCCTACGCCGAGTCGGTGGAGGCCGACCCGGCCCTGCTGGCGGCCGTGCAGGAGCGGCGCGCGGCGCTGGCCGGCCTGACCCGCAAGTACGGTGCCGACGTCGGCGAGGTGCTGGCCTGGGCGGAGCGCTCGGCGGCGCGGCTCGCCGAGCTCGACTCCGACGACGAGCGCATCGACGAGCTGCGCGCCGAGCACGACGACCTGACCCGGCAGCTCACCCAGCTTTCCGGCGAGCTGACCCGGCTGCGCACGGCCGCGGCCGAGCGGCTGTCCGAGGCGGTGACGGCCGAGCTCGCGGCGCTGGCCATGCCGCACGCGCGCGTGACGGTCGCCGTCACGCCGCAGGAGGAGTTCGGCCCGTACGGCGTCGACGAGGTCGAGCTGCTGCTCGCCTCGCACCCGGGCGCGCCGCCGCTCCCGCTGCACAAGGGCGCGTCGGGCGGCGAGCTGTCGCGGGTGATGCTGGCGATCGAGGTGGTCTTCGCCGGTGCCGACCCGGTGCCGACCTTCGTCTTCGACGAGGTCGACGCGGGTGTGGGCGGCAAGGCGGCGGTCGAGGTCGGCCGGCGGCTGGCCCGGCTCGCCAGGTCCGCGCAGGTGATCGTCGTGACGCACCTGCCGCAGGTGGCGGCCTTCGCCGACCAGCACCTGGTGGTGGAGAAGACCGACGACGGGCGCGTCACCCGCAGCGGTGTGACCGCGCTCGACACGGCCGGGCGGGTCCGGGAGCTGTCCCGCATGCTCGCCGGGCTGGAAGACTCCGAGCTGGGCCGGGCGCACGCCGAGGAGCTGCTGGCCATCGCCGCCGCGGAGCGGTGAGCCCGGCCCGAGACGGTGATGGAGCCGATGCCCAGGGCTGCACGACCGGGAGCGGGCCCGGCCGGATCGGCCGCGCGGCGAGCCGCGCTGACGCACCGTGGCCGAACGAACACGCCATAACGGTCGTCCTTACGGGTGTGGACGCCCGGCCTCTGGCAGGATGGCATAGCGATGAACGACGTCTCCCCGAAGATCGGACCGACCGTGCGCCTGCGCGTGCCGCGGCGGCGCGGGCTGCGCCGCGAGCGCGACGGGGAGACCGGCATCGTCGGGGTCGCCCGGCTCGACGGGAAGACCAAGAAGCTGACCAAGCGCCTCGACCCGGGCGACATCGCGATCATCGACCACGTCGACCTCGACCGGGTCAGCGCCGAGGCGCTGGCCGCCTGCCAGGTCGCCGCGGTGGTCAACGTGGCGCGCAGCATCTCGGGCCGCTACCCGAACCTCGGCCCGCAGATCCTCGTCGAGGCTGGCATCCCGCTCGTCGACGACGTCGGGCCCGACGTGTTCGCGAAGGTCCACGAGGGCGACCTCGTCCGGCTCGACGGCGAGACGCTGTACGTCGGCGACCAGATCGCGGCCAAAGGCATCCGGCAGACCGCCGAGTCGGTCGAGGCGGCGATGACCGAGGCGCGGGCCGAGCTGCCGGCCCAGCTCGAAGCGTTCGCCGCCAACACCATGGAGTTCCTCAAGCGGGAGCGCGAGCTGCTGCTCGACGGCGTCGGCGTGCCCGACGTCAAGACCGACCTGGACGGCCGCCACGTGCTCATCGTCGTGCGCGGTTACCACTACCGGGAGGACATCGCGACCCTGCGGCCCTACATCCGCGAGTACCGCCCGGTGCTCATCGGGGTCGACGGCGGCGCCGACGCCCTCATCGAGGCCGGTTACCGCCCCGACATGATCGTCGGGGACATGGACTCGGTGTCGGACCAGGCGCTGACCTCGGGCGCCGAGCTGGTCGTGCACGCCTACCGCGACGGGCGGGCGCCCGGGCTGACCCGCGTGCACGACCTGGGCCAGGAGGCCGTCGTGTTCCCGGCCGCCGGCACCAGCGAGGACATCGCGATGCTGCTCGCCGACGACAAGGGTGCCAGCCTGATCGTCGCGGTGGGCACGCACGCGACCCTGGTGGAGTTCCTCGACAAGGGCCGGGCCGGCATGGCGAGCACGTTCCTGACCCGGCTGCGGGTCGGCGGCAAGCTCGTCGACGCCAAGGGCGTGAGCCGGCTCTACCGCAGCCGCATCAAGGGATCGTCGCTGTTGCTGCTGGTGCTCGCGGCGCTCGTCGCGATGGTGGCCGCGATCGTCTTCTCACCGGCCGGTGAGGCGTTCGCGCCCGTGGCCGCCGACAAATGGCATCAGTTCGTCTACTGGCTGACCGGATTGTTCACGTGATCGATTTCCGCTACCACCTCGTCTCCATCATCGCGATCTTCCTGGCGCTGGCGCTCGGGCTCATCGTGGGCGCCTCGGCGCTGCGCGGGTCGGTCACGGCGCAGTTGCGCGGCCAGGCCGCGCAGCTCAACAAGGAGAACAAGAGCCTGCTCGCGCAGAAGCGCGAGACCGACCAGCTGAACGGCTATGACGGCCAGGTCATCCAGGCGATCGCGCCGCAGGTGGTCGCCGGCCGGCTCAAGGGCGAGAGCGTGGTGTTCGTGGAGGCGCCCGGTGCCGACGAGCAGATGCGCGCGCAGACCGCCGACATCGTGAGCCGGGCCGGCGCCCGCATCAGCGGGTACGTCGCGCTGCAGGACAAGTACCTCGACCCGAACCAGCTCGCCACGCTGACCGAGCTGACCGACCAGCTCCGGCCGGTCGGCCTGACGTTCCCGGCCGACGCGCAGCCGTACGACCGCGCGGCGATCGAGCTGGCTGCGGCGCTGGTCACCAAGCAGGCCGGCCGCCTCGGCCAGGACGACCCGGCGGCGGGCCAGGTGCTGTCCGGCTTCAAGGCGGCGGGCTTCCTCAACTTCAGCGGCCAGCCCGCGACCCGAGCGACACTCGCCGTCGTGATCGCGCCCGCCGCGGCGAGCAACGACAAGAACGCCGACGCCGAGAACAAGGCCCTGGTCGCCCTGCCGCTCGCGTTGCAGGAGTACGGCGACGGTACGGTCGTGGTCGGGAACGCCGACGCGGCCGCCCCGGGCGGCATGGTCAAGGCGGTGCGCGACAACGACAAGGCCGACGGGCACCTGTCGACGGTCGACACGGCCGACTCTCCGTCGGGCCGGCTGACGACCGTGTTCGCGCTCGACGGCGCGAATAACGGCAAGTTCGGCGACTACGGCATCGCCGGACAGGACGGCGCGATGCCGACGCCGACGCCGACGCCGTTGACGGTGCCGGGGAAGAGGTGAGGCGGCATGCGGACGACACTGGCGGGCGCGGTGCTGGGCGCGGCGGCGGCGCGGGCGGCGTACACGGCGCTGACCCGGCGGCCGCCCCACGACGAGAAGCTGTGGCTGCGCACCAACCACCGCGGTGAGCCGGTCACGCTGCTGGAGGGCCCGGCGTTCGCGGCCGGCGCGGTGACGGCGCTCGCGGTGGCGCCGGGCGTGCCCGCCCGCATGCGCGCCGCCGCGGTCCTGGCCGGCGGCGCCATCGGCGCGCTCGGCGGCTACGACGACCTGGCCGGCTCCGGTGCCTCGCGCGGCTTCAAGGGCCACCTTTCGGCGCTCGCCCGCGGTGAGGTGACCACCGGCGCCATCAAGATCCTCGGTATCGGCGCGGCCGGGCTGGCCGCCGCGGCCATCGCCGGCACCGGGGCGCGCACGCGCAGGGCCGCCCTCGCCGACGTGCTGATCAACGGTGCGCTGGTGGCCGGCACCGCGAACCTGTTCAACCTGTTCGACCTGCGCCCGGGCCGTTGCATCAAGGCCGGCCTGCTGGCGAGCCCGCTCGTCCTCGCACCGGTGCCCGGCCGCCGCGGCGCCGGAACGTTCAGCGGCTCGGCCGTGGCCGCCGCGCCGCTCGGCGCCGCGATCGCCCTGCTGCCGGAGGACCTCGGCGAGCGGGCGATGCTCGGCGACGCCGGCGCCAACGCCCTCGGTGCGCTGCTCGGACTGTCCGCGACGGGCCTGCCCCGGCCGGCGCGCCTGGCCGTCCTCGCCGGCGTGACCGTGCTCAACGCCGCCAGCGAGTTCGTCAGCTTCACGAAGGTGATCCAGGCGACGCCGCCGCTGCGGTGGCTCGACCAGCTCGGCCGCCGCCCGCCCGAGCCGGAGGCGCGCCCGACGGGCACCTCGTGAGCGTGCCGAAAGGCCGCGGCGCCGTCTGGACCGAGGAGCGCCGGGAGCGAAGCGACCAGAGCTACGAGGGAGGACAGCGCGTTAAGGCGCCCGCTCACTGCGCGGGCGTAGCGTGCGCAATCGTGCAGGGTGACCGGAGCGACGTCGGAATTCGGCGCGTCAAGGCGCCGGCGAACGGCGCGGGCGCACTCCGCGCCGTCCAGCGCAGCGGCGAGCGGGGGTGGCCCCCGAGGGCGCCCCGGAGGCCGACCGGGACGCACGGATGAGCGCACCCCACGTGACCCGGGAGCCGTCCGCGCCCGCCTCCGGCCCGCCGGGCCGGGGGCTCGCCGGGGCGGCGCTGCTCATCGGCGCCATCACCGTCGCCGCCCGGATCGCTGGGTTCGGCCGTACGGTCGTGTTCTCCCAGACCGTCACCACCTCTTGCCTGGGCCAGGCCTACTTCACCGCGAACCAGGTGCCCAACATCGTCTTCGAGATCGTCGCGGGCGGCGCGCTGGCCGGCATGGTTGTACCGGTGTTGGCCGGCCCCATCGAACGCGGCGACCGTGAGCACGTGCGCCGCACCACGTCGGCGCTGCTGACCTGGACGCTCCTCGGCCTGGTGCCGCTGTCGATCCTCGGCGCGGCGCTGGCCCGGCCGATCATCGGGGCCCTCGTCGGCGGCGGCCTGGCGGGCTGCTCCCGCACCGCGGTCGTCGCCGTCGGGGCCCGCATGCTCGCCGTCTTCGCCCCGCAGATCACGCTGTACGGGTGCGCCGTGGTGCTGTACGGAGCGCTGCAGGCGCACCGGCGGTTCACCGCGCCGGCGCTGGCGCCGCTGGTCTCCAGCGTGCTGGTCATCGGGGTGTACCTGGCGTACGTGCCGCTCGGGCACGGCCGCCGGAACGACCTGGCGCGGCTGCCGCGCGCGGCCGAGCTGGTGCTGTCCGCCGGCACGACGGCCGGTGTCGCCGCCCTCGTCGTCACGGCCGGCGTGGCGGCGGCGCGGCTGCGGCTCCGGCTGCGCCCCACGCTGCGGTTCCCGCCGGAGACCGCCGGGCGGGTGCGGCGGCTGGCCGCCGCCGGACTGGCCACGGTCGCGGCGCAGCAGCTGTCGGCGGTCGCGGTGATCAAGCTGAGCGGGCACGGCACGGTCGGCGCGCTGGCCGACTACCAGTACGCCTGGGCGATCTTCCTCCTGCCCTGGGCGGTGCTGGCGGTGCCCATCGCCACCAGCGCCTTCCCGGCGCTGTCGGCGCACGAGAGCGCGGGCGAGACCGAGGCGTTCGATCGGGTCACCGCGTCGACCACGCGTGCGGTGGTGCTCGTCTCCTGCGCGGGCGTGGCCGTGCTCGCCGCGGTCGCCGGGCCGGCCGCGAACTTCCTCGACCACGACGCGGTGCCCGCCGTGCTGGCGCGGGCCGTGCCCGCCTTCGCGCCCGGCCTGATCGGCTACGGGTTCGTCGCGCACCTGGGCCGGGTGCTGTTCGCCTGCCACCGGGGCCGCGCCTCGGCCGGCGCGACGGTCGCCGGCTGGCTCGTCGTCATCGCCGCCGACGTCGCGCTGGTGCTCGTGCTGCCGCGGGCCTGGACCGTGGCGGCCCTCGGCGTCGGCAACACGGCTGGCATGACCGTCGCCGGCGCGCTCCTGCTGGCCGCCGTCGTCCGGGTGCGCGGGCGCGCGGCGGTGGCGGGGCTCGGCCGGGCGCTGGCGGCCGGCGTGGCGGGCGCGCTCGCGGGGGGCGTCGCCGGATACGCGGTGGCGGCGGCGATCGGTGCGACCGGCCGGGCGGCGAGCGTCGGCGCGGCGGTGCCCGCGGCGCTGGCGGCGGCCGCCGCGTTCCTGCTCGTGGCGTACGCGGCGGACCGGGCGGACCTGCGAGCGGTGATCGGGCGGAGGTTGTGATGGACGGTCTGCGGGTGGCACTGGTGCTGGCGACCAGCGCGGGCGGCGTGGGCCGGCATGTGCGCTCGGTCGCGGCCGAGCTGCGCGGCCGCGGCGCCGACGTCACGGTGCTCGGCCCGGCCTCCGCCGAGGCGCTGTTCGGGTTCGCGGACACCGGTGCCGCCTTTGTCCCGGTTGAGATCGCCGATCGTCCGCGCCCGGTCGCCGACGCCCGCGCGGTGGCCCGGCTGCGGCGGCTGACCCGCGATGCCGACGTCGTGCACGCGCACGGCCTGCGCGCCGGCGGGCTGGCCGCTCTGGCCCGGCTCGGCGCCGCCGGCCCGCCGCTGGTCGTCACGCTGCACAACGCCGCCATCGCCGGCGGCCTGACCGGTGCGGCGTACGCGACGCTGGAGCGGGTCGTCGCCCGGGGCGCCACCGAGGTCCTGGCGGTCTCGCCGGACCTGGAGGAGCGCATGCGCGCGCTCGGCGCGCGCTCGGTGCGGCCGGCGCTGGTGCCCGCGCCGCCGGGCCCGCGGCCCGCCGATCCGGACGCCGCTGCGCGGATCCGGGCCGAGCTGGGCGCGGACGCCCGCCCGCTCGTCGTCGCGGCGGTGCGGCTGGCAGAACAGAAGGGCCTGCCGACCCTGCTGGACGCTGCGGCCGGCTGGGCACGGCGCACGCCCACCCCGCTGGTGGCGATCGCGGGGGACGGGCCGCTGGAGGCGGAGCTGCGGGAGCGGATCGACGCCGAAGGCCTGCCGGTGCGTCTGCTCGGCCGCCGCGACGACGTGCCGGACCTGCTCGCCGCCGCCGACGTCGCCGTCCTGCCGAGCGTGTGGGAGGGCCAGCCGCTCGTCGTCCAGGAGATCCTCCGCGCCGGGCGGCCGCTGGTGGCCACCCGCGTAGGCGGCGTTCCGGGCATGGTGGGAGGTGCAGCGCTGCTCGTGCCGCCCCGCGACGCCGCCGAGCTCGGCCGCGCCGTGTCGCGGGTGCTCGACGACCCCGGGCTGGCCGCGCGGCTTGCCGCGGCCGCGACCGAGCGGGCGGGGCGGCTGCCGGACGAGGAGGACGCCGTCGACCAGCTGACGGCCGTGTACGCGCGGGCGGCCGGTCCGGCCCGCTGATCCTCTTGCGATGCGGTTCGGTATAGTCGGGACGCAGGAGGGGAGTATTCCTTCGCGGCAGCGTCGTCACCACGGCCTCGGCTTCATCGTGAGACCCGGTGCTGCCGGCCCGTACGGCAGGGCGGAAGAGACCTCCGGTGCTGCTGTTGCCGCCGGAGGATGCTTTGTCGTGAATGTCACTGTATGGGCCTGGGGTCTGACGCTGCTGGGCCTGCTCGCACTGATCATCGTCGATCTGTGGATCGTGGATCGTGGCGAGCCAAGGGACTTCACGTTGCGGCAGGCCGGCGCGTGGGTGACGTTCTACGTCCTGCTCGCGGTCGGCTTCGGTGCCGGGCTGCTGCTGTTCGCCGGACCGGGCTATTCGGCCCAGTTCTTCGCCGGCTACCTGACCGAGTACAGCCTGAGCGTCGACAACCTGTTCATCTTCTACGTGATCATGGCGCGGTTCGCCGTTCCCCGGGCGAACCAGCACAAGGTCCTGCTGATCGGCATCCTGATCGCGCTGGTGATGCGGGGGTTCTTCATCGCGGTCGGCACCGCTGCGCTGGCGGAGTTCGAGTGGCTGTTCTACCTCTTCGGCGGCTTCCTGATCTGGACCGCGGTCGGGCTGGTCCGCCAGGCCCCCGACGAGGACGAGTTCGAGGAGAACATCCTCGTCCGCTGGGTGCGCCACGTGATCCCCTCCACCGACGACTACCACGGGAACCGGATGACGGCCCGGGCCGGCGGCCGGCGTCTCATGACGCCGATGCTGATCGTGGTGATCGCCATCGGCAGCACGGATCTGCTGTTCGCGCTCGACTCGATCCCCGCCGTCTTCGGGCTGACCAAGAAGCCCTACCTGGTCTTCACCTCCAACGCCTTCGCCCTCATGGGGTTGCGCCAGCTGTACTTCCTGCTGCGGGGGCTGCTGGACCGCCTGGTCTACCTGAGCCAGGGCCTGGCGTTCATCCTGGCCTTCATCGGGGTGAAGCTCACCCTGGAGGCCATGAACACCACCTGGTTGCCGGGCGTGCCGCAGATCTCGACCGGCGTGTCGCTGATCGTGATCGGCGCGACGATGGTGCTGACGACGGTGGCCAGCCTCCTGCGGGCCCGGAGCCGCGCCGGCGGCGCGGCGGTGCCCGCGCCCGCAGGCGGCACCGGCACGGGCGATCCCGTCCGTCCGCCGGCGACCGGACGGGCCGGCGGGCCGTCCGCGACCGGATGGCCGGCGACCGTGGAGCCGCACGCGGACACCCGCGGCGGCGGGCGGCCGGGCGGGCCGGAGCCGCAGGCGCCGGGCGGCGGAACCGGATGGCCGGACGAGGAGCACGCTGCCGCACCGGGCCCGGGCCGTACGCCGCCCGATCCCAGAACACCGGTGGACGACCCCGCCGCCGCGGGCGACGATGACGCGGCTCTGCCCACCGAGGCCGGCACGAAGCCGGGCACGGATCCCGATCACGTCAGCCGGGCGGACCGCACTTGCCGCTGAACGCACCGCCGGTCC
>JBEHYF010000116.1:0-17582 GCA_048498315.1 Actinomycetota bacterium
GGCAATGCCGCGATCCTGCGCGGCGGATCGGAAGCGCGCGCCAGCAACCACGCCGCCGGCAGGCGGCATGGCGGCCGACTCCCCGGCAGGCCGGGCGGCAGCGCTGCGCGATCCGGTGCAGCAGTCCGCTCCGGTGACGGTCGCCGACCTGCCGGCGGTGGGCCGGCAGCAGCGGCCGGACGACACGATGCCGCAGATGGAGGCGGCGCACCCGCATCGGCGGTGGCCGTGGTTCGTCGCGGCCGCGGGCGCGGTCGTGCTGCTCGGCGCGGGCGGCGCGTACGCCGCGTGGCGCACGATCCAGGGACAGTACTACGTCGCCGCCGACGGCGGTGACGTGGTGATCTACCAGGGCATCGACGAGACCGTGCTCGGCAAGAAGCTATCCCACGTCAAGGAGCGTCCCACGCAGCCGTTGCACGTGGCCGACCTCACGCCGCAGGCGCAGACCGCCGTGAAGAAGACGATCGACAACCTGGACAGCCTGGCGAAGGCGCGGCAGACCGTGGCGAACCTGCGCGGCCAGGTGTGCCGCACGACGGTGTCGGAGAACAGCCAGGGCGTCGTCGCGGTCTGGAAGGGCAAGGGCCAGCAGCAGGAGGGCTGCGACAACAAGGTCATCGCGGTCTCCGACCCACCGGTGCACACGAACCAGCTCACGACCAAGTCCAAGGAGAGCGTCCGCAAGGGCATCCCCGTGCCGGATCTGAACGCCGGAAGGCTGCAGATGCAGCAGCTGCACGACGAGGCGTACCAGTGCAGCAAGCACCCGGGCGCCGACGGCTGTCCCGGCAAGCCGTCGGGGAACAAGCACTGATGGCCTCCATCGGCACCGACTCCGAGGTTCCCGTCGCGACCCAGCCGCGGCGGGCCGCCCAGCTCGGCATGCTGATCTTCGCAATGGTGATCACCATTGCGAGCTTCGCCCAGGTGGGCCTGGCGCGAGACGGCAGCCTGCCCGCGGGGATGTACGGCTACGGCATCGGCCTGGGCATCCTGTCGGCCGGCGCCTATCTGGTGGTCGCGCGTTTCGCGCCGTACGCCGACCCGCTGCTGCTTCCGCTCGCGGTGTTCCTCAACGGCCTCGGTCTGGCCATGATCTACCGGCTGGACCTGCGGACCAGCGCGGACTGGAAGAAGGCCATCGAAGAGGGCAAGAAGCTGTCCTACATCGGGCCGTCGACGACCAACCAGCTCATGTGGACCGCGCTGGGCATCATCTTCTTCGTCGCGGCGTTGCTGCTGCTGAAGGACATCAAGATCCTGCAGCGCTACATGTACACGATCGGCGCGGTCGGCCTGTTCTTCCTCGCCCTCCCGGGCTTCCTGCCGTCGTCGATCAGTGGCGCGCTGGGCGCGAAGATCTGGATCCGCATCGGCGGCTTCTCGATCCAGCCCAGCGAGTTCTCCAAGCTGGCGCTGGTCGCGTTCTTCGCCGGCTACCTGGTCAACAAGCGCCAGACGCTGTCGATCGTCGGCAAGAAGATCGGCGTGATGAACCTCCCCAGGGCCCGCGACCTCGGCCCGATCCTCGTCATCTTCGTGATCTGCCTCGGCGTGCTGGCCCTGGAGAACGACTTCGGCACGGCGATCCTGTTCTTCGGGCTGTTCGTCAGCATGCTGTACATCGCGACCGAGCGCTTCATGTGGGTGATGATCGGCGCGCTGCTGCTGGGCTTGGCCTGCCTGGTCGCGCCGGAGATCCCGCACGTCGCCCAGCGGATCGACACCTGGCTGGATCCGAGGGCCTACTTCGACGGCGGCTGCCAGATCGGCGGGAAGATCGTCAACCAGACCCACTACGACACCTGCGTGGCCAAGGGCGGCACGTACATCGCCGACAGCAGCCAGCTCATGTTCGGCCTGTTCTCGATGGGCCAGGGCGGGGTGCTCGGCACCGGCCTGGGCCAGGGTGAGCCGTGGCGCACTCCGCTGTCCTACAGCGACTTCATCTTCACGTCGTTCGGCGAGGAGCTCGGGCTCACCGGCGCGATGGTGATCCTCATCGTGTACGCGCTGATCGTGCAGCGCGGCATGAAGGCGGCGCTGGCCACCAAGGACAACTTCGCCAAGCTGTTCGCGGGCGGCGTGTCGTTCGTCTTCGCGCTGCAGGTGTTCGTGATCGTGGGCGGGGTGACCCGGCTGATCCCGCTGACCGGCCTGACCACTCCGTTCCTCGCCCAGGGAGGCTCCTCGCTGCTGGCCAACTGGATCCTGATCGCGATCCTGATCCGCATCAGTGACGCCGCGCGGCGTCCGGCGCCGCAGCCGATCCAGGACGAGGGCATGACCCAGGTGGTGAGGACCTCGTGAACAAGCCGCTGCGCCAGGTGGCGATCGGCGCCCTGCTACTGATCGTCATCCTGATGGTCAACGTCAACTACATCCAGGGCTCGCAGGCCGACAAGCTGCGCAACGATCCGCTGAACTCCCGTCAGTACGAACAGCAGTGGGAGCACGACCGAGGGCCGATCATGGCCGGGAGCATGACGCTCGCCCAGTCCGTCAAGGAGAAGGACGGCAAGAACTACCAGCGCGTCTACCACGAGGGCCAGGTCTACTCCCCGATCACGGGCTACGTCAGCGTGTACAGCCGCACCGGCATCGAGGGTGCCGAGAACGGGTTGCTCGACGGCACCGACAAGCGCCTGACGCTGCACAACTGGTTCGACGCGCTGATCGGCAAGAAGCCGGCGGGCGCGACCGTGCAGACGACGATCATCCCGAAGGCCCAGGAGGCCGCCTACGAAGGCGTGAAGGGCCGCACACAGTTCCGGGGCGCGGCGGTCGCGCTCGACGTGAAGACCGGCGCGATCCTGGCCATGGCGTCCTACCCGTCGTACGACACGAACGACGTCGCGACCCACGACGGGACCAAGGCGAGCAAGGCGTTCGACCGGCTGAACCACCAGCCGGGCAAACCGATGCTGAACAAGGCGATGAACGAGCTGTTCCAGCCGGGCTCCTCGTTCAAGATCATCGACTCGGCGGCGGCGTTCGAGAGCGGGCAGCCGGCGAGCGACAACTCTCCCTTCGACGCGGGGCCGCTGAACCTGCCGGAGTCCGGCCACCCGCTGAACAACTCCGACGGCGACGCGGCCAGGTGCAACGGCTCACCGCCGCTGATCCAGTCGTTCGCGGCCTCCTGCAACACGACGTTCGGCCGGCTCGCGCTCCAGCTCGGCCAGCAGCGGCTCGCCGACATGGCGGAGAAGTTCGGCTTCAACAAGCCCATCCAGGTCGAGCCGGGCATGTCGAGCGCACCGAGCGTCTACCCGACCAAGCCGGTCGGCGGCGACCGCGTGGCCCGCAGCGGCATCGGGCAGGACGTCGTGAACGTCACACCACTGCAGATGGCGATGGTCGCCCAGGCGGTGGCCAATGACGGCAAGATGATGAAGCCGTACCTCGTCAAGCGGGTGGTCGCGCCGGACCAGTCCGAGCTGGCCACCGCCGATCCGCAGGTGATGGGCACGCCGATCAGCGCCGAAACCGCCCAGCAGATCCAGGAGATGATGCGCGCGGTGGTCCAGTACGGCACCGCGAGTTCCACCATCGGCGGCCAGGACATCGCCGGCAAGACCGGCACGGCTGAGACGGGCACCAGCCGTAACGAGGACTGGTTCGTCGGCTTCGCGCCGCAGCGCAACCCGAAGGTCGCTTTCGCCGTCATCACCGAGGGACCGTCCGGTTCCGCCGGCGCGCAGTACTCGGCGCCGATCGCCTTGAGAATCGCCCAGGCGGTGCTGCAATGAGAACCCCAGACGTCCTCAACGACCGCTACGTGCTGGACGAGCGCCTTGCCGCCGGCGGGATGGGCGAGGTCTGGAAGGCCACCGACCGACTACTGGGCCGGCCGGTCGCGGTGAAGCTGCTCAAGGAGCAGTACGTCGCCGACCCCACGTTCCGCGGGCGCTTCCGCGCCGAGGCGCGGTTCGCGGCGGCGCTGCAGCACGGCGGGATCGCCCAGGTGTACGACTACGGCGAGCAGGACGACCTCGCCTACCTGGTCATGGAGCTGGTGCCGGGTGAGACGCTGTCGCAGATCCTGGCCCGCGACGGCCGGCTGTCCGTCGGCGCGACGCTCGACATCGTCGGGCAGGCCGCGCGGGCGCTGCAGGTCGCGCACTCGGCCGGCATCATCCACCGCGACATCAAGCCGGCCAACCTGATGGTGACCGCCGACGGCACCGTGAAGATCACCGACTTCGGCATCGCCCGCGGCGGCGCCGACACGTCGATGACCCAGACCGGCATGGTGATGGGCACCGCGCAGTACGTGGCGCCGGAGCAGGCCACCGGCAAGCGCGTCACGCCGGCCGCCGACCTGTACTCGCTCGGCGTCGTCGCCTACGAATGCCTCGCCGGGCACCCGCCGTTCTCCGCCGACACGCCGGTGGCGCTGGCGCTCATGCACGTCCGCGAGGAGCCGCCCCCGCTGCCCGCGTCGGTGCCGGCGCCGGTCCGCGGGCTGGTGGCGGCGCTGCTGGCCAAAGACCCCGGCGACCGCCCGCGCGGCGCGAACACCGTGGCCGACGGCGCGTTCTCGATCCGCGAGTCCCTGGGGCCGCTGGCCGACGAGGTCGCGATGCCCCACGAGACCGGCGCCGGGTGGGGCGCCGACGTCGCATCAGAGCCGTGGCGGGCCGAAGACGCCTGGACCGACGAGGGCGGCCCCTGGACGTCTGAGGCCGGCGCGGACCCGTACGGCGCGGACCCGTACGGGATGAACCGGCACGCGGCGGATCCGGAGGCTGCCGGGTATCCGACCGAACGGTCCGGGGCCGTATACGACGACACCCTGCCGCCCCGGGCGGCGGCGCGGGCCCGGCACCACCGGAACAACAACCGGCTCATCCTCGCCGGCGCAGCCGCGGTGGTGCTCGTGGGAGCCGGGGTTTTCGCGGTGGGTACCCTGCTGGCGCACCAGGACCACACTAAGCTCATGGACGGCAACCACCTCCAGACAGCCGGAGGTGCGGCGCCGACGGCGCATGTGCCGAGCACTCCGGCTGGTGTGCCGTCCGATCGACCGCTACCCTCAGACCCGGTCTCGTCACGACCGGTCTTCAGCCCCAGGCCGAGCGCGACGCGGAGCTCGACACCGACAACGAAACCCACGACAACGAGGAGTTCCCCAGCAACGACGCCTACCGGACCGGCGACGGACTCTCCGCCGCCGACCTCTCCGGAGCCGACGCCCACGGACAGTGCTACCCAGGGCCGCTAGGTTCGGAGCATGGTGTAGACGACGAGGGAAAGTGCGAGACATGACCCAGCCTCGGCTACTCGGTGGTCGCTACGAGCTCGATGGTGTCATCGGGCGTGGTGGCATGGCCGAGGTCTACCGAGCCAGAGATCTGCGTCTTGACCGTGTTGTCGCGATCAAGACTTTGAGAGCCGATCTGGCCCGCGATCCGACGTTCCAGGCGCGGTTCCGCCGCGAGGCGCAGTCCGCCGCGTCGCTGAATCACCCGTCGGTCATCGCCGTGTACGACACCGGCGAAGACGTGATAGACGGGAATCCCGTGCCCTTCATCGTCATGGAGTACGTCGAGGGGCGCACCCTGCGCGACGTGCTGCACGACCAGCAGCGGCTCACCCCCGAACGCGCGCTGGAGATGACCGACGGCATCCTTCGCGCCCTCGACTACAGCCACCGCGGCGGCATCGTGCACCGCGACATCAAGCCGGCGAACGTCATGCTGACCACCTCCGGCGAGGTCAAGGTCATGGACTTCGGCATCGCCCGGGCGCTCGCCGACTCGGCCGCGACGATGACCGCGACCGCACAGGTCATCGGCACGGCGCAGTACCTGTCGCCGGAGCAGGCGCGCGGCGAGCGCGTCGACGCCCGCAGCGACCTGTACTCCACCGGGTGCGTGCTGTACGAGCTGCTCACCGGCCGCCCGCCGTTCCAGGGCGACTCGCCGGTGGCCATCGCCTACCAGCACGTCCGCGAGGAGGCACCGCCGCCGTCGCGTCTCGACCCGTCGATCCCGCAGTGGGCGGACGCGATCGTGATGAAGGCGCTCGTCAAGGACCCCAACTACCGCTACCAGAGCGCCGCCGAGATGCGCGCCGACATTCAGCGGGCGCTGCAGGGCATGCCCGTCGCGGCACCGACGATGGCGATGAACAGCCGCACCCAGGTGATGGGGGCCGGCCCGCCCACACAGGCCACGCGCCCGGCGACGATGGGCTACGACCTGCCGCCGGTCGAGTACGCCGAACCCGACATGCCCGAGGAGCGCGGTAAGAAGGCGCTGCTGTGGACACTCGTCGGCCTGCTCGCCGTCGGCGCCATCGTCGCGCTGTACTTCATGTTCTCCGGCGGCAACCCCGGCGGCAGCACGACGAAGCTCGCGATACCGGCCGGCATCGTCGGCAGCGACGAAGACAGCGCCAAGACCAAGCTCGAGGGTGTGGGCATCCTTCCCAACAACATCCACGTCAAGCACCAGACGAGCGACAAGGTCGACAAGGGCGAAGTCATCAGCGTCGACCCACCGGAGAACACCACCCTCGACAAGGCGAAGGTCGCCACCACCCAGGTCAACCTCATCGTGTCGAGCGGCAAGCCGAAGGTCAGGGTGCCGTCGGTGCGCGGCCGCAGCCAGGACGAGGCGGAGTCGATCCTGCAGAACGCCGGCCTGCAGACCGGACCGATCGAGCGCAGGGCGTCCCCGACAGTGCCGAAGGGCTATGTGATCGGCACCTCGCCCGACGCCGGGTCGAAGGTCGACAAGGGCACCCAGGTCACGCTGTACATCTCGGACGGGCCGGGCTCGGCGATCGTGCCGAACGAGGTCGGCAAGCAGGTGGACGACGCCAAGGCCGACCTGGCGGCCAGCGGATTCAAGGTGCGCGTGACCCTCGTCAACGGGCAGCCGGGCCAGGAGCCCGGGCAGGTCGTCGGCCAGAACCCGCAGGAAGGCGACACGGCGAACAAGGGCAGCACGGTGACGCTCATGGTGGTGCGGGAGATGCAGACGCAGCCGACGCACCCGAACCCGAGCACCTCCGTCCCCGGGTGGCCACCGAACGGCTGAGCGACGCCGCCGGTGCCCCGCCCGCCGTCACGGGGGCGGGGCACCGGCATGTCGGGCCCCGGAAGCGGGCCGCGACGCCGATGCGGGTGCGGAAACGGGGTGCCGACGCGGAACCCAGGGCGCGGAACCCACGGCGCGCGGAACGTGGGTGCCGAGTCGCCGAAAGACACGGCACGGACGGTGGGACGCGAAGGGGGATGGCCCACGGGGTCCGGCATGTCCGGACGCGGCGAGGGCGATGACGGTCGCCGTAGGAGCGGGCGCGGAGCCCGGAGGCGGACGCCGGAAAGACGAATCGGTCGCGCGAGCGCACGCGGGGCGAGGCGACGGAGGGCGCTCGGCTGACGCGGCGCGCGCCTTGATCGACAAGGGAGGGCCTCCGCCGCTCGGGGGCAACGGCGGAGGCCCTCACTCATTGATCTGACGGGCTCCAGAGCGTGTTACACGATCCGGCAAATTTCCTTTAAGGGCTCTTTATCTGCATTCCGGGGCGAGCCGGCGCCGTCGGGGCGCCCCCGTCCCCGACCGTGCCGTGGTCGAAGTGGATCTTGGGCTCGATCCAGGGGAACACGACGAACCACAGCAGCGCCGCCGCCACCATCGCCGCGACCACGGCCGTGTAGACGCGGGTCAGTGTGTCGCCGGGCAGGTGCCGCCACAGCCAGCCGTACATCAGGAGGTCGCTCCGTTCACCCGCGGGATGGAGGTGACCAGCCGCCCGAAGACGATGAGCCGCTGCGCCGCGGAGTACTTCGGGTTGCAGGTGGTCAGCGTGATCAGTCGCTGCGTCGGCTCGGCCGCCGGATGCCCCGGCACCGGCGCCACGACGCTGAGGTCCGTCGGATCGACGACCTTCTTGCCGGTGACCTTGTACACGTACTGCCGCTCCCGGGTGTCGATGAGGATCCGGTCGCCGGGACGCAGCTCGCCGATCCGGTTGAACGGTGCGAGGTACGTCGTGCGGTGCCCCGAGACGACGAAGTTGCCGACCTGCCCCGGCAGCGCGGTGCCCGGGTAGTGGCCCGGACCCTTGCGCAGGTCGGCGGCCGACACGCCTTCGACGATGACGTAGTGGTAGTGCGGCCCGAACCGGGGAATGCGGATCATGGCGACGCCGTGGCCCAGGGAGACCCGCTCGGTCGTCACCGGGCCGCCGGGCGGCCTGGCCGCCCACGCCTTGGTCAGCTCGCCGCCCAGCCGGCGCTGCTGTGCCTCAGTGTAGGCCCCGGTGCCCCACAGCTCGTACGCGACGAACAGCAGGAGGACGAGGCCGACCGTGATGCACAGCTCGCCGAGGCTACGGATGAACGTCCGCACCGTCGGATCCGAGAGCGGTGGCGTATTTCGGCGTCACGTTGCCCGCGTGGGCGGGCAGGGCGATTGTGTCGAGGGTTCTCACGGTGTACCCGAGTCCGTTTTCGGCGACGTACTACCTGTAGAGCTGAATGTCCGGGGAGGCGTCGAGGGCGGCCCGCAGGCGCACCGGATCGCCGGTCGCGGTGATCCGGAACGGCGGCGAGCAGACGACTCCCTGGAGGATGAGGGTATTGCCCACGCAGCGGACCGCACTGGTGGAGATCGACCGTTGGTCCATAATTTGCCTCCCCGTGGCATCGCCCGCCCATAGCGCGTTCACGATGGCCTGGACGTCCTGCTGGACCTTGGTGCGGCCTCCGCCGCGCAGATCGGTGTCGTGCGCGGTGCTCGCACCGGCCGTGAACAGGGCACTCGCGACGACGGTGAGCGCGGCGAATGCATATCGCCAGCCGCGGACCGCGCCGGACGCGGGGCGTCCGCCCGGCTTCCCCCATGGCCGGCCCCCGCGGCCGTTGATAACGTCGTACGCTGCTCACCAGCGGCTACGCTAACTGACAAACCGACCATGCGCGGACCCGGCGTGCGACCGCGTTCCGCCCGAGGAGAGACCCACCGTGCCCAAGTCGAAGGTACGCAAGAAGGCCGTATACACCCCGCCGCAGCGCTCGCAGAAGGTGGCGGTCAGCCCACGGTGGCTCGTGCCGACCATGGTGGGCTGCTGGCTGCTCGGCCTGGCCTGGATCGCGGCGTACTACATCACCGCCAGCGTCGGGGCCACCGTTCCGGTGATGACGTCGCTGAGCAACTGGAACCTGCTGATCGGGTTCGCTGTGATCGTTATCGGTGTCGTCCTCTCGACACGCTGGCGCTGACTTCCCCACACGGTTATCCACACTCTGTGGACCGCGATAGTGGATTATCCACAAGGCTGTCCACAGACGTCCGGCGCATTCCCGGCGACCCGCCCGTGCCCGGCCCGTACGGCGTGCCGGTGCCCTGGCGGGCCGACGGGCGTGGTGCCCCCGCCCGGCCTATGACCCCAGGGCGCTGGTCTGCGCGACGGTGAGCACCACCAGCGCGGCAGTCACCGCCGCCGACGCACCGGCCTGCACGAGCCGCCGCTGCCTGCGCGGCGCGTACGCGAACGCCGCGGCCAGTACGGCTCCGGTGACCAGGCCGCCGACGTGGCCCTCCCACGAGATGCCAGCGAACGTGAACGTGAACATCAGGTTGATCACGATCAGGAAGACGATGCCGCGCGTGTCGGCACCCAGCCTGCGGCCGACCACGAAGTAGGCCGCGAACAGCCCGAAGATCGCGCCGGACGCGCCGACCGCCGGCTGGCCGGGATCGACGAGGTACAGCAGGACGTTCCCGCCCAGCGCCGACAGCAGGTACAGCACCATATAGCGCAGGCGTCCCAGCGCCTGCTCCAGTGGCGGCCCGATCACCCACAGCGCCCACATGTTGAACAGGATGTGGGTGATGGCGAAGCCCCCGACACTCATCGGCAGGTGCAGGAATGCCGCAGTGATCAGCCGGTACCACTCGCCCTCCGCCACGCCGTATCCCGGAATCACCCGGCCGAACGGGGCGCGGACCTGGCCGAGCATCTCGAACCGGTCGACCACGCTCGGCGAGGCGATCTCGACGAGGTAGGCGAGGACGTTGAGGCCGATGAGGGTCAGCGTGACCGTCGGCCGCGAGCCGTACCGGCCGCCGAACACGGTGCGCGCCGCACGGACCGTGCTCCGGCCCTCGCGCACGCACTCGGGGCACTGGTGCCCCACGGCGGCGTCGTGCATGCAATCCGGGCAGATCGGCCGGTCACACCGCGTACAGCGGACGTAGGTCTCCCTCCCCGGATGCCGGTAGCACGTGGGGACCTCGGGAGCCTGCGGCTGCGCCGGATCGGTGCTCATCGTCGCCTTCTTCTCACGGCCGGGTCACTTGTTCAACGACGCTCGATCGTCACCGATTCCAGCACGACGTCCTTGATCGGCCGGTCGCGGCGGTCGGTCTCGGTCCTGGCGATCGTGTCGACGACCTCGGTGCCCTGGATGACCTCGCCGAAGATCGTGTGCCGTCCGTTGAGGTGCGGCGTCGGCACCACCGTCACGAAGAACTGCGAGCCGTTCGTCCCCGGCCCGGCGTTCGCCATCGCCAGGAGGTACGGCCGGTCGAAGCGAAGCTGCGGGTGGATCTCGTCCTCGAACTGGTAGCCCGGGCCGCCGGTGCCCCGGCCCAGCGGGTCGCCGCCCTGGATCATGAATTCGTCGATCACCCGGTGGAAGATCGTGCCGTTGTACAGCGGCGCGTTGGTCCGCTGCCCGGTGCCGGGGTGGGTCCACTCGATCGTGCCCTCGGCGAGGCCCACGAAGTTCTGTACGGTCTTGGGTGCCTTGTCGGGGAACAGGCGGATCACGACCGGGCCCATGGTGGTGTTCAGGGTCGCGATGAGTTCTTCAGCCACGAAGGCCGCCTCCTCGTCTCGTTCGGTCATCGACGGTGGTTCCCGCCGCCACGGGTCCGGCGTACGGCCGGTAATACGGGTCCGCGGGAACCGCCGGTCATGGGTCGCTCACCCTACCCACTCGGCGGCGGAGTCCCCGTCCCCCCGGACCGCATCATGTCAGACGCGCGATTGACATGGGCTGCCGTGGGAACAGGTTCGTCGAGACCGCACATAACGGAGGGGTACTCATGTCCCTACGAATGAAGAACCGCAAGACGCCGCAGGTCAGCCTGCGTGACTCGCGGCTGAGCCGCGCCCAGGCGCGCGCCCTGCGCCGTGCGCGGGAGAGTGCGGCACGGAGGGCGCAGATGCTGCGTGACTCCGGACTGAGCCGGGCGCAGATTCGCGCGATGCAGACCACGCGGCAGACCGCGTCGCGGCTCGGCCCCACGGCGGGCCAGGCCCGCCGGATGGCCTCCACGGGAGTCGAGAGCGCCCGAGTCTGGAGTGCTCCCCGGATCGACCGGGCCGGGCACTACGTCGAGCACGAGCTCGGGCCTCGCGTCGGCATGATGCTGCGCCGCATCGCGGGCCGCATCGAGCCGCGACGGCGGCGGAGTCGTCGCGGCATCGCCACGACGCTGCTGCTGGCCGGCGGCACCCTCGGCGCCGCCGGCGCGTTCGCGACGCGCCGCAACGCCGCCGCCCGGAGGGCGGAGGAGCAGGGCACACCGGCGCGCGGCGAGCACCTGTCCTCGGTCTCCAGCGGCGAGCACGCGCACACCTCCTGAGGCGGACCGACGGCGGCGGGCCCCGCGGCGGGTCCGCCGCCGTTTCGCCTGTCGCGGCCCCGCCATCGTTCGCGTGCCGCGGCCCCCGCTCCCGTCGCCGATCGCGCGGGTTGTGACCGTCACACTGCGGGATTAAGCGGGTGGAAATGTCGTACCGTTTCCGCCATGTCGCTGAGGTCGTCGCTGGGCGCCGCGGGACGCAGGGCCGCCGCGGTCGCCGTGCACCGGGGCTGGGAGTGGCTGCGCAGGCACGGAGAGATCACACCGAGCACTCCCGCCGGGCGGCGGTTCGGGTACCTGGGCGAGGGGGCCTGCATCGGCTTCCCGACCGGCGCGCTGTACGGCGAGCCGTGGATCCACATCGGCGACCACACGCTTGTCGGCGTGCACGTCACGATCTCGGCCGGCTTCGTGCCAGGGCTCGACCTGGGTCCCGATCCGATCGTCAAGATCGGCCGGGCGTGCTCGATCGGCCGCGGCACCCACATCGTCGGGCACCAGTCGATCGAGATCGGCAACGACGTGTTCACCGGACCGTACGTCTACGTAACCGACCAGAACCACGGCTACACCGACCCCGACGTGCCGGTCGGCCGGCAGTGGCCGGTCAACGACGCGGTCATCATCGGCGACGGCTGCTGGCTCGGGGCCGGGGCCATCATCCTGCCCGGCACCCACCTGGGCCGGAACGTGGTTGTGGCGGGCGGCGCGGTCGTACGGGGCGAGTTCCCGGACCACAGCGTCATCGCCGGGGTGCCGGCCAAGGTGATCCGCAGCTACGACCCCGAGTCGGGGTGGCGGCCACCGCTGCGCAAAACGCCGCTCAACGCGGCGACCCTGACCGAGCTGGCGAAGCTTCCAAAAGCCGGGAGAGCCGGCGAGCCGAACGGCGGAAATCCCGACATTAAGTTTGAAACTAGGGCCAAATAGAAATTAATTCGGTAAGTGGAACAGGAACCGCGCCCTACTTCCCCTTGCGGAAGGTGGTGAGCACTATGGGCGTGATCCTGGTAGTGCTCTTGATCGCAATTCCAGCCGAACGGTAGTCCGCGAAGGCGGTAGGTGAGGCCCGGGGACACCAGCCACACCGGCCATCGTGCGGGAACGGGTTCGGCCCCCGGGGTTGTTCCCCCTCGCGCGAACTTCTCCGGATTTCTTCGCGCCCGCACGCCGCCACGCCCCGGCGTCAGAGCGTGCGCCGCCGCGTGCGGGGAGCGTCGTCATCTGCGGGCCGCCATGTGGCGCCCTCGCCGGCAGGCGGGAGCGAGTCCGGCACACACCGGGAGGCGGCTCTCCGGCGTACCCAGGCGATGCAGGACCGGATGAAACGTCTGATATCGGCTGTGCTTGGGTAATGGGGTGGTCACGACTCACCTGCCGATCCTCTTCGGGGTCGGGGCACTGGCGGGAGTGGTCAGCACCGTCGTGAGCCTGGCCTCGATCGTCTCCTACCCGGCGCTGCTCGCGCTCGGCCTGCCGCCGCTCAGCGCCAACGTGACGAACACGGTGTCGCTGGTGTTCACGGCGGTCGGGGCGACAGCGGGGTCGCGGAAGGAACTCGCCGGCCAGCGCGCCCGCGTGCTGCGGCTCGGCATCCTGACCGCGCTCGGCGGCGCGACCGGCGCGGGGCTCCTGCTGCTGACCCCATCCCGGACGTTCGAGATGGTCGCGCCCTGGCTGATCGCGGGCGCCTCTCTCGTGCTGCTCGTGCAGCCGCGGCTCAGCCGCGTGGCGGAGCGGTCGTCGCGCGAGCAGAGCAGGCTGCTCAAGGTGGCGCTGTTCGCCGTCTCGATCTACACCGGGTACTTCGGCGCGGCCGGCGGCATCCTCAGCCTGGCGGTGCTCGCCGCGGTGATCGACCTGCCCCTGATCCGGGTCAACGCGGTGAAGAACGTGCTCGGCGGGCTGGCGAACGGCGTCGCGGCGGCGGGATTCGCGCTCTTCGGGCCGGTGCGCTGGAGCGCGGTCGTCCCG
Source organism: Actinomycetota bacterium (assembly GCA_048498315.1). GTDB lineage: Bacteria > Actinomycetota > Actinomycetes > Streptosporangiales > Streptosporangiaceae > Actinoallomurus. The sequence continues at coordinate 13,590 of JBEHYF010000116.1, forward strand.
CTCGCGATCGGCTTCCTCGTCGGCGGCTGGATCGGCCCGGCCCTCGTACGGCGGCTGCCGGGCCAGGTGCTCCGGCTGGTGATCGTGGTGTGCGGGGTGGCGGTCGCGGTCAAACTGGGCATCGACAGCTACGGCTGAGTTCGCCACCTTCGACGTTTGGAAATAGCGCGGTATGAGAAAAATGCCGACACGGGGCGAACGCGCCACACAGCCATGACAAAAACGTCATGAGTGTACTTTTGCCGCCGTTTCCGTATTTTTTAGGTTGAGATAGCAGACTTTCCACTTCACCTGGGGTGATGCTTCCGCGTAGGAGGACCGATGGCACTACCGGACGTCCTGGTGATCGGTGCGCCGAAGGCGGGGACCACGGCGCTGCACGCCGCGCTGGCGTGCCACCCCCAGATGTACATGTCGCCCGTCAAGGAGCCGAAGTTCTTCCTCACGGACGGGCCGCCGCCGACCCGCGGCGGGCCGGGCGACGCGCAGACCTACCGCGAGCACATCTGGCGCCGCGAGGACTACGAGGCGCTGTTCGCCGCCGCGCCTGAGGGCACCCTGCGCGGCGAGAGCACGCCGTTCTATCTGTACGACCGAGACGCCCAGCTGCGCATCCGGCGGGCGATCCCGCACGTGAAGATGATCGCCCTGCTGCGCGACCCGGTCGAGCGGGCGCACTCCAACTGGACGCACCTGTGGTCGGCCGGGCTGGAGCCGATCGACAACGTCGTCGACGCCTGCGCCGCCGAGCCGGAGCGCATCACCGCCGGGTGGGCGGCGTTCTGGCGCTACGTCGAGCTCGGCCGCTACGGCGAGCAGCTCCAGCACCTGTACAAGGTCTTCCCGCGCGAACAGGTGCTGGTGCTGCGGTATCGCCGGATCCACGAGGAGCCCGCCGCCACGCTGGACGAGATCTGCGCCTTCCTCGGCGTGCGCACCGGCCTGATCGACACGATCCCATGGGAGAACGTCACCAACCACGTCGCCGACTCCCCGAGCAGCCGCGCCCTGCGGCGGCTCCTGCGCGCCGGCGCCCGGATCGGCGAGCACGTGCCCACGCCCGTACGGCGCGCCGCGCGCGGGCCGCTGCTCGCCGCGCTGCACCGCGAGCGGCGGCCGCGCCAGCCGCTGACCTGGGAGGACCGCAAACGCCTGATCCCGTACTTCGCCGACGACATCGCGCTCCTGGAGGAGATCACCGGCGCCGACTTCGGCGACTGGCTCAGGCCTCGATGAGCTCGGTGCGCAGCTCGTGCGCGCCGCCCGGGCCGGCGGCCTCGTAGTACAGGCGCCGGCGCCCGTCCGGGAGCGGCACCGCGCACACGTACCGCAGGCCGTGGCCGCCGTGCGGGGACGCCGCGGCCGGCGCGTCGCTCTGGGCGACCAACATCCCGAAGCCCTCGCCGATGGCGATCCCGGTGCGCTCCTCGTAGTTCTCCGCGGCGCTCGCCCGGCCGTCGTAGTAGGCGACGGTCTCGCCGTCTTCGGTGAACACCGCGGACACGCGGGCGCCGCGGGCGTCCCAGGCGCCGGGCCGACCGGTCAGCGCCGTGCCGTGCCAGGTCCACTCCAGGCCGTCGGCGCTGGTGGCGTAGTCGGTCACCATCTGGTCGGCCTCGTCCGGGTCGGCCAGCGGGTGGCAGGAGGCCCACAGGTGCCACTTGTCTCCCTCGCGGAGGATCACCGGGTCCTTGACCCCGACCAGGTCGCTGCCGGGCAGCACCACCGTCGCGGTCGCCGGGTCGAGCGCCCGCGGGTCGGCGGCCTCCAGCATCTCGACCCGCCAGTGCTTGGTGCCGGTGGTCGCGCAGCTGAGGTAGAGCCGCCACTGGCCCTCGGGGGTCACGACCAGGGCGGGACGCTCCAGCGACTCGGCCGCCATCTGATCGCTGCGGATGACGGCCAGCGTCTCCAGCGTCTCGCCGTCCACCGTACGGGCGACGACGACCGCGTACCCGCGGCCCTGCCCGATCGGGCCGCGCAGCCGGTACGCCAGGTAGATCACGCCGTCCACCAGACAGGCGCTCGGCGCGCCGGCCCAGTGACCGGGCCCCTCGTGGGGCGGGGAAACGACCACTCGGGACCGCTCGTAGGACGGCAGGGGAAACGACATCAAACCTCCTCAGAGCACGCCATGGCGAGGCCACGGCACGGCGCCCCGATGCGGGGCACCGGTTCACGCAAGACGGGTCGGGCGGCGTGCTGCGGGTCGGCCCGGCGACGGGAACTCCGGGGGATCGTCCGGCCGGGCCTGCCGGCCATGAGGGCCGATCGCCGTGGACTGGGCGCGCTTGAAGCAACGAGCGCGTACCGCGCACGGACCACCGCCCGCGGACGTTGGGGATTCTTGCCTCGCATCAACCAGCGTAGTCGCAGTTCAGGAGCTGGTGGCACAGGTCCGGCGGACGCCTGGGGCTGCGCCCCGGCGGCTGGGGTCCGGGGGCTGCTGGGACGAAGTCGCACGGCGCCGAGGCCACCGGGCGTCGGCCAGGTCGGACCAGGCGGCCGAGGGCCGCCTCAGGCACCGGCGTCCTCGCGGGCGGCGCACGGGTGGGCGGTCTCGTCGAGCGTCCGCCGGACCAGCGCGACGAGTTCGGGGGCCACGCCGGGAGCGGCCGCGATGGTCGCGGCCGAGCGAAGGGTGTGGTCGGTGCCGTCCTGGTCGACGACCACGGCGCCGGCCTCGCGGGCGATCACGACGCCCGCGGCGGTGTCCCACGGCTTGTTGGACAGCGTCACGCTGGCGTCCAGCCGCCCCTCCGCGACCCAGGCGAGATCGATGGCCGCCGAGCCCAGCATGCGGATCCGCTGTGCCTCCGCGGCCAGGCGCGCGGTCAGGGCCAGCCGCAGCCGGTTCTTGTCCGCGGCCTTCGCGCCGACCGCGTAGTCGCCAACGGCGACGACGGCCTCGCGCAGGCCACCGGACGCCCTGGCCCGGATGCGCCGCTCGCCGGCATACGCGCCCGCGTGCTCGGCGGCGGAGTACCTCACGCCGAGGAACGGCAGTTCGACCACGCCGAGCACGGCACGGCCGTTGTGGATCAGCCCGAGCGAGACCCCGCACAGCGGGACGTCGTGTACGAGGTTGGCGGTGCCGTCGACGGGATCGAGCGTCCACAGCAGGTCGCCGCCACGGTCGCCGGTGAGCCCTTCCTCCTCGCCGAGCACCGGCACGTCCGGCGTCCGCTCGCGCAGGCGGGCCCGTACGGCGCGTTCGATCGCGTAGTCGAGTTCGGTGGCCATGTCGCGGTCGCCCTTGGCGACCAGCGGGCCGGGGACGCGCGAACGCATCAGCACGCTCGCGGCGGCGACGGCGTCCTGGGCGATCGGCAGAAGGTCACCGAACGAGGACGTCATACCGCCCGGCTCCGTTCCCACAATTCACGGTAAACACGATCAAATGTCGCATACAACCCGTCATCGTCCAAGCCGCGCCGCAGGAGGAACGTCGGCGAATCCACGCCGCGCGCCCGGGGCAGGTACGGCTGAACGACGCACGTGTCGTCGTCGACGAGAACGATGCCGAAACGGATCGTCTCGTCGTACACCGCGATCGAGAGCCGATCCCGGGCACAGGCCGGAAGGCGGTCGCGCACCCGCGACAGCACCTCGATGTTCAGCTTGGTCAGCGTGGTCAGGTAACGGTCGGTGTAGCCCTCCTCCCGCTCCCGCACCTTGATCGCCTCACCGTCGGGGTCGAGGAACAGGCACTGCAGCCGCGCGCCCCGGTCGAGGAGGAGGCGCAGGCGCTGGTCGGGGTACTGCTGGCAGAGCAGGTTGAGCGACAGCCCGGCGGCCCGTACCGACCGGGCACCGTCGAACATCGCCTGCGGCGGCACCGCGCACGTGAATTCCGCCCGGGTGGTGAAGACGGCGGCGACGTCGGCGAGCCGCGCAGCGCACCCGCAGGCGTGGCCTCGGCCATGCGCGCCTGCCTGCCCGCCTGCCGCCGGCGCGTCGGCCGTCGCGGATGCGTCGGCCGTCGCGGATGCG
>JBEHYF010000117.1:0-17432 GCA_048498315.1 Actinomycetota bacterium
GCGTGCTCTGAGCCACCGCGGTGGAGCGGGCAGCGCTCCCGCCCGCTCCACCGCGCGCCGGAGACGCACGCCTTCAGAGCCCTCCCCACGCCCGCCCGAGCGCGGGGTCGCCCGCACAGGCGGTCCCGGCGTTCCCGGAATCGCCCACTAATATCGCGCGCATGTCCTCGGCGGAGATCGGTGTGGCGCGCCTCGCCGTGATCGCCGGCCTGGCCATCGCGGCGAACCTGGCAACCGCTGCCGGGTACCTCCTGCTGCACGATGCCGGCCGGCACACGACCACGCCGGTGCGGACCGCCGGTGCCGTGCCCGCTCCCACGCCCGCCGCGGTCTCCGCCGTCCTGCGGCGCCGGTCCCACGCGGTGATCGCCCATGACCGCGCGGCGTTCCTCGCCACGATCGACCCGTCCGGCCAGGCGTTCCGCTCCGGCCAGGAGACGCTCTTCGACAACCTCGCGAAGATGCCGCTGGCGTCCTGGCGGGAGACGCTCGCGGACCCTCACCCCGCGGTCGCCGCCGACGACGGCTGGACCGCCCGCATCCGCCTGGCGTACCGGCTGCGTGGCTTCGACGCCTCCGACGGCGTCTACACCGAGTACCTGACCTTCGAGCGGAGGCCGGGCGCCGGCTGGGTGATCTCGGGCGACGGCGCCGCGCACGGCCTGCGCGACGACCCGCAGATCTGGGACGGCGCGCCGATCACCGTCGTCCGCGGGCGGCGCAGCCTGGTGATCGGCGAGGATGCCCTCGGCGTGCCCGACGGCACCGGAGGGGCCGGCGGCTCGCGGGCCGCGGAGCTGCGCGACATCGCCCGCCGCCTCGACGCGGGTGTCACGACCGTCTCCGGCGTCGTCGGGAACCGCTGGTCGCGCCGGGTCGTCGCGCTCGCCCCGGCCACCGAGCAGGAGGCCGAGGCGATGGCCGGGAACGTGCGCAACCTCGGGGACATCGCCGCGCTGGCGACCGTCCGCGGCGACGACGGCGGGCCGCGCACGGGCACCGACCGCGTCATCATCACGCCCGGCGCCTTCGACCGGCTCAACGCCCTGGGCCGGCACGTCGTGCTGACCCACGAGCTCGTGCACGTGGCCATGGGCGGAGCCCGCGACGGCCACACGCCGATGTGGCTGCTCGAAGGGCTGGCCGACTACGCCGGCTACAAGAACACCGGCGTGTCGACGCGCGCGGCCGCCCGCGAGCTGGCGAACCTGATCGCGTCCGGCGACGCGCCGTCCGCCCCGCCGGACCGGGCCGACTTCGGCGGCTCCGGAGACCGCCTGTCCGCCGCGTACGAGGAGGCATGGCTCGCCTGCCGCATGATCGCCGAGCGGTACGGTGAGCGAAGACTGGTGCGGTTGTACCGCACCGCGGAGGCCGAGCCGCTGCCGGCCGGCGACCCGCGGATCCAGGACCGCGCGCTGCGCGCCGTGCTCGGCATCGACTCGGCCCGGTTCACCGCGCTGTGGCGGGCATACGTGCGAAAGGAACTCGCGTGAGGGACGGACCGGCGGACGCGCCCGCGGTGGGACCGGACGGCGGGTCCGAGGGCGGACCGGCCGGCGGGCCGCATACCACGTCCGCACCCCGTGACGCGCGGACGGCGGCCGGGACGGCGCCCGGCCCCGAGACGCCGGGTGCCGCCGCGCCCGACCGGCCGGCGCGGCGCGCCGCGGCGACCGGCCTCGCGGTGCTCGGCGCGGCGCTGGCGGTGGTGATCGCGGTGACCACGCCGTGGCGTCCGCTGCCCGGCGCGCCGATCCGCGCCGCCGATCCGGCACTCGACTTCACCCACCGGCAGATCGCCCGCGCGGACGCGTTCAACGCAGCGCTGAACCCGCCCGCCTACGCCGGGCTGGTGGCCGGGCTGGCGCTCGTGCTGGTGCTCGGGCTGACGCCGCTGGGCGCCCGGCTGCTCGGCGCGGCGACCCGGCCGCTGCGCCGCGCACCGCTGCGGGTCGTCGGCGCCGCCGTGGTGCTGTCCGCGTTGACCCGTCTGGTCGCGCTGCCGTTCGACGCCTGGTCGCAGTCGGTGCTGCGGCGGTATGGGCTGTCGATCCGGGGCTGGGGCGGCTGGCTGGCCGACCAGCTCGCCTCCTACGGCGTCGCCCTCGTCGTGTGGATCACCGTGCTGCTCGGGCTGCACGTGCTGGCCCGGCGCTTTCCGCGGCACTGGTGGATCGGCGCCGCGGCCGGCGGGTTCGTGCTGGTGGCCGCCGCCTCGTTCGTCTACCCGGTCGTGGTCGAGCCGCTGTTCAACTCCTTCACGCCGATGCGCGCCGGGCCGCTGCGCGACGATCTGCTCCGCATGGCCCGCGCCGACGGCGTGCCCGTGCGTGACGTTCTGGTCGCCGACGCCTCCAAGCGCACGACGGAGCTGAACGCCTACGTCTCCGGCTTCGGCTCGACCCGGCGCATCGTGGTGTACGACACGCTGCTCACGCAGCCGCGCCGGGAGGCCGAGCTGATCGTCGCGCACGAGCTCGGCCACGCCAAGCGGAGCGACGTGCTCACCGGCACCCTCATCGGCGGGCTCGGCGTGGCCGCCGGGGCCTGCCTGCTGTACCTGGTGATGACCTCGCCGCGGCTGCTGCGCCGGGCCGGGGCCGCCTCCGCGGCCGATCCGCGGTCGATCGCGCTGCTGATGGCCGGCGTGGCCGTGCTCACCCAGGTCGCCGGGCCCGTGCAGAACCTCGTCAGCCGGCAGATCGAGGCGCGCGCCGACGCGCACGCCCTCGATCTGACCCGTGACCCGGCGACGTTCGTGGCGATGCAGCGGTCGCTGAGCGTCCGCAACCTCGACGACCTGTCACCGGACGCGGTCGACTACGCGCTGTGGAACACCCACCCCACCGGGCCGCAGCGCATCGCGATGGGCCGGGCCTGGGCCCGCCTCCACCGCGTCCCCGTGCCCCCGCCCCTCGCCGGGCACCGCTGACCGGCCCCGCACCGATCGCCGTGCCGGACCCGTACCGGCGCGGGCACTTCACGTCGCCGGTGCGGGAGCGCCGTGCCGCCGGCCGGCCCGGGTGACGGCCGGCCCGGGTGACGGCCGGCTCGGGGAACGCGACGGCCGTGGTCGTGCGACGGTGACGTCACGCGACCACGGCCCGATCGCTGCGGAGAGTCACTCCGCGGGGATCACTCGGGGACCGGGGCGCCGCCGACCGCTGCCGCGCGGCTCGCGCCGACCGGCCCGCCGACGGGCAGCGAGAGCCGGCCGTCCATGCCGTTGACGACGCCGGCTGCCGAGGTGTACCAGGCGACGATCGCGGTGATGACGCCGACCACGCCGCCGACCTTGACCGTTCCGGTGCTGTGGGAGAAGTTGCCGATGAACAGGATGATCTCGGTCGCCTCGAGCGTCAGGAAGACCGCGAACACCGCCCAGGTGACCTGCGTGCTCCACAGGAGCATGTACGTGTTGAAAATGGCGAAGGCCAGCAGGATCCAGCCGAGGTCGTTCTGGATCAGCGACTCGTTGCCCTTGGCCGCCGGCGCGACGAGCTCGACGTAGAGGGCGAGACCAATCCAGAAGCCACCGTACGTCGAGAAGGCCGTGGCCCCGAAGACGTTCCGGTTCCGGAACTCCCACATGCCGGCGAGCAGCTGACACAGGCCACCGTAGGCGAACGCGTAGCCCAGCCAGGCGTCGGTGCCGTGGGTCCAGCCGGCGTTCTTCGCCGAGAGGAGGAAGGTGGTCAGCGCGAACGCCGCGAGCCCGAGCGGTGCCGGGTCTGCCACCGCTGGGGCAGCGGTCGCGGTAGGTCGTGCGGCTTCGGTCATGGGTGGCTCCTTCTTGAGCGCGGGGGTCCCACCGCCGTGCCTCGTCAGGTCCGCATTCCTCATCGCAGGCCGGGCGGGGTATTGGCGGCCACAAATGACGCGTTCTTACATTAACTCCCCGTCCCGCTCTGGTCACGAGTGTAATTCGGGTCTCTTTCGTATATGGAGCGAGACTGCGGCTCGACCGGGCTGTGACCTGCACGTGGTTGGCTGATATGTGGCTATTGTCATGATCGTACGGATTTTCGAGAGGACGGCGCTGCGCGGCGGTAATTTGCGCCCGGCGGCGCCCGCCGCCGGGACGGGACGTCGCCGCGGCGGGCGATCGGTGACATGCGATGCTGGCGGGGCGATGACCAAGACCCTCGTCGTGACCAACGACTTCCCGCCCCGCCCGGGCGGCATCCAGGCGTTCGTGCACAACCTCGCGGTTCGACGCCCGTCCGGCTCGATCGTCGTGTACGCGCCCGCGTGGGAGGGCGCTGCGGCGTTCGACGCCGCGCAGCCGTTCCCCGTGGTGCGGCATCCGGCGTCCCTGATGCTGCCCACGCCGTCCGTGCTGCGCCGCGCGTCCGGCATCGCCCGCGCCGAGGGCTGTGACTCGGTCGTCTTCGGCGCGGCCGCGCCCCTCGGCCTGCTCGCGCCCGGGCTGCGCCGCAGCGGGATCGAGCGGTTCGTCGGCATCACGCACGGCCACGAGGCCGGCTGGGCGGCGCTGCCCGGCGCGCGCCGCCTGCTGCGCCGCATCGGCGATGAGGTCGACGTGCTCACCTACCTCGGCGAGTACACCCGCGCGCGGATGGCGCGGGCCCTGTCCCCGGTGGTGGTCGCGCGGATGCGGCGCCTCGCGCCCGGCGTGGACGAGACGGTGTTCCACCCCGGCGCGGGCGGGGCGGCGATCCGGGCGCGGTACGGGCTCGCCGGGCGGCCCCTCGTCGTCTGCGTCTCGCGACTGGTGCCCCGCAAGGGCCAGGACGCCCTGATCCATGCCTGGCCGCACGTGCTGCGGGCGGTGCCGGACGCGGCGCTGCTCATCGTCGGCGGCGGCCCGTACCGCGCGACGCTCGAACGGCTCCGCGTCGAGCTGGGTGTGGCCGGCGCGGTCCACCTCGCCGGGCCGGTGCCCTGGGAGGAGCTGCCGGCGCACTACGACGCCGGTGACGTGTTCGCGATGCCGTGCCGCACCCGCAAGCGGGGGCTGGACGTCGAAGGCCTCGGCATCGTCTACCTGGAGGCCTCCGCGACCGGGCTGCCGGTCATCGCCGGCGACTCCGGCGGCGCGCCGGACGCGGTGCTGGACGGCGAGACGGGCCTCGTCGTGGACGGCCGGTCGGTGCGCGCCGTCGCGGAGGCGGTCGTCGCGCTGCTGGAGGACCCGTCCGGGGCCCGCGCGATGGGGGAGAAGGGCCGCGCGTGGATCGAGCGCGAATGGCGCTGGGAGGTCCAGGCCCGCCGCTTCGCCGCCCTCCTGACCTCGTCGCTATGACCCTGTGTCGCTCAGGCGTACAGGGCGTCGATCTCGGCGGCGAAGTCCCTGGCCACGGCACCCCGCTTGACCTTGAGCGTGGGGGTCAGGTGGCCGGACTCCTCGGTGAAGTCGGCGTCGAGGATCCGGTACTTCTTGATCGCCTCCGCGTGGGACACGGTCGAGTTGGCGTCGGCGACGGCGGCGTCGATCTCCTTGAGCAGGTCGGGGTCCTTGATGAGCTCGGCCGTCGGCATGCCGTCCTTGCCGTGCTGCCGCTTCCACGGCTCCAGCGACTCGGCGTCGAGGGTGATGAGGCAGCCGACGAACTTGCGGCCGTCACCGACGATCATGCACTGGCTGATCAGCGGGTGCGCGCGCAGGCGGTCCTCCAGCGGCGCGGGGGCGATGTTCTTGCCGCCCGCGGTGACGATGATCTCCTTCTTGCGGCCGGTGATCTTCAGGTAGCCGTCGTCGTCGAGCTCGCCGAGGTCGCCGGTGTGGAACCAGCCGTCCTCCAGGCTCTGCTTGGAGGCCTCCTCGTTGTGCCAGTACCCGGCGAACACGTTCGGGCCCTTCACGAGCACCTCGCCGTCGTCGGCGATGCGAAGGGTGGTGCCGGGTATCGGCCGGCCGACGGTGCCGATGCGGTTGTCGCTGGGCAGGTTGACCGTCACGGGCGCGGTCGTCTCCGTCAGGCCGTACCCTTCGAGGATCGTGATGCCGATGCCGTCGAAGAAGTGGCCGAGCCGCTCGCCCAGCGCGGCGCCGCCGGACACGGCGTGCGTGACCCGACCGCCGATCGCGGCGCGCAGCTTGGCGTACACCAGCTTGTCGAACAGGGCGTGCTTGAGCCGCAGGCCGAGGCCGGGAGAGCCGGCCGCCTGGCTGTAGGCGATGGCCGTGTCGGCGGCGATGCGGAAGATCTTCTGCTTGCCGTCGGCGGCCGCCTTCTGCTCCGCGCCGATGTAGACCTTCTCGAAGACGCGCGGCACGGCCAGCAGGAACGTCGGCCGGAAGGACGCCAGGTCGGTGACGACGTCGCTCATGTCGGGGGTGTGGCCGAGCGTCACGCCCGCCTCGACGCAGCCCACCTCGATCAGCCGGGCGAACACGTGCGCCAGCGGCAGGAACAGCAGCGTCGAGCCGTCGCCCATGCCGAAGACCTCGGTCAGCGCGCCCTGGATGACGTTGCGCGCCGTCGCCAGCAGGTTCGCGTGGGTGATCTCGCAGCCCTTGGGGCGGCCGGTGGTGCCGGACGTGTAGATGATCGTGGCCAGGTCGGCGGCACGCGACTTGCGCCGCCCGGCCAGCTCGCCGTCGTCCAGGTCGCCGGAGGGCAGGTCGTCCATGCGCCACACGTGCGCCAGGCCGGGCAGCTTCGCGCGCAGGCCGTCGACGGTCCGAGCGTGGTCGTCGCTCTCGACGAAGATCGCCTTGGCGCCGGAGTCGCCGATGATCCACTCGATCTGCGACGCCGAGGAGGTCTCGTAGATGGGCACGCCGACGGCGCCGGCGGTCCAGATCGCGTAGTCGGCGATGGTCCACTCGTAGCGCGTGCGCGACATGATCCCGACCCGGTCGCCGGGCTCGATGCCCGCGGCGACCAGCGCCTTGGCGACCCGGGTGACGTCGTCGGCGAACGCGCGAGCGGACACGTCGCGCCAGCCGGACCCCGTCTTGCAGCGCAGCACCGTCCGATCCGGTCGCTCGGTTGCCCGGGAGAACAGCGTGTCGGTCAGATTCGCCGAATCGACGATCGTCACCTGCGCGGGAACGCTGAACTCACGCACGACTACTCCTCAGCTGCCGACTGCCACTGGTTCGACGGACGGTACCGCTTTCTACCTACCGGACGGTAGCCGCCCACGCGCGTGACGCGTCTCGCATTCCTTCTTACCACGGAGAAATGTGCCCCGATCACGGTGCGAAATCGCCTCCCGGGCCCGGCGGCGGCGTCAAGACGACCGGTCGCCCCGGTCGCAGCCGGATCGCCGCGGAGGCGGGGGCGATCACCCCGCGGGCCGGGCCCGCCGCTCCTGGGGCCGGCCCGCTCGCTTCGGGAGGCGGCCGGATCGCCCCAGAGGGCGGAGCGCTGACAGTAGCCTCGTGGCCGGCGAGCAAAACGGAATCCGCGCCATAAAGTTGGCGCATGCGGGTTCATGCGGTGAGCGATGTGCACGGCCGAGCGGACGACGCGCTGGCCCGCGCGGGCGACGGCGCCGACGTGTTCATCTGCCTCGGCGACCTGATCCTGTTCATCGACTACGAGGACCACGCCAACGGCATCTTCGCCGAGCTGTTCGGCGCCGAGCACGCCGACACCTTCATCTCGCTGCGCACCCAGAAGCGGTTCGACGAGGCGCGGCGCTTCTCCCGCGCCATGTGGGGGACGCTGGAGGGCGACCCCCGCCCGTACATCGAGGCCGCCGTGCGCCGGCAGTACAAGGAGCTGTTCGGCGCGATGCCCACCCCGGCCTACCTGACCTACGGCAACGTCGACATCCCCGGGCTCTGGCCGGAGAGCCTGCGCACGGGCCAGCGGGTGCTCGACGGCGAGACGGTGGAGCTGGGCGGCCTGCGGTTCGGCTTCGTCGGCGGCGGCCTGCGCACTGAGTACCGTACGCCGAACGAGCTGGACGACGACGTCTTCAACGCCAAGGTCGAGGCCGTCGGCGCCGTCGACGTGCTGTGCTGCCACATTCCGCCGGCCGTGCCCGAGCTCCTCTACGACACGGTGGCGCGCCGCTTCGAGCGCGGCAGCGAGGCGGTGCTGCGGCTGATCCATGAGACGGGCCCGCGGTACGTGCTGTTCGGCCACGTGCACCAGCCGCTGGTGCGCCGTACCCGGATCGGCCGCACCGAATGCGTCAACGTGGGCCACTTCCGCGCCCGAGGGGTTCCCTACGTCCTGAACCTGTAGCCGCTACGCTCCGCACAGGACGCCGACACCGACACGCCGCCGGAGAGAGGGGACCCGCGCATGGCCGATCGCACGAACTCCAGCATCACGATCGAGGCCGCCAGGCCGCAGATCATGGCGGTCATCGCGGATTTTCCGGCTTACCCTGAATGGGCGGAGGGAATCACCGCCGCCGACATCCTCGCGGCCGGAGACGACGGCCGCCCCGAGCGGGTCCGGATCACGCTGGAGGCCGGGCCGATCAAGGACACCTACGTCCTGGGCTACGACTGGGACGGCGACGAAGCGGTGCACTGGCACCTCGTGGAGCGCGGCACGATGCTGACGGGCATGACCGGCGCCTACCGTCTCGCCGAGCGCGACGGCGCGACGGAGGTGACGTACGAGCTGGCGGTCGATGTGCGCGTTCCCATGATCGGCATGGTGCGGCGCAAGGCGGAGAAGCGCATCATCGACACGGCCCTCAAAGGGCTCAAACGGCGCGTCGAGGGATGAGCCATGACACGGAGCTGCGAAAGGCGCGGGGTGGGTGGCACGGGTACCTCGTCCGTCACGGTACGGTTTCACGCCGGACGAGTAGGTAGATGATGACCGATGAGTGAGCAGCCACCATCAGTGCTCTTCGAGGCGGTGCGCCTCGTCGACACCCTCTGCCGGCGGATGTCCGCCGGCGGCGACGTGTGGAGCGAGGCCACCAGCGAGGCCTGGGGCGAGCACATCGCCACCGGTGCGCCCGAATGCCGCTACTGCCCGGTGTGCCGTGCCATCGCGGCCTCCCGCGAGTCCGGCCCGGAGATCCTCTCCCACATCATGGCGGCGGGCGAGTCGCTCTACTCGGCGGTCCGCGAGGCGAAAGCCGGGTTCGAGCGCACGAGGCCGCGTCCCCGCCAGGCGGGCGACCCGGATGGCGCCGGCCCGGCGGCAGGGTGATGGAGGAGAGGCGTCCATGACGCTGACCATTGGGGTGGATGTCGGCGGCACCAAGGTCGCCGCCGGAGTGGTCGACGACCATGGGCGCATCCTGGAGAAGGTACGCAGGCCCACGCCCTCGACCAGCCCGCACGAGACCGCACGCGTGATCGCCGAGGTCGTCGAGATACTCAAGAGCAAGTTCGAGGAGGTCGAGGCGGTCGGCCTCGGCGCCGCCGGGTTCGTCGACGAGAGCCGCTCGACGGTGCTGTTCGCGCCGAACCTCGCCTGGCGCGACGAGCCGATCAAGAAGATCGTCGAGGGCCAGGTCGGCCTGCCGGTGGTGGTCGAGAACGACGCCAACGCCACCGCCTGGGGCGAGGCCAAGTTCGGCGCCGGCCGGGGCGAGGACCACATGGTGCTCATCACCCTCGGCACCGGCATCGGTGGCGGCATGATCCTGGGCGGCGAGCTGTACCGCGGGCGGTTCGGCATCGGCGCGGAGTTCGGCCACTACCGGGTGGTGCCCGGCGGCCGCCGCTGCGGCTGCGGCAACCGTGGCTGCTGGGAGCAGTACGCCTCCGGCAACGCCCTCGTCGCCGAGGCGCGCGAGCTGGCCCGCGTCTCTCCGGCGCTGGCCGGCCGGCTGCTCGAGCTGGGCGACGGCAGCCCCGAGGGCATCAGCGGCCCGGAGATCACCGAGGCGGCCCGCGAGGGCGACAGCGCTGCCCTCGAATGCTTCCGGAGCGTGGCCGGCTGGGTCGGGCAGGGCATGGCCGACCTCGCGGCGATCCTCGACCCTGGGCTGTTCGTCATCGGCGGCGGCCTGTCGGAGGCCGGCGACCTGCTGCTCGACCCGGCCCGCGCCGCGTTCGAGAACGCCCTGACCGGCCGCGGTCACCGCGAGTTCGCCGCCATCCGCATCGCCGAGCTCGGCCCGGACGCCGGCATCGTCGGCGCCGCCGACCTCGCCCGATGCCGCTGAGGCGGCCCGCGGGGCCGATGACGACGGTGCGGCTGCTCAGCTACAACCTCCGGTCGATGCGCGACGACCGGGCCGCGCTGGCCCGGGTCGTCCGCCGGCTGGGTCCCGACATCCTCTGCGCCCAGGAGGCGCCCCGTTTCCTGGGCTGGCGGCGGCTGCGCCGCTCGCTCGGCCGGCGCGCCGCGCTCCGGCCGGTCGCACTACGGCGTGCGGCCGGGCTCGAGCTGTACGCCGGGCCGCACGCCATCGTGGCCGCCGCCGGGCACCGTCTCCTGACGCCGGTGCCGGGCCTGCACCGCCGGGGGCTGGTGTTCGGGCTGTTCGACGTGCGCGGCGCACGTCTCGTGGCGGCGAGCATCCACCTCGACCTGACCGGCGAGGCCCGCCGCCGGCACGCCGAGGAGATCGTCCAGGAGCTGTCGCGCGTCCGCGACGAGTTCGGCGCGCCGGTCGTCGTCGCCGGCGACGTGAACGAGGAACCGGGCGGTCCCGCCTGGGGGGTCTTCGCCACGCGCTTTCGGGACGCGGGCGCGGTCGCCCCGTACGGGCGGGAACCCACCTTCAGCACCGCACGGCCCGCCCGCCGCATCGACGGGGTCTTCGCCGACCTGGACGTCACGGTGCTGCGCTGCGGCGTGCCGGACGACCCTGATCTGCTGGCCGACTATCCCGCCGCTAGCGACCACCGCCCCGTACTGGCGGAGTTGCGCGTCCCCACCTGACCGCGCGTGCGGTCGGGGCGCGCCGCGGGATGCTCCTATGGTTCGTCAGACGACGGCGCCGTCGTCGTCCGGGGGTTCGTCGCCCATGCGCAGGACCAGCGCGACGAAGCCGCCGATGAAGGCGGCGACCGCGGCGAACGCCGCCCAGCTCGGCACCGCCCAGCCGAGGAACACCGACAGCACGAGGTACAGCGGCCCGCCGAGCAGCGCGATCCACGCGAACAGCGTCATCGGGTCCGCCTTGGGCAGCGGCGGAGGCGGCGGCGGGATGAAGTGCTCCTCCTCGTCCTCTTCGGCCGCCGGCTTGACGACGCGGGCCGCCCGCGCGTGCTCGGTACGGATCTCGTCGGCCGGGTCGAGGGCGCCGTCGGCGGTGTCGTTGACGTCCTCCTCGGCCGGCCATGGCGCCTGGTCGCCCTCCGCGGGGCGGTCGAACCCCGCGACGATCTCGGCGAAGATCTCGTCTTCGTCACGCGCGGCGGCGTAGTCGGCGCGCAGCTCCGGAAGGCGGCTCTCCAGGATCTCCTCGGCGGCCTGCCGGAGGTTCGCGTCGGCGTAGAGCCGGTCGGTCGGCTCCTCGGGGAGCTGCACGTCCAGATACCCGCCGGTCTTGCCGGGCGAGGGCGCGGCGTACGCGGCGATGCCCGCCTCGCGCAGCGCCGCGAGCATTGCGTCGGCCAGTTGCGGCGCCAGGTCGGCGAGTGGGACGTACGCCTCTGCGGTGAGCCCGTTGCCGCGCCGGCTCATGCCCCGATCTCCCATCGGCTCGCGGCCGTGCCGCCATGCGATGCGGCGGTCCCCCGGGACCGGATCTCGGGCGTCACCGTCATGGCGTCTCCCCTCGGACTCCCCGTCTGACCGACGCTTCAGGATGAGCCTACGGCCCGTACGGCTCTGGATCACGAAAAGGTGGCGTGTGCTGTTGTGGGTGTGTGCGGGCTGAGATGGGAAGATGATTATCATCCCTCGGACCGGTCGAGCACAGGGGGCATGGGGAGGGGGGACGTTGTTCTACTGGATCGTTAAGGCGATCTTGAAACCGATCCTCCACCTCATCTGGAGGCCGCGCGCCGTCGGCGTGGAGAACGTCCCGCGACACGGCCCGGCGATCCTCGTCTGCAACCATCTGTCCTTCGCCGACCACTTCTTCGGCCCGCTCCCGTTGCCGCGCAAGGTCACCTTTCTGGCGAAGGCGGAGTACTTCACCGTAAAGGGAGTGAAAGGCCTCATCAGCCGGGCGTTCTTCAGTGGCGTGGGGCAGGTGCCCATCGACCGTTCGGGCGGCCGGGCCAGCGAGGCCGCGCTGCGGACCGGCCTGCGGGTGCTGGCCGAGGGACGCGTGCTGGGCATCTACCCGGAGGGCACCCGGGCGCCGGACAACCGGCTCTACCGCGGCAAGACCGGTGTCGCCCGGCTCGCCCTCGAATCGCGTGCACCCGTGATCCCGATGGCGATGATCAACACATTCGAGCTGATGCCGCCCGGGCGGGTGCTGCCGCATCTGCGCCCGCGCCCCGAGGTGCGGTTCGGCGCGCCGCTGGACTTCTCCCGCTACTACGGCATGGCACACGACCGGGTCGTGCTGCGCGCCGTCACGGACGAGATCATGTACGCGATCATGACGCTGTCCGGCCAGGAGTACGTGGACCGCTACGCCGCCGACGTGAAGAAAGACGTGAAGAAAGACGCCGCCGGGCCCGAGCGGTCCGTGGAGCGTCCGGAGCACGCCACCGGCGGCTGAACCGCGCCCGCCTCGCCCGCACGGCGTCGCCGCCGCGACCTGGTCTCCCGGCGTCGTTGCCCCTGGCCGCGACCTGCTCTCCCGCATTCCGCGCCGCCGCCGGCCGAAACGGCCCGCGGCGTACACCGCGCCCGGGCGGGGCCGCCCGCGACCCGCCGTCCGGCGCTACCGTGTTGTGTCGCCGAAGGGCTGATCAGCGGCCCGTCTTTCCGATATGGTCTAGACCAATGCGGCAGTGGCAGCATCGGCGCCGCCGCGCCCCCCGCCAACTAATCTGGGCGGGATACAGATACGACATCCAGGGGTACAAGAGGAGTTGGCATGCGTGTCGGAGTGCTGACCGGTGGCGGTGACTGCCCCGGCCTGAATGCCGTCATCCGCGCGGTGGTCCGCAAGGGCGTCCAGGTCTACGGCTTCGAGTTCGTCGGCTTCCGCGACGGCTGGCGGGGCCCGCTGGAGGGCGACACCCGGCCGCTCGACGTCCAGGCGGTCCGCGGCATCCTGCCGCGCGGCGGCACGATCCTCGGCTCGTCGCGGACCAACCCGATCAAGATCGAGGGCGGCGTCGACCGGATCAAGGACAACCTCGCCGGGCTCGGCGTCGACGCGCTCATCGCGATCGGCGGCGAAGACACCCTCGGCGTCGCCCGCCGCCTGCACGACAATGGCGTCAACGTCGTCGGCGTGCCCAAGACGATCGACAACGACCTGAACGCCACCGACTACACCTTCGGCTTCGACACCGCGGTGAACATCGCGATGGAGGCCATCGACCGCCTGCACACCACGGCCGAGTCCCACCACCGGGCGCTGATCTGCGAGGTCATGGGCCGGCACGCGGGCTGGATCGCGCTGCACGCCGGCATGGCCTCTGGCGCCAACGTCATCCTCATCCCCGAAAAGCCGTTCGACATCGAGAAGGTCGTCGGCTACGTCGAGAGCCGGTTCAAGACACGGTACGCCCCGATCATCGTCGTCGCCGAGGGAGCGCACCCGGTCGACGGCCAGATGGACGTGCTGACCCAGGAACTGGACGCGTTCGGCCACGTGCGCCTGGGCGGCATCGGCGAGCGCCTCGCCAAGGAGATCGAGAAGCGCACCGGCAAGGAGGCCCGCACCACGGTCCTCGGCCACATCCAGCGCGGCGGCACCCCGACCGCGTTCGACCGCGTGCTGGCCACCCGCTTCGGCGTGCACGCGATCGACGCCGTACACGACGGCGATTACGGCAAGATGGTCGCCCTGCGCGGCACCGACATCGTCCGCGTCGACCTGAGCGCGGCCACCGACGAGCTGAAGACCGTCCCGGTCGAGCGGTACGCCGAGGCCGAGGTCTTCTTCGGCTGACGCCGGCCGGGTACATGACGCACGGGCCGGGCGGCCGGTCCGCGAGATCGCGACCTGCGGTGCGCCCGGCGCGCCGCAGGTCACACGGTCCCCGCGCCGTGTGACCGCGGGTGTGGCGATCCGCGGGCGCGCCCCCTCGGGCGGACGCCGTCCCAAGGACGCCTGCGAGACGGCGCGCTCCACAGGGCCGCCGTCCGGGGCGGAGTGGAGCCGCGCCCGGCGGGCGCCCCACGACGGTCCGGTGGCCGCGGGGAGACGGAGGCCGTGCGACGGCTTTTGGCGCAGGCAGTGGTGTTCGTGCGCGACACTTGATGTCGAACCCCGTCAGTGTCCGCTGGAGGTAGGACGCATGACCACGCTCGACGCGGCGACGCAGCCCGAGACCGCCGACCGGCCCGCCGTCGCCGGCGAGCCGTGTGTTCTGCTCAAGCTGGGCGAGATCGTCCTGAAGGGCAAGAACCGCGAGCTGTTCGAGCGGCGCCTGCAGAACAACATCCGGGCCGCCGTGAAGAGCCTCGGCATCAAGATCCACATCTGGCAGCGCGAGGGCGTCGTCGTCGTGCGCACCGACAGGGGCGCGCTGCCCGACGTCGACGCGGTCGCCCGCCGCCTCACCGACGTAATGGGCATCGTCTGGGTGCACCGGGCATGGCGGGTCGCCAAAGACGTCGACGCGACCGTCCAGGCCGCGCTCGACCTGGTCGGCCAGCACCCGGCGCTGCCCCGCAAGGGCGCGTTCGCGATCCGCGCTCGCCGCCGCGACAAGCGCTTCCCCGTCACGTCCGCCGACCTCAACGCCCTCGTGGGGCAGCGGGTCAAGGATCGCTACGGCCTGCCGGTCGACCTGAAGCATCCCGAGATCGCGGTGTTCATCGAGGTCGACCAGCGTGAGGTGTTCGTCTTCACCGACGGCACACCCGGCGCCGGCGGGCTGCCGGTCGGCATGAGCGGCCGTGCCCTCGTGCTGATGTCCGGCGGCATCGACTCCCCGGTCGCCGCGTACCGCATGATGCGGCGCGGCCTGCGGGTGGACTTCCTGCACTTCTCCGGCATGCCGTTCACCGGCCCCGAGTCGATCTACAAGGCATACGCGCTGGTGCGCGAGCTGGACAAGTTCCAGGGCGGCTCGCGGCTGTTCGTGGTGCCGTTCGGCAAGGCGCAGCAGCAGATCAAGTCCTCCGGCGCCGACCGGCTGCAGATCGTCGCCCAGCGGCGCCTGATGCTGAAGACGGCCGAGGTCGTCGCGGTCCGGCTGGGCGGCGCGGCGCTGGTCACCGGCGACTCGCTGGGCCAGGTGAGCAGCCAGACGCTGCAGAACATCACCGCGCTCGACGATGCGGTCGGGCTGCCGATCCTGCGGCCGCTCATCGGCATGGACAAGACAGAGATCATGGCGGAGGCCCGCAAGATCCACACGCTGGCGATCTCGGAGCTGCCGGATGAAGACTGCTGCACCCTGCTGACCCCGCGCCGCGCCGAGACCCGGGCCAAGATCGAGGATCTGCGCCGGATCGAGAAGCGCCTCGACGCGGGCGAGCTGGCCGAACAGCTCGCCGCGAGCGTCCAGGAGCACCGCCCGTCCTAGGCCTGATGCCCGAAGGCGCGGTCGAGCAGTTCAACATCCACGAAACCAAGACCCACCTGTCCCGCATCATCGACCGTGTCGAAAAGGGGCAGGAGATCATCATCAGTCGCGCCGGGAAGCCGGTGGCCAAGATCGTGCCGTTGAGATCCCGCGTGCACCGCAGGGGGCGGGGCTCTTTGCGCGGCAGGGTGCGGCTGGCCGCGGATTGGGACTCCGAGGAGACCAATGCGGCGATCGCGGCGGATTTCGGCCTGGAGTCATGAGGCTTCTCCTCGACACCCATGTGGTCGTGTGGTGGCTGACGGACGCGCCCGAGCTGAGCGATGACGTCAAGGATCAGATCGACACCGAGCCGGACGTCTTCGTGAGCGCGGCGACCGTCTGGGAGCTTGCGATCAAGCAGATGCTCGGGAAGCTGGAACCGGCAGACCTCCCAGAGCGGGTCGCGGCCACAGACCTGCGAGACCTGCCGATCATGGCCCGGCATGCGCTGGTCGCGGGCCGGCTCCCGGCGATCCACCGTGACCCGCTCGACCGCTTGCTCGTCGCCCAGGCGCAGTGCGAAGGCCTGACATTGGTCACGCACGATGCGCTGGTGCAGAAGTATGACGTGTCGCTGCTCCACGTGTGAACGGAGATCTCCCGGGCACCCCGCGGCCCAGATTGCGAGGTGCCCGGGAGGTCGGATCAGGCCTGGCGTGGACGCGGGGCCGGCCAGGCGAGGATGAGCAGGCTCGCGGCGAGCAGGATGAGGCCGCAGGCGGCGACGGCGCCCAGGTGCTCGTGCAGGAGCACCAGCCCGAGCACGGCCGCGACGGCGGGCTCGGCCAGGGTGAGCGTCGTGGCCGCCGCGACCGGGGTCGTGCGCAGCCCGCGCCCGTAGAGCATGTAGCCGAGCCCCGTGGTGATCACGCCCAGGTACAGGGTGCCGAGCGCGCCGCGACCGGTGAGCAGCCAGCCGGGCCCACCGGCGACCAGCACCGGCAGCAGCAATACGCCGGCGACCGCGAACAGCGCGCCGAGCACCGCCGTGCTGTCGTCGCCGCGTGTGATCATGAACGAGGAGACCGTGGCGTACGCGGCATAGCCGAACCCCGCCAGGAGCGCCAGCGCGACGCCAAGCGGCTCGACCCCGGCCGCCTGACCGCCGGCGGTCAGCGCCGCGCAGCCGGCGACGGCCCCGGCCGTGGAGATCATCCAGCGCCGTGACGGCGCGCCCATCCGCAGGATCCACGACAGCAGACCGGCGAACACCGGGCCGGCGCCGATGGTCACGACGGTCCCGGTGGCCACGCCCGTACGGGCCACCGAGCTGAAGAAGGCCACCTGGTAGACGGCGGCCAGCGCCGCGCCCAAGAGGAGCAGGAGACGGGTGCGTGCGCCGCGGGCGAACATCGGGCGCAGGCCGCCGCGGTGGGTGGCCAGGGCGAACAGGACGGCGCCGCCGGCCAGCAAGCGGGCCGCGCCGACCACGACCGGGCTCGCGGGGATGAAGTGGCGTACGGTCCCGGTCGTGCCCCACAGGGCGGCGGCCAGGACGACGTCGGCCGAGCCGCTGAGACGGCGGGCGGACTTGACAGAATCGACCTTGGTGGTGGTCACGGAGAACGCTCCAGAATTCGAACCGATGGGGAGGCGAATCCGGGGCGTGCCGGGCCGCGTCACGGCGGCATCGAACAGCGCGCCCGGCCGTGCCGGGCACGCGGAAGGGCGGCCCCGGTCAGGGGCGGGGCGGCCCGAGCAGAGCGGTGAAGTACGCCATGCGCCGAGAGTACAGGTGGGGCGCCGCGGCGGGCGAACGGGGGCTCCCGCCGGCGGCGGCCGGTCACGGGCCGGAACGCCGGCGGGAGCGGGGGCGAGCGATGGCTCGACCGCGGGTGGATGGTGGTTCGGCCGCGGTCGAGGATGGATCCGGCCGCGGTCGAGCGGAGCCCGGGTCCGGGTGAGCGGGAGCCCGGGTTCGGGTGAGCGG
>JBEHYF010000118.1:0-17360 GCA_048498315.1 Actinomycetota bacterium
CAGCGGATCACAGATCAACGTGGTCGCGCTCGATCTTCCGGGCCGTTCCGGCACCCGCGGCATGTCCGGGCCCCTGTCCGGCGGGCCGTCCACAGGACCCGGTCCCGCACCGCGCCCCCACCGCGTCTCCCGGCAGCGACCTTCCCGGCAGCGCACCTCCACCGGTGCCGCCGTGCGGGCCGACGCCGCCGGGAGCGGGACGCGGACGCGCGGTGGACGTCCCGGCGTCCCGGGCTCGTGCGGTCCCGCTCCCGGCGCCCCGCGCGTCCGAGGCCGCCGGGAGCGCACGGCGCGGCGGTCAGTACGCGCCGAGGATGTCGATGACGAAGACGAGCGTGTCGGTGCCCTTGATGCCCGCGCTGGAGTGCCCCTGTGAGCCGTACCCGTACTTCGGCGGGACGACGACCAGCACGCGGCTGCCGACGTTCCGGCCGACGACCGCCGAGTCCCAGCCTTTGATCATCTGGCCCGCGCCGACGACCGCGGAGTCCGGATGCCCCCTGCCCCGCGTGGACTCGAACACCTTGCCGTTACGCCAGATCTGACCCAGGTCGTGGTAGACGACCGTCTGGTGCGCCTGCACCGCCGGGCCGTTCCCCTTGATCAGCGTGCGCACCTGCAGGCGCGCCGGAGGCGCCGCCCGTGGGGTGGTCACCCGCGGTGTCGCCCCGCCCGTGACACGGGGCAGCCGCGGGTCGTTCTGCGGCAC
This sequence comes from Actinomycetota bacterium, assembly GCA_048498315.1. Lineage (GTDB taxonomy): Bacteria > Actinomycetota > Actinomycetes > Streptosporangiales > Streptosporangiaceae > Actinoallomurus. Next base: position 710 of record JBEHYF010000118.1, read on the forward strand.
CGGTGTGCCGGCGGCCGACGCGCTGTTGTGGAACGTCGCCAGCACGTCGAGCACGAACACGAGCGAGTCACCGGCGCCGACCTGCCAGGGCGCGTAGCCGTTCGCGCCGTAGCCCTGGCTGGGCGGAATGACGGCGAGCACCCGGCCGCCCGGCCGCTGCCCTTCCAGCGCGCGGTTCAGTCCGGCGACGAGACGGCCATACGGGAACATCGCCGGCCGCCCGGCCTCGTAGCTGCTCGCGATCAGCTTGTGGTCGCCGCCGTTCCAGCGGTAACCCACATAGTTCGCCGCGACCAGGTCGCCGTCGGTGACCTGCGGGCCCTTGCCCTCATGCAGCGTCTTGATCTGGAGCTTGTGGTCCGGCGCCGAGCCGGGGATCGTCACGGTGGGCTGCCTGCCCACCGCGCCGGTGACCTTGAGCCCGTCGGGCAGCCCTCCGCTGCACGCCGCGGCGGTCAGGAGAGGCGCCAGTGCCAGCGCCGCCACCCGCCGCCGCGCGCGCGGAATCACGCTCACCACCGGTCAGTACGCCCCGAGGATGTCGACGACGAAGACGAGCGTGTCGGTGCCCTTGATGCCGCCGTCCGGCGAACCGTTCGAGCCGTACCCCTCCTTCGGCGGCACGACCAGCAGCACCCGGCTGCCGACCTTCTGGCCGACCAGGCCGGTGTCCCAGCCCGGGATGACGTTTCCGGAACCGAGCTGGAACGTGAACGGCGTGCCGCGCTGCCAGGTCGAGTCGAACACCTTGCCGCCCCGCCATAGCACGCCGTGGTACTGCACGACCAGCGTCTTGCCCTTGGCCACCACCGGCCCGCTGCCTTGGATCAGGGTCCTCACCTGGAGAGTGCCGGGCGGCGGCGTCGATGGGATCTTGACGGTGGGAGCGGTGCCGGGCGCGCCCGCCGTCACCGTCGGCAGCTTCGGGTCGTCGACCTTCTGCGGCGTGCCCTGCGCCGACGCCGTCTTGCCGAAGGTCTGCAGCACGTCCAGCATCACGACCAGGTCGTCGCCCCTGGCGAGCTGCAGCTCCGGCGCGATCTCGCCGCCGACGTCGTTGTACGGCACCGTCAGCACCAGGCGGGTGCCCGCCTTGAGGCCGACCACCTTCTTGTCCAGCGCGGGAAGCCCGGTCAGCGCGCTCGCCTGGCCGAGCACCGGCTTGCCCTTCTTGTAGGTGTTGAGGATCTCCTTGCCGCCGCCCTTGGCGTTCCACTTGTGCGCGACGAGTTCGGCGACGACGAAGTCGTTCTTGCCGACGGCCGCGCCCGTGCCGCGCACCGGCTCCTTGAGCTGCTGGTGCCGGACCGCCTTGGACCTTGGGACCGTGAGCGTCGCGGACTTGCCGAAGGCGCCCTTCACCGTCGGGGCCGGCTCCGGGCGGGTCTCGTACCACACCGCCGCGCCGACGAGCAGCGCCACGACCACGCCGACGCCGGTGCCGTAGATGATGCGGCGGCGCCGGGCAGCCGCACGGGTTCCGGATCGGGGCGCGCCCATGCCCTTGGCGCCGAGCGCGTGCGGTGTGAACTCGCTGCGCGGCAGCGCCTGCGGCGCCGGCATCTTGATCTTGACCCGTTGGACGTCGCCGGCACCGCTCCCGGCCGGCCGCCCCGTGCCGGAGGCCCCGGCCGCCTCGTCGGCCGCTCCGGCGCCGCCGGACGCCGCGTCATCGGCGCCCGCCACGTCATCATCGGCGCCCTGCGTGCCGTCGGCTTCGTCGGCGTCGTCGGCCTTGGCGTCGCGGGGCGCCGGCACGGTCGCCTCACCGCGTTCCCGCGCGTCGTCACCGGTGGCGCCGGCCTCGGCGCCCGCGGGCTCGGCCGGCCCGGCGTCGGCCTCCTCCTGCTCGCCGGTGCGCGTTTCCTCGCGGCCTTGCACTTCTGACATCTTCTCCACCGTTTCGCGGGTACGACGACAACACCGAAAGCCACCAGCCTGTCAGCGGGCATCTAAAGGTAGCGTGAGATCGCCGCTACATGCCCGCGATCAGCTTGTCGACGCGGTCATCGACCGAGCGGAACGGGTCTTTGCACAGCACAGTGCGCTGGGCCTGGTCGTTCAGTTTCAGATGCACCCAGTCGACCGTGAAATCACGGCGCTTTTCTTGCGCGCGCCGGATGAACTCGCCGCGCAGCCGGGCCCGCGTGGTCTGCGGCGGCACCGACTTGGCCTCGAAGATGTCAAGGTCGCGGGCGACCCGCTCCACCGACCCGCGGCGCTCCAGCAGGTAGTACAGGCCACGGCCGCGGTGCACGTCGTGGTAGGCCAGGTCGAGCTGCGCCACCCGCGGCGAGCTCAGCGGAAGGTCGTACTTGCGGCGGTACCGCTCGATCAGCTGGAACTTCGTCACCCAGTCGATCTCGCGGGCCACCAGATCCAGGTCGCCGGTCTCGACCGCGCGCACCGCGCGCTCCCACAGGTCGAGCACCCGCGCCACCACCGGGTCACCGCCGCGGCGGTCGACGAACTCCTGCGCCTTGTCGAGATACTCCTTCTGGATCTCCAGCGAGCTGGCCTCACGGCCGTTCGCCAGCCGCACCTTGCGGCGCCCGGTCATGTCGTGGCTGACCTCGCGGATCGCCCGGATCGGATTCTCCAGCGTGAGGTCGCGCATCACCACGCCGGCCTCCACCATGCGCAGCACGAGGTCCGTCGCGCCGACCTTCAGCAGCGTCGTCGTCTCGCTCATGTTCGAGTCGCCGACGATGACGTGCAGGCGGCGGAACCGTTCGGCGTCGGCGTGCGGCTCGTCGCGGGTGTTGATGATCGGCCGGGACCGTGTCGTCGCCGACGACACGCCCTCCCAGATGTGCTCGGCGCGCTGGCTCACGCAGTACACCGCGCCGCGCGGCGTCTGCAGCACCTTCCCGGCCCCGCAGATGATCTGCCGGGACACCAGGAAGGGGATCAGCACGTCGGCGAGCCGCCCGAACTCGCCGTGCCGACCGACGAGGTAGTTCTCGTGGCAGCCGTAGGAGTTGCCGGCCGAGTCGGTGTTGTTCTTGAACAGGTAGATGTCGCCGGCGATGCCCTCCTCGCGCAGCCTCCGCTCCGCGTCGACCAGCAGACCCTCCAGGATCCGCTCCCCCGCCTTGTCGTGCACGACGAGCTCGTCGACGCTGTCGCACTCGGGCGTCGCGTACTCGGGGTGGCTCCCGACGTCGAGGTAGAGCCGTGCCCCGTTGCGCAGGAACACGTTGCTGCTCCGGCCCCACGAGACCACCCGGCGGAACAGGTAACGGGCCACCTCGTCGGGCGACAGCCGTCGCTGGCCCCGGAAGGTGCACGTTACGCCGTACTCGTTCTCCAGCCCGAAGATGCGCCTATCCACATCCGCAAGGCTATGTTGCGGGACACCGCGCGCGGTAGAGATCACCGACGGCGTAACCCGCGCGGCGCCGCCGCCGCTCTCGCCGGAGCCCGCGGGCGCCGCTCCGGGGATGCCCCGTCCCCCCGTCCGTGCCGCCTGCCCGTGCCCGCCGTACCCGCGCACAAGACGGCCATCGCATGAAACCGCGGGCGCCGGGGGGCGGTGCGGCGGCACCCGGCCGCCCGGGCGCACCTTCGTTCTGACTGGCGCCGCGGTGTGGTGGCCGGTACGGCGTACCGCCGCGACCGGCTTCCTGGCCCGTGTTCCGGCTCGCACCGGCCGAGCGCCCTTACGTTGTAGATCAACTTAGTTTCCGGGGCTGCCGACGACGGCCCGCCGCACCCGGTGAGCGGGCCCGGCGGGCCGGTACGGCACGCCCCCGGCGGCTACTCCGCCGGCCCCTCGCCCCCGCCGGACTCCGCCGCCTCCGCCGCATCGGCCTCTTCCAGCAGCGACCTGATCCGCGCGGCCGGCAGCCGCCGGAACAGCCGGTGCGTACGGCCCCGGTCGAGCACCGCCACCTCCAGCTGCTCCGCCGCCAGATGCCGGTCGGCGTCCTGCCGCTCCAGCGCCCGCACGCCCAGCCGCAGCGCCCGCGCCAGCGGAAGGCCCTCCTGGTAGCTCTCCTGCAGCGCCGCCGCCACCTGGTCGGCCTGGCCGCCCATCGCCACGTACCCGTGCTCGTCGGCCACCGATCCGTCGAACGTCAGCCGGTAGATCTGGTCGGACGCGGCGTCGTCGCCCAGCTCCGCCACGACCAGCTCGACCTCGTACGGCTTGTTCATCTCGGTGAACACCGTGCCCAGCGTCGTCGCGTACGCGTTCGCCAGCCCTCGCGCCGTGACGTCCCGCCGGTCGTACATGTAGCCGTTCACGTCGGCGTACCGCACCCCCGCCTGACGGAGGTTCTCGAACTCGTTGTACTTGCCGACCGCGGCGAACGCCATCCGGTCGTAGATCTCGCTGATCTTGTGCAGAGCACGGGACGGGTTGTCGGCCACGAACAGAATGCCGTCGTCGTACTGCAGCACGACGACGCTACGGCCGCGCGCGATGCCCTTTCGCGCATAGTCGGCCTTGTCCTTCATCTGCTGTTCGGGCGAGACGTAGAACGGCATGGACACCGTGGCGTTCCTCACTCTTCGTTCACGGACGACTTCAAAGCAACGGTGCCGAGGGACCGCCCGGGGAGCTCATGCGGCCCTGGATGACCGTCTCGGACAGCCTGCCCACCTCGTCGTCCGGCAGCCGGCGGTACCCGTCGGCGGTGACGACTGCGACGACCGGGAAGATGCGGCGGGTCAGGTCCGGGCCACCGGTGGCCGAGTCGTCGTCCGCGGCGTCGTAGAGCGCCTGGATCGAGGCGGTCACCGCGTCGGTCTCGCCCATGTCGGGGCGGTACAGCTTCTTCAGCGCGCCGCGCGCGTACGGCGAGCCCGAGCCGATGCTGTAGAACTCGTGCTCCTCGTACCGTCCGCCGGTCGCGTCGTAGCTGAAGATGCGCCCGCGGTCTTCGTCTTCGTCGTAGCCGGCGAACAGCGGCACGACGACCAGGCCCTGCAGCGCCATGCCGAGGTTGCCACGCACCATCGCCGCCAGGCGGTTGGCCTTGCCCACCAGGGAGAGGGTGCGGCCCTCCATCTTCTCGTAGTGCTCCAACTCGACCTGGAACAGGCGCACCAACTCGATGCCGATACCGGCCGTGCCTGCGATGCCGATCGCGGAGTACTCGTCGGTGCGGTGAACCTTCTCGATGTCGCGCTGGGCGATGACGTTGCCGGCCGTCGCCCGGCGGTCGCCCGCCATGACCACCCCGCCGGGGAACGTGATCGCCACGATCGTGGTGCCGTGCGGGATCTGGTCGCCCGCCGACACCGTCGCCGGAAGCTCACGCCGGCCCGGCAGCAGCTCCGGCGCGTACGACTTCAGGAACTCGGTGAACGACGGGGGGCCCGGGCTCATGAACGCGCCCGGCAGTCGCCCCGGCGCGGAACCTTGCGACGTCACGCGACTCCTTCCAATGGCGGCGGATGCGATCGCCTCCGCGATTCAGACCCTACTGTCACGGCGACGTCGCGCGCATACCCGTGATCCCTCCCCCCGTCCGCCCACGGCGAACCCGAGCCGATCGGTCAGCGGAAGTGAAGGCCCACTCTGGCACGCCGAGCGGCTCCCGCGGCAGCGCGTCGATGCACCACGCGGCTGTCCGGCGGTCGGCCCGGCGGATCCGCCGCCCGCCGTTCCGCGCGCTCCCCGGCACAGCGGGCACGCCGCCCTGCCCCGCTACGCCTCTCGACGAGCCGCTGAACGTCATCGAGTGCCATGCCGTGCCGCCGGCCGAGGCGATGGCGCCGGTGGCTCTTTCGCTCGCCCGGTGTACGAGGTGTACGATGCGTGCGCGGCTCCGGCCGGTACGGCGCGCCGAGCCCGCCGGTGGTCCACGGCCCGCCGGGTGACTGGCGGGTCATCCTTGAACCGCCCCGGCCCCGTTGCGGCCGAAGCAGCGGATGCCCCGGATCTCCCCCGCGGCATGGCCGGGATCGACATGCGGCGGACTCCGATACGGACAGATCAGGCACACTTTCGCCATGCCGCTCCGCGAGCGCCCCGGCGCCGTCCTTACGACATCGCTGTTGCGGTGGCGTTAAATCCGACATTTACCTATTGACCGCCCTTTTGTACGTAACTCCGAACGAACTCCTCGGCGTTCTCTTCGAGCACTTCGTCGATTTCGTCCAGAATTGCATCGACATCGTCGGTGAGCTTCTCCTGCCGCTCCCGGACGTCCTCGCTGGGCGTGGTCTGGGTCTCGTCGACCTCCTCTTCGCGCCGGGTCGTCTGGCGCTGACCACCGGTGTCCCTGGTCGCCATGATGATGCCTCCCCTTCGTGCCGAGACCTTGACTCTATCGTCGCCTGCCGACAAGGAGTGGATCACTCACCGTGTCCCGTCCCGATCGGCCACCGGCCCCATGACGGCGTTATCGCCAGTAACGATCTCAGCGAAACAGGCAAACCGGTCACGACCGGGCGACGATCGCACCCGGCCGCCCGGGCCGTACGGAGACGCCGAGAGCGGGCGAGAACCCGCGGGATCCGGGAACCACCCGGCCGGGCCGCACACCGTCGCGGGCTCCGGCAGCGATCGGAGCAGCGGAGGCCGGCGCGACCACCGGTCCGGCCGGCGGCTAATCGCCGGTCAGGGCGGAGACGAGGTCGGTGGCCGTGTGGCAGCGGTCGAGCAGCGCCCCGACGTGCGCCTTGGTGCCGCGCAGCGGCTCCAGGGTAGGCACCCGCTGCAGCGATTCCCGGCCCGGCACATCGAAGATCACCGAGTCCCAGGAGGCCGCGGCGACCGAGTCGGCGTACTGGCGCAGGCAGCGGCCACGGAAGTAGGCCCGGGTGTCCTCCGGCGGCTCCTCGATCGCATTCTCGATCTCGGCGTCGGTGACGATGCGCTCCATGCGGCCGCGCGCGGCCAGCCGGTTGTACAGGCCGCGCTCGGGGCGGACGTCGGAGTACTGCAGGTCGACGAGCTGAAGCCGCGGGTGAGACCAGTCGAGGCCGTCGCGGCTGCGGTAGCCCTCGAGGAGCTCGAGCTTGGCCACCCAGTCGAGCTCGCGGGAGAGCTGCATGGGGTCGTCGCCGAGGCGGTGCAGGACCGACTCCCAGCGGTCGAGGACGTCGGCGGTGAGGCCGTCGACGTCGGCGCCGAAGCGGTCCTCCACGTACTTGCGGGCCTGTTCGAGGTACTCCATCTGCAACTGCACGGCGGTCATCTTGCGCCCGTCGCGCAAGGTGATCAGATGCTTGCAGGACGGGTCGTGGGAGACGGCGCGCAGGGTGGCGACCGGCATGTCGACCGACAGGTCGACGGTCAGAAAGCCGTCCTCGATCATGGACAGGACGAGACCGGTGGTGCCGAGCTTGAGGAACGTCGACACCTCGCTCATGTTCGCGTCGCCGATGATGACGTGCAGGCGGCGGTATTTCTCCGGGTCGGCGTGCGGCTCGTCGCGGGTGTTGATGATGGGCCGCTTGAGCGTGGTCTCCAGACCCACCTCGACCTCGAAGAAGTCGGCCCGCTGGCTGATCTGGAAGCCGTCGCCGCGACCGTCGACGCCGATGCCGACGCGGCCCGCGCCGCACACGACCTGGCGCGTGACGAAGAACGGCGTGAGGTGCCGCACGATCTCGGAGAACGGCGTCTCGCGGCGCATGAGGTAGTTCTCATGGCAGCCGTAGGAGGCGCCCTTGTTGTCGGTGTTGTTCTTGTACAGCTGGATCGGACTGGTGCCCGGGACGCGGGCGGCCCGGGCGGCCGCGTCGGCCATGACCCGCTCCCCCGCCTTGTCCCAGACGACGGCGTCGCGAGGGTTGGTGCACTCGGGCGTGGAGTACTCCGGGTGAGCGTGGTCGACGTAGAGCCGGGCCCCGTTCGTGAGGATGACGTTGGCCAGCCCGAGGTCTTCATCGGTGAGCTGGGTGGGGTCGGCGACGTCGCGGGCGAGGTCGAAGCCGCGGGCGTCGCGAAGAGGGTTCTCCTCCTCGAAGTCCCACCGGGCCCGCCGGGCCTTGGCCGCCGATGCCGCGAGGTAGGCGTTGATCACCTGCGAGGAGGTCACCATCGCGTTCGCCCCCGGTTGACCGGGCACGGAAATGCCGTACTCGGTCTCGATCCCCATGACCCGCCGCACGCTCATAGATCCGAGCCTAGTGTGCGCCGACCGTGGTCCTGCGCGGCATGCCGGGATCGTGACGCGAATCCCCCCTCCCGCGGCACCGTGGGACGGGCGGCGGCGGGCGCGGAGAGGCGGCCTCCACGCCCCACGACCGGGGCGGATCCGGCCGCGGGCGAGACCGGCCCGGCCGCGGACGGGGCGCATCAGGGTGGCAGATGGGGCGGGTCGGTGCGGTGAGGCGGGCCAGCGCGGTGCGCCGCGTCAGCCCGCGGACGGTGACGCGGATCCGGCCCGGAGGGCAGCCTGCCGCTGCGCGCCGGGGCCACACGCGGCGTGTCGCGTAAGTAAGGCCGTACCCGGCAGACGACTCTCCGGGCGCGCGCAGCGGGTCGCCGAGGCCGGCGACGCGCACGATCGGCGTGCCGGGCCAGGGGAGTTCCCGGGAACCCCCGGCGTGAGGGGCCCCGGCGGGGACGAGGCACCGGGTCTCCCGCCGAGCGTGCGGCCCGCGAGAGCGCCGACGGCGCGAAGCCCGTCCCGCGCGCGCACGGGACGTGTCGCGTCGCGTACGCGGTGCCCGCCGGCGTCCGGCCCGGTATTCCGGCACGCCGGTGTGGCGGCCCGGTCGGGGCGACCGGCCGCCACACCGAACGGTCCTACAGGTACTGCCCGGTGTTCGCGACGGTGTCGATCGAACGCCCGGCCTCGGTGCCCTGCTTCCCGGAGACCAGCGTGCGGATGTAGACGATCCGCTCGCCCTTCTTGCCGGAGATGCGGGCCCAATCGTCGGGGTTGGTGGTGTTGGGCAGGTCCTCGTTCTCGCTGAACTCGTCGACGCAGGCGGTCAGCAGGTGGCTGACCCGCAGGCCTTTCTGACCGTGGTCGAGGAAGTCCTTGATCGCCATCTTCTTGGCCCGGTCGACGATGTTCTGGATCATCGCGCCGGAGTTGAAGTCCTTGAAGTAGAGGACTTCCTTGTCGCCGTTGGCGTAGGTGACCTCGAGGAAGCGGTTCTCCTCGGTCTCGCTGTACATCCGCTCGACGACCCGCTGGATCATCGCCTCGACGGTCGCCTCGGGGGAGCCACCGTGCTCCTTGACGTCGTCCGGGTGCAGCGGAAGGTCGGGAAGGATGTACTTGGAGAAGATGTCCTTGGCGGCCTCGGCGTCCGGACGCTCGATCTTGATCTTCACGTCGAGCCGGCCCGGGCGCAGGATCGCGGGGTCGATCATGTCCTCGCGGTTCGACGCGCCTATGACGATCACGTTCTCGAGGCCTTCGACGCCGTCGATCTCCGACAGCAGCTGGGGGACGATCGTGTTCTCGACGTCGGAGGAGACCCCGGATCCGCGGGTGCGGAAGATGGAGTCCATCTCGTCGAAGAACACGATCACCGGGGTGCCCGCGGAGGCCTTCTCCCGGGCGCGCTGGAAGACCAGGCGGATGTGCCGTTCGGTCTCGCCGACGTACTTGTTGAGCAGCTCGGGGCCCTTGATGTTGAGGAAGAAGCTCTTCCCCTCGGCCCCGGTCTTCTCGGCGACCTGCTTGGCGAGGGAGTTGGCGACCGCCTTGGCGATGAGCGTCTTGCCGCATCCGGGCGGGCCGTACAGCAGCACGCCCTTGGGCGGGCGGAGCTGGTGCTCGCGGAACAGGTCGGCGTAGAGGTACGGCAGCTCGACGGCGTCGCGGATCTGCTCGATCTGCCGGCTGAGGCCGCCGATCTCGTCGTAGGAGATGTCGGGGACCTCTTCGAGGACGAGCTCTTCGACCTCGGCCTTGTGGATCTTCTCGTAGGCGTATCCGGACCGTGTGTCGAGCATGAGCGAGTCGCCGGCGCGGAGGGGGACCCCGCGCAGCGGCTCGGCCAGCTTGACGACCCGCTCCTCGTCGGCGTGTGCGATGACGAGCGCGCGTTCCCCGTCGTCGAAGGCCTCCTTCAGCATCACGACCTCGCCCTGCGTCTCGAAATCGAGGGCGGCGACGACGTTGAGCGCCTCGTTGAGCATGACCTCTTGGCCGTGCTTCAACTCCTCGACCTTGATCCCCGGGCTGACGTTCACCCGCAGCTTGCGGCCGCCGGTGAAGATGTCGACCGTGCCGTCGTCGCGCGCGGCGAGGAACGTTCCGAAGGCGGACGGGGGCTGGGCGAGCCGGTCGACCTCCTCCTTCAGAGCGACGATCTGCTCCCGGGCTTCCTTCAGGGTCGCCACAAGACGCTCGTTCTGGCCCGTAACGGCGGCCAGGCTTGCCTGCGCCTCGTGCAGGCGCTCTTCGAGTACACGAACCTGTCGGGGGGACTCCGCGAGCTTGCGGCGCAGCACGGAGACCTCCTCCTGCAGGAAGGAGACCTGCGTTTGAAGGTCGCGGACCTCCTTTTCGTGCTGCGCCCTGCGCGCCCCGGCATCGTCACGAGCGGCCACGCTCGTCACCTCCTCAGGCAGAGACGACGACCTAACTGAAACCCTACCTATCCCGAGCGGGTCCGTAACCTGGGCCACGGGTACTCGTGTCGCGGCGTGGCGGACGCCCCGCGCGCGAATGGGCAGGTCCGCGGGTGGATGGCGGCCGTCGGAGGGCATGGGTCGCCACGAAAAAGATCGCTCCGGGAAGGGCCGTCCGCAAGTGCTCGGCCGCCGAGAAGGGGGTGCGGGACGGCGAGATCGCCCTCACCTGGTGGTCAGCGGGAGGCGAGAGGGCCCGTGCACGCCCCTGGCGCGACGCACGTGGTCATCCGGCCGGCCGTGGCCTGGCCGGCGCTCTACCGAGCCCGGCCCGGCGCGTGACCCGGCCCGGAGCTTGGCCGGGTCCGGCCCCGGCTCGGCGGCCCTGCCCGGCGGGGATCCCACTCCCGGTGCCCGGGCGGGATGCCGTGCGCGGCGCCTACCCGGAGGGCTCCTGCCCGGCGTCCGGACCGGGCGCGGCGGCTTCGGGCGCCTGCCCGGCCGTCTCGGGGTGGGCGCCCTTGGCCGGACGCCGGCGGCGCGCCGGAGGGCGTACGCCGTCGGCCAGGCGCCGCGCCGTGGCGAGGAAGCCGGTGTGGCCGACCATGCGGTGGTCGGGGCGGACGGCGAGCCCGTCGACGTGCCAGGACCGCACCAGCGTCTCGAAGGCGTACGGCTCGGCGAAGGCGCCCTGCTCGCGCAGCGCCTCCACGACTCGGGACAGCTGGGTGGTGGTGGCGACGTAGGCGCAGACCAGACCGCCGGGCACCAGGGCCTTGGCGACGGCGTCGAGGCACTCCCAGGGGGCGAGCATGTCGAGGACGACGCGGTCGACGTCGGTCTCGGCGAGCGCGGCCTCCAGTGAACCGACGGTGAGCCGCCAGGCCGGGTGCGGGCCGCCGAAGAAGCCCTCGACGTTCGCGCGGGCGATCTCGGCGAAGTCGGCGCGGCGCTCGTAGGAGGAGACCATGCCGTGCTCGCCGACCGCGCGCAGCAGCCAGCACGTCAGCGCGCCGGAGCCGACGCCGGCCTCGACGACGCGCGCGCCGGGGAAGATGTCGGCCATCGCGACGATCTGGGCGGCGTCTTTGGGGTACACCACTGCGGCGCCGCGCGGCATGCGCAGCGTGTGGTCGGCGAGCAGGGGGCGGAAGGCGAGGTATTCGGTGCCACCGGTGGACCGGAACACGCTGCCTTCGGGGCTGCCGATGATCTCGTCGTGCGGGATGGCGCCCTTGTGGCTGTGGTAGAGCCTGCCCGGCTGGAGGGTGATGGTGTTGACGCGGCCCTTGGGGTCGGTGAGCTGAACCCTGTCACCGGGACGGAACGGCCCGTGCGGGGCCCTGGGCATGCCGCAGCCGGCGGAGGGTTCGGTGGTCATGGGCCAAGGCTATCGAGGCCGGCGGACCGGTCAGGCACTGGCGACGGTGCGGCCGACGTCTTCGGTGGCGAGCACACCGTACATCTCGCCGGTGGGCTCGACGAGGAGGTACTCGGTCGCCGGCGCCCGCTGGATGGCGGCGAGGAGCTCCTCACCGGCGATGTCGGCGGGCAGGATGAGCTCCGGGGTGAGGGCGCGGGTGAGCGTTCCGGTGTCGATCCAGGGACGGCGGCTCTCGGGGGTGGCGTTGACGGCGGTCTCGCTGACGATGCCGACCGGGTCGTCGTCGTGGCCGACGACGACGATGGCGCCGGCGCGGGCCTCGCGGGCGCGGCGGACGGCCTCGGCGAGCGGCAGGTCGTGCGGCACGCGCACGGCGCGGCGGGCCAGGGCGCGGGCCTTCAGCAGCGGGATACGGTCGCGCAGGCGCGCGGTGCGGATCGCCTCGCTCGCGCCGACCCAGATGAAGGAGGCCACGAGCGCACCCCACAGCACGGTGAAGAAGCGCTGGTCGCCGGTGACGGACATCCCGGCGCTGGCGAGGAGCACGGCGACGGCGACGCCGCGGCCGATCCAGCCGGCGGCGACGCCCGCGGTGCGCTGGCGTCGGGTGATCTTCCAGACCGCCGCGCGGACGATGCGGCCGCCGTCAAGGGGCAGGCCGGGGAGCAGGTTGAAGACGCCGACGATGAGGTTGGCGACGGTGAGGGCTTCGGCGAGCAGGCGGCCGACCGGGGGCAGCGGCGCGAAGTGCAGCAGGCCGTAGCCGCCCGCGGCGAGCATGAGCGACAGCGCGGGGCCGGCGGCGGCGACCAGGAACTCCCGGCCGGGGCTGCGCGGCTCGCGTTCGATCTCGGAGACGCCGCCGAGGATGTGCAGGGTGATGGCGCGGACGGGCAGGCCGAACCGGCGGGCGACGACCGAGTGGCTCAGCTCGTGCACGAGCACGGAGGCGTAGAGCAGGACCGCGTAGGTGAAGGCGACGACGAAGCTGAGCGGCCGCGGGACGAGCCGTTCGGCGGTCGGCTCGAACATGACCGTGATGAGGATCGCGACGACGAACCAGGTCGGCGACACGTAGACGGGGATGCCGAAGGGCCGCCCCATGAGGAGCCCGGACCGGCCGGAGCGGTCGCCGTCGCGGGGCGAGCTGTGTGCCACGGTCCGAATGCTACGCGGCCCGCCGTGAGGACCGGCTGAGTGTTCGCGCCCGCGCCGCCCGCCGGCGCGGGTCCCCGGGCGGGCGGGTGAGCGTGCGGCTCCGGCAGCCGCCGGAGGCGGTGCGCAGGCCGCGCGCGGGCCGCGCGGTGATGGGCTCGGCCAACGCCTTCACCGCGCCGCTCCTGCTCGCCGGCATGGGCGCCACCACGCCCTGCGAGCGTCTGAGCCGGGCCGGTGGGGATCTGCCCGAGCCGCCGGGCGGCGGGGCAGCCGTTCGCACCGCTGGTCGGCGGCGTCGCGGCGGCCTCCTGCGCCGCTCGCCGGAATCTCCCCCGCGGACCACCCGACCGCCTTCCCGCCGGACCGCCCGCCGGAAACGCCGTGCCGCCCCGCCCGCGGGCCGTGGCCGCCGGGCCTGCCGTCCGGCCGAATCCCCCGCCGAATCCCCCGCCGAATCCCCTGGCCGAATCCCCTGGCCGAATCCGCGAGATGTGAACCGGCCCGGCCGGGCACGCCCGCGAGGTGGGCCGTGGTGGCCGAACGCGCCGGATGCACCCGGGCCGCGACGGCCGGACGCCCGCCGCGGGAGGGCACCGCAGGCCGGACGCACGTCTCACCGGGCCCGGCGGGTCGCGCGCGCCACAGGGTTTCGCCGCCGTTTCGTCGGGGTCCTGCCCTAGGGTTGCGGGCATGACGGCCATCGAGACGGGCGGTCCGGGCTCCCCCACGCACGACGTCGCCGTGATCGGCTCGCTGTCCCCCTCGCGCGCCGGCGACTTCATGACCTGCCCGCTGCTGTACCGCTTCCGGGTGATCGACCGCATCCCGGAGAGGCCGAGCGCGGCGGCGGCTCGCGGCACGCTCGTGCACGCGGTGCTGGAGCGGCTGTTCGACCTTCCGGCGGCACGGCGCACGCCGGCGGCGGCGCTGGAGCTGCTGGGCCCGGAGTGGGAGCGCCTGCTGGCGGCGGAGCCGGAGCTGGCGACGCTGTTCGACGACGAGCCCGACACGGCGGGCCGCGAGGCCGCACAGGCGGAGTGGCTGGCCGAGGCGCGGGCGATGCTGGAGCGCTACTTCACGCTGGAGGATCCGCGGCGTCTGGAGCCGGCCAGCCGCGAGCTGTACATCGAGACGGTGCTCGACTCGGGCCTTCGGCTGCGCGGCTACATCGACCGGCTGGACGTCGCGCCGACCGGCGAGGTGCGGGTGGTCGACTACAAGACGGGGCGGGCGCCGGGCGCCGACTTTGAGGCACGGGCGCTGTTCCAGATGAAGTTCTACGCGCTGGTGCTGTGGCGGCTGCGCGGGGCGGTGCCGCGGCTGCTGCAGCTGATGTACCTCGGCAACGGCGAGGTGTTGCGCTACGCCCCCGACGAGGCGGATCTGCGGGCGACGGAGCGGAAGGTCGACGCGCTGTGGCGGGCGATCCGCCGGGCGATGGAGTCGGGCGAGTGGCGGCCGCGCCCGAGCCGGCTGTGCGACTGGTGCGACCACAGGCAGCGGTGCCCGTCGTTCGGGGGTGAGCCGCCGCCGCTGCCGTCGGCGGAGGGGCCGGTCACGGAGGCTGAGCCGTCGCCGCGTGACCACCGCGACGACGTCTGAGCCGCGCGTTCCTCCCTCAGGAGGAGGGCGCATCCGCGCCCAGGAGGGGGCCGCGGGCGGTCACAGCCCCTAACGTGTGGGTGTGTCCGAGCTTCTCCGTGGCCGCCGCGCGTGGCTGGAGGCGCATCCGATCGTCGCGGATGGCCTCACCGCCGCCGTCCTGACCGTGGCGTTCATCGTCACCACCGCACTTGAGGCACGGACGGGGGCGACGGGCCGGCATTCGGACGCGGTGAGCCTGACGCTGGGGTCGGTGGCGGTGATGTCGCTGACGCTGCGCCGGCGGCTGCCGGTGGCGGTGCTGCTGTTCGTCGCGGCGGTGAGCGTCGCGCTGGCGTCGGCGGGTTACGACGTGTCGGCCGCGCCGGCGCTCGCCTATCTGATCGCGACGTACACGGTGGCCGCGCACCGCGGCCTGGCCCGGAGCCTGCCCGCCGGTGTGGTGGCGCTGACCGGGTTCGCGGGGCTGCTGGTGTCGGCGCACGTGGGTTTCTGGACGGCCATGAGCGACTCGGTGCTGTTCGTCGGGGTGTGGTGGCTGGGCCGGAGCCTGCGGCTGCGCCGCGCCTATCTCGACGAGTTGGAGGCGCGGGCGCGGCGGCTGGAGCGGGCCCGGGAGGCCGATTCGCGGGCGGCGCGTACGGAAGAGCGGTCGCGGATCGCGCGGGAGCTGCACGACGTGGTCGCGCATCACGTCAGCGTGATGACGGTGCAGGCGGGGGCGGCCCGCCGGATTCTGGACCGCGATCCGGAGGCGGTGCGGGACGCCCTGACCACGATCGAGCAGATGGGCCGTACCGCGCTGGGCGAGATGCGGCGGGTGGTCGGCGTGCTGCGCACGGAGGCGGAGCCGGTGCGCGGGGAGCTGTCGCCGCAACCGGGCGTGCACGACGTGAGCGAGCTGGTCGATCACCTGCGGGAGACGGGCCTGCAGGTGCAGCTGTGGGTGGAGGGCGAGTCGCGGAGGCTTTCGCCCGGCGTGGATCTGGCGGCGTTCCGGCTGATCCAGGAGGCGCTGACGAACACGCTGAAGCACGCGGGCCCGCAGGCGCGGGCGTGGGTGCGGATCCACTACGGCGAGCGCCAGCTCACCGTGGAGGTGGAGGACGACGGGCGTGGCCCGGCGGCGGGGCTGGGGCAGCCGAACGGGCATCGTGGCCACGGGCTGGTGGGCATGCGGGAACGCGTCGCCCTTTATGGTGGCGATCTGCGGGTCGGTCCGCGCTCCGGGGGTGGTTTCGAGGTCCGCGCCCGGTTCCCATTGGAGGTCCAATGACGATCAGGGTGCTCCTCGTCGACGATCAGCCGCTGCTGCGCACGGGTTTCCGGCTGATCCTGGAGGGCGAGCCGGACATCGCCGTGGTCGGTGAGGCCGGCGACGGCGCGCGTGCGGTGGAGCTGACGCGGACGCTGTTGCCGGAGGTGGTGCTGATGGACATCCGGATGCCGGGTGTCGACGGCATCGAGGCGACCCGCCGGATCGTCCGTGAGGGTGCCGCGTCGCACGACCCGCGGGTGCTGATCCTGACCACGTTCGACCTGGACGAGTACGTGGTGGAGGCGGTGCGGGCCGGGGCGAGCGGGTTCCTGCTGAAGGACGCGCCGCCGGAGGACCTGGTCGCGGCGATCCGCATCGTGGCGGCCGGCGACGCGATCGTGGCGCCGAGCGTGACGCGGCGGCTGCTGGATCGGTTCGCCACGCGCCTGCCGTCGGTGCGCGAGTCGGCGCCACCGAAGGGGCTGAGCATGCTGACCGAGCGGGAGCTGGAGGTGCTGCGGCACGTCGCGCGCGGGCTGTCGAACGCCGAGATCGCCGCGGAGCTGGTCGTCAGCGAGACCACGGTCAAGACGCACGTGGGGAACCTCCTGGCCAAGCTCGGGTTGCGGGACCGCGTGCAGGCGGTCGTGTTCGCCTATGAGACCGGCCTGACCCAGCCGGGTCAGGGTTAGCCGGTCGGGCGTCGTCCGTCATCTCGCAGGAGGAGCCGCGGGGCGGCGCTCCGCCTGCGGGC
>JBEHYF010000119.1:0-17192 GCA_048498315.1 Actinomycetota bacterium
GCAGGCGGCCGCCCGCAGGAGCCGCAAAGGGAAATGGCGGAATCTAATCCGCGTGCTCGAAGCGACACTGAAGCTCCCGATGCACGGCTCCCAGCGCCCGGCTAATACACGGCCTCCCACGACCATAGGCGACCGGCGTCAGCGGGCAACCACCCCCGATTTTCAGCCCGGAACGGGCGTCCCCGCAGGGATATCTGGGGCTAATGCGGCGATTTCCACCGATACACGAACGCCACGCGCAGGCGCCGATGGCGGCCTGTGTCACCCTTGTGACATGCGTCGACTCCAACCCGCCGGCCCCGTCGATCTCGCCGCCGCCTACGCCTACCCCGCCGCCGCGCCGTGGCTCCGCGCCAACATGGTGAGCAGCGCCGACGGCGCCGCGACGTACGAGGGCAAGACGGGCGGGCTGGGCAGCCCGGCCGACCAGCGGCTGCTGTCGCTGCTGCGCGGCCTGTCCGACGTGGTCGTGGTCGGTGCTGCCACCGCGCGCGTCGAGGGGTACGGCCCGGTCTTCCCGCGGACGTTCTGGGGCGGTATCCGCGAGGGCCGCACGCCCGCGCCGCCGATCGCCGTCGTGTCGCGCTCCCTGGAGCTGGACGTCGACTCGCCGCTGTTCGCCGAGCCGCTCGCCCGCACCATCGTGATCACCTGCGCGGCCGCGCCGGACGATCGGCGCAGCGGCTGCGCCAAGCACGCCGACGTCATCGTCGCCGGCGAGGAGACGGTGGACATCGCCGCCGCCCTCGACGCGCTGGCCGAGCGCGGTCTGGTCCGCCAGCTCACCGAGGGGGGCCCGCGGCTGCTCGCCGAGATCGCCGCGGCCGGCCGGCTCGACGAGCTGTGCCTCACCGTCAGCCCGCAGGTCACCGCGGGCGACGCGCCCCGAATCCTCAACGGCCCGGGCCCGGTCGTGACACCGCTGCGGCTCGGCCACGTGCTGGAAGACGAGGGCTTCCTCTACCTTCGCTACGTACGGGAGACGACGCCATGACCCACACGGACGCCGCCCCAGGCCGGCCCGGTACCGCCGATGTTCAGGGCACCGAGGCGCTGCGGCGCGGGCCGGGCGCGAAACGGGCCGCCGCACCGCCGCCCGACGCACGCGCCGGACGGACGGCGCGCCGCCGATGCCGGGGTGAGATGCTGGAGTGACGATGACCACACCGGGTCACAGCCGCTCAGCCGGGGGTGCGGCCGCCGGCCTGCCACGTTGAGGGGGCGAGGGCATGGATCTGCCGGTGCGACCGCCGCTGGCACCGATGCTGGCCAAGGCCGTCAGGCAACTGCCCCGCGGCGACATGCTCTACGAGCCGAAGTGGGACGGATTCCGGGCGCTCGTGTTCCGCGACGGCGGCGAGGTGGAGATCTACGGCCGTAACGGCAAGCCGCTCGGCCGGTACTTCCCCGAGCTGGTCGAGGGCTTCCGCCGCGAACTGCCGCCACGGTGCGTGCTCGACGGCGAGATCGTGCTGCGCCGAGGGTCCGTGCTCGACTTCGACGCGCTCCAGCAGCGCATCCACCCGGCCGCGTCGCGCATCAGGCTGCTCAGCGAGCAGACCCCGGCGGCGTTCGTGGCCTTCGACCTGCCGGCGCTCGGGGATCGGTCGCTGATGAAGACGCCGTTCGGCGAGCGGCGGGCCCGGCTCGCCGAGGCGCTGGCCGGGGCCGGCGCCCCGGTGCACCTGACGCCGGCCACCGATTCCTGCGACGTGGCGCTGCGGTGGTTCGAGGAGTTCGAGGGCGCGGGGCTCGACGGGGTCGTGGTCAAGCCGCTCGACGGCCTGTACGAGCCCGACCGGCGCACGATGTTCAAGGTCAAGCACGAGCGCACCGCCGACTGCGTCGTGGCCGGCTTCCGCTGGCACAAGTCCGGGCCGGTCGTCGGCTCGCTGCTGCTCGGGCTCTACGACGACGGGCGGCTCCAGCATGTGGGCGTCACCGCGTCCTTCCCGATGGCGCGCCGCCGCGAGCTGGTCGAGGAGCTGGAGCCGTACCGCATGACCGACCTGGCCGGGCACCCGTGGGCGGGCTGGGCCGAGCCGACCGAGGCCACCGTCGACCGCATGCCGGGCGCGATCAGCCGCTGGAACGCCAAGAAGGACCTGTCGTGGGTGGCGCTGCGGCCGGAGCTGGTCTGCGAGGTCGCCTACGACCACATGGAGGGCCGCCGGTTCCGGCACACCGCCCGGTTCCGGCGCTGGCGCCCCGACCGCACGCCGGAGTCGTGCGGGTACGACCAGCTCGAGGTGCCGGTCGCCTACGACCTCGACGACATCCTCGGGATCCACTCGACGCGCTGACAGCGGGCCGTGCCGTCCCGGAGCGGTCCTCGGCGAGGCACCTCGCTGGGCGAGGAGGCCGGCGACGCGCTCGTCCGGCTGGCCGCCCGGAGCCCCGGGTCGGCGGCCCGCCCGGGTTCCGTCCGCCGCGCCCCTGCCCGGACCGCACGACTGACTGCGCGGGCCGTCTGATGGCCCGGCGACGCGCTCCGTCGCGGCGGAGTGCCCGCCGACCGCCGGGCGGCCGGGATGCCCGCGCCTCAGGTCTTCCGGGCCCTGCTGGGCTGCACGCGCTTGGGCTCGCCCTTCATCTTGGGGTAGTTCGGCGGGTACGGCATGTCGCCGAGGCCGCGGTCGCGCTCGTCGCGGTCGGCCCACTCCAGCAGCGGCTCCAGGGAGAACGCCCGGTCGTCGATCGCCGCGTGCAGGTCGCCGACCTTCTTGAACCGCGCCGGCATCGTCGCGATCGTGAAGTCATCCGGTACCACGTCGGGCAGCTCCTCCCACGTCACCGGCGCGGAGACCGGAGCGTGCGGGCGCGGCCGGACGCTGTAGGCCGAGGCGATCGTGCGGTCGCGGGCGTTCTGGTTGAAGTCAATGAAGACCTTCTCGCCGCGCTCCTCCTTCCACCAGTGGGAGGTGACCAGATCGGGCATGCGGCGCTCGACCTCACGGGCGACCGCGAGCGCGCAGCGGCGTACCTCGGTGAAGGCCCAGCGCGGCTCGATGCGCACGTAGACGTGGATGCCGCGGCCGCCGGAGGTCTTCGGAAAGCCGGTGAAACCCAGCTCGTCGAGGATCTCGCGGACGGGGCCCAGGGCGACCCTCTGCGCGTCGGCGAAGTCGGTGCCCGGCTGCGGGTCGATGTCGATGCGCAGCTCGTCGGGGTGGTCGACGTCGCCCCGGCGCACCGGCCAGGGGTGGAAGGTCACGGTGCCCAGGTTCGCGGTCCACACCACGGCCGCCGGCTCGGTCGGGCAGATCTCGTCGGCGTGCCGGCCGCTGGGGAAGGTGATCCGCGCCGTCTGGATCCAGTCGGGGGCGTTCTTGGGCACCCGCTTCTGGAAGAACGCGTCGCCGCGGTTGTCGGCCCGGGTGGACAGCTTCGCGCCCTCGAAGACGCCGCCGGGCCAGCGTTCCAGCGTCGTCGGCCGGTCGCGGAGCGCACGCAGGATGCCCTCGCCGACCGCCAGGTAGTACTCGACCAGGTCGAGCTTGGTCTCCCCGCGGGCCGGGAAGTAGATCTTCTCCGGGTTGGTGACCTTGATGGTGCGGTCGCCGACCTGGATCTCCACGAAAGGCGAGGCCATAACCGCACGGTACCCCCCGGGCCGGACAGGTCACCGGCGTCGCGCGGCGGCCCTTCCCCGGAACGCCCGAGCGAGCGGTGATCGGCAGCACCGTCGCCGCGGCGCATTCGGTGCGGCCGGCGGTGCGCAGGCCATGAGCCGGGCGAGCCGCCGTTACCACGGACGCCG
Organism: Actinomycetota bacterium; assembly: GCA_048498315.1. Classification (GTDB taxonomy): domain Bacteria; phylum Actinomycetota; class Actinomycetes; order Streptosporangiales; family Streptosporangiaceae; genus Actinoallomurus. The sequence goes on from JBEHYF010000119.1 coordinate 3,761, forward strand.
CCAGGCCGTACCCGGCGGCCACCCCGAGGGCGGCGGCGTCGAACCCGCGATCACCATCCTCCCGATCGGCACGGTCTGCGTCTCCGGGGACGGCGCCGGCGGCGGAATGGTCGCCCGTGCGATCGGGGTTATCGAGAGCATGACCGTGATTCGCAAGAGCGACGACGAGTGGAAGGCCCAGCTGTCGCCGGAGGAGTACCACGTCCTCCGCGAGGCGGGCACCGAGGCGCCCTGGTCCGGGGAGTACGTCTCGGCCAAGACCGTCGGGGTGTACCGCTGCCGCGCCTGCAGGGCGGAGCTGTTCCGGTCGGAGACCAAGTTCGACTCGCACTGCGGCTGGCCGAGCTTCTACCAGCCGGCCGAGTCCGACGCGGTGACCCTGCGGGAGGACACCTCGCACGGCATGGTGCGGACCGAGGTGCGCTGCGCCCGCTGCGACTCCCACCTCGGCCACGTCTTCGAGGGCGAGGGCTACCCGACCCCGACGGACCAGCGCTACTGCATCAACTCGGTGGCCTTGACGCTCGAAGCGGCCGAGTAGGCCGCGCGCGGCACCCGGCCGGCACCACGACACGCACCCGGCCGTCGTCACGGGACGCGGTTCAGGCGGCAGTCGTCGTCCTCGTCCGTCTTGTTGGCGACGACCGGGTAGCCGTCGCGCTCCCGGGCGTGCACGAAGACGACCGGGGCGCGGCCGCGGGCGTCGAGGTAGGCCGCGGCGGTCGCGCAGAGCCGCAGCGCCGTACGGGAGTTCGCCGCCGAGCCGGGCAGGTCGGTGTAGACGCGCAGGATCGACGGCGTCCAGATGACCTTCTTCACGCGGGCGGCGTCCCGCCGGTCGGCGCCCCGAAGGTAGGCGAGGGCGGCCTGGTCGGCGGCGGCGTCGCCCGGCTCGCGCGGCGGCCGCCGCACGGCGGCGCGGGTGCCCGCCGGTGGCCCGCCGGCCGGCTGCCGACTCCGCCGGCGGCTCATCATGGTGGCCGTGTCGTCGCCGGGCGTCCGGTCGGCACCGGACCAGGCGAACACGCCGAACAGGACGAGCGCGAGCCCCGCCGCACCGGTGGACACGGCCAGGAGCATCGCGCACCTGGGCGCGGGCGCGGCCCGAACGGCCGCAGCGGCGCGGCCCCCCGCACCGGAGAGACCGCCGGCCGCGCGGACCGCCGCGCTCCGAAGACCGCCGGGCATGGGGCGGGCGGGCCGGCCGTGCCGTCCCCTTCGACGCCGTGCTTCGCTCACAGGCCGATGCTGCGCCCGGCCAAGGAGGCGCACCCGCCGCATGGCCCACTCATCGCGCGGACTTGACCCGGCGATGGGTCTACGACGCGCGACGGCACCGGCCCGGTGCCCCACGGCACCGGGCCTGCACGCCGGGACGGCGACACCCGGCCACCGCCCGGACCCCGCGGCCTCGACGCGGGCACCGCCATCCGCGGGACGCGCACGGGCGCCGCGCCGGCGTCGCGGCTAGGACAGGGACGCGACCAGCTCGGCTACCGGCTTGCGCGGCCCGGTGTAGAACGGCACCTCCGCGCGGACGTGACGGCGGGCCCCGGCGCCGCGCAGGTGCCGCATCAGGTCGACGATGCGGTGCAGCTCGTCGGCCTCGAGGGCCAGGATCCACTCATAGTCGCCGAGCGCGAACGACGCCACGGTGTTGGACCGCACGTCAGGGAATTCGCGCGCCATCATCCCGTGCTCGGCGAGCATCGCGCGGCGCTCCTCTTCGGGGAGCAGGTACCAGTCGTAGGACCGGACGAACGGGTACACGCAGACGAAGCCGCGCGGCTCCTCCTCGGCGAGGAACGCCGGGATGTGACTCTTGTTGAACTCGGCGGGACGGTGCAGGGCCATCACGGACCACACCGGTTCCGAGGCGCGGCCCAGGGCCGTGCGGCGGAAGCGGTGGAAGATCTCCTGCAGGTCCTCGGCGGCCGGGGCGTGCCACCAGAACATGAAGTCGGCGTCGGCGCGCAGCCCGGCCACGTCGTACAGGCCGCGCGTCACGACGTCCTTGGCCGCGGCCTGCTCGATCAGCTCCTCGACCTCGCGGGCGACCACGTCGCGGTCGGCCTCGGCCAGGTCCTGTACGCGGAACACCGACCACATCGTGTAGCGGATCTTCTCGTTCAGATCGCGTGCCTTCGGCTTACCCGTCACTGCGCCACTCACGGTCGCAACTCCTCATCTCATCTCGCTCGCGGGCCGGCACCGGCCTGTGCCCGGTGGCGGAGTCGGCCGCTCCGCTCGCCGATCGGCGTCGGTTCATTTCGATTCTCCCCGGTCGGTCAAATGTTCGAGCACACGGGCGGCCGCGACACGCGCAGAGGCGATGCACGCCGGAACGCCGACCCCGTCGTAGGCGGCGCCGCACACCGCGAGGCCGGGCACGGCGGCGACCGCGGCGCGGATCCGCGCGACCCGACCCAGGTGCCCGACCGTGTACTGCGGCAGGCCCCCGCCCCAGCGGGTGACCCGGGTGTCGACCGGCAGCTCCACGACGCCGCTGGTGCGCGCCAGCTCGGTCATCGCCGCCGCGGTCAGCTCCTCGTCGGAGCGCTGGAGCACGTGCTCGTCGCCGTACCGGCCGATGGAGCAGCGGGCGACGACCACGTCGCCGTTCTCGCCGGTCAGGTGCGGCCACTTCGTCGTGCTGAACGTCACCGCCTTGACCGCGTCGGTCTCCACGGCGGGCACGAGGTAGCCGCTGCGCCGGGGCCGCTCGGGGAACGCGGTCGCCGGGTAGGCGAGCGTGACGATCGCCATGCTCGCGTACGGGATCCGGCCAAGCTCGGCCGCGGCGGCCGGAACCTCCTCTTCCAGCAGCCGCTGGGCGGGCCGGGCGGGCACCGCGAGGACCACCGCGTCGGCGTCGACGGACTCCGGCGCGTGGGCGGAACCGACGGTGAGCCGCCAGCCGTCCTCCGTGCGGCGCAGCTCGCGGACCATCGCCCCGGTGCGCACGGTGCCGCCGAATTCGGTGATCTTCGCGGCGAGCGCCGGGGGCAGGGCCCCCATCCCTTCGGCGAGCGTGGTGAAGACCGGGCCGGCGTCCTTGGGTGCGGCCTCGCGTACGGCGCGGGCCGCCATGATCAGGGACCGGCGGCTGCGGGAGGCCGCGGCCAGGCCGGCCATGGTCGCCTCGAACGACAGCTCCTCGGTGCGTCCGGCGTACACGCCGCCGAGCAGCGGCTCGACCATCCGGTCCACGACCTCCCGGCCGACGCGGGTGCCGACGAACTCGGCGACCGGCACGTCCTCACCCCGGGGCGTGACCGGGCGCACCAGGTCGAACGGCACGCGGGCCAGGCCTGACGCCGACAGCAGCCGCGAGCGGGCCAGCGCGGCCAGGTCGGCGGGCACCCCCATGACGTGCCCGCCGGGCAGGTCGTGCAGGGCGCCGCGGCTCCACACCGACGAGGAGGTGGTTCCCGGGTGGACCAGCCGCCCGGCCAGCCCCAGCTCGCGTACGAGGTCGAGGCCCTCGGGACGGCGTGCCAGCATCGCCTCGGCTCCCTCGTCGACCGGCAGCCCGGCTATCTCGCTGACCCGGAGCTTCCCGCCGACGTCCGGACCGCCCTCCAGCAGCGTGACCCGAACCCCGCCCTTCGCCACCTCGTAGGCGGCGGCCAACCCGGCGATCCCGCCGCCGATGACGGCGACGTGACCGCGACGCGACTGATCGGTCATGGATCCCACGATCGCAGACGTGATCGATAACGCGCATTCGGGGTACGGGCGCGTCGCGCCGGGCAGGGGACGGGCCGACGGGCATGCCGGCTCGAGCGTGGCCGCCGGCCCGCACGGTGCCGCCCCCCGGTGCAGGCGGCCACACCGACCAGCGTGCGGGAGCCGCCGGTTCGCACGCCGCTCCCGGAGCCGAGACGCCGGCGCCCGGGGACCCGGGCCGAGCGCGGCGAGGCGGCCCAGGCCCGGCCCACCGAGTCCGCCGCGCGGCCCGATGCCCCGGACACGACGCGGCGGCCGGGCGGACCGATCCCGAACCGCGAGCAGAGGACACGCCGGGAAGGCGGACGACACGCGGAACGCCGGGGAGGCGTGGACGACTCGCGACGCGGGGGACGCCGAGGACACATTCGGTGATCCGGCCGGCTCCGTTCGCTCGGCCGGGCCGGGCGGAGGGAGGCGGCGCGGCATCCGCGTGGCGGCGGACCGTCTCTGGACGGGACCGCGCGGCGCGCCCGACGTCGCGACCGCCCGCCCCGCCCACGGCGTCGGCGCGCGTACGGCCTTTTCCGCGGGGCCGTGCGGCCCGCTCGCCGGCCGCGGGTCGTACGGCCTCTCCCGGCACGGGTCAGCGGGAGACCGGCTCCTCGTGGACGAGGTCGGCGAGGCGGGCGAGCACGTCCGGGTCGGTCGAGGGCAGCACGCCGTGCCCGAGGTTGAACACGTGTCCTTCGGCGGCCCGGCCGCGGGCGAGCACGTCGCGGGCGCGTTCGGCGGCGACGTCCCAGGGCGCGAGCAGCACCGCCGGATCGAGGTTGCCCTGCAGCGCCTTGCCGGGGCCGACGCGCCGGGCGGCCGCGTCCAGCGGCACCCGCCAGTCGACGCCGACCACGTCGGCGCCGGCCTCGCCCATCAGGCCGAGCAGCTCGCCGGTGCCCACGCCGAAGTGGATGCGCGGCACGCCGTACGGCTCCAGCGCGGCGAACACCTTCCGGCTGTGCGGCAGCACGGACGCGCGGTAGTCGTCCGGGCCGACGGCGCCGACCCACGAGTCGAACAGCTGCACCGCGCGGGCACCGGCCTCGACCTGCACCTTCAGGTACGCGGCGGCGATGTCGGCGAGCCGGTCGAGGAGCCGCGCCCACAGCTCCGGCGCGCCGTACATCATCGCCTTCGTGCGGTCGTGGGTCTTGGACGGGCCGCCCTCGATGAGATAGGAGGCGAGCGTGAACGGCGCGCCCGCGAAGCCGATGAGGGGGGTGCCGCCCAGCTCGCCGGTGAGCGCGCGGACCGCCTCGGCCACGTACGGGACATCGCCGGGTTCCAGGGCGCGCAGCCGCTCGATACCGGCGAGGTCGCGGATCGGATCGGCGATCACCGGGCCGATGCCGGGCTTGATGTCGAGGTCGACCCCGATCGCCTTGAGCGGCACCACGATGTCGCTGAAGAAGATCGCCGCGTCGACGGCGTAGCGCCGCACGGGCTGCATCGTGATCTCGACGATGAGCTCGGGCCGGGCGCACGCCTCCAGCATCGGGATGCCGGCCCGCGCCTCGCGGTACTCCGGCAGCGAGCGGCCCGCCTGGCGCATGAACCACACGGGCGTGTGCGGCACCGGACGGCGGCGGCAGGCGAGCAGGAAGGCACTGCCCTCGCCGGCGGCACGACCGGCGGTCTGCGGTCCGGGCGTCTCCGGCGCGGCGCCGGCCTCCCGGGTCCGTCGCTGGGTGTTCTCGGCGTTCTCGGCGTCTGGCACGTTCAGGATCGTCCCACGGAACACCGCCACCGGGTGCACCGGCCCGAACTCTGCGCCAAGCCCGGCCGCGGGCCCCGCACGACGGCCCGGAGGCCGGCGGGTGGCCCGCCGGTCGTCCCCCCGCGACCGCCGGTCCCAGGTCCACCCGCAGGACCGGTCTGGAGCCCGTCGCAGAGGGCGGCCCGCCGGCCGGCGCGTGCGCCCGCGACGCCGGCCGGAGCCGTCACGTAAGGCCGACCCGCCCTCCGCCCGCGACGCCGGCCCGGGGCTCACCCCGCGAGGCCGGCCCGGAGCCGGCCGCGGAAGGCCGACCTGTTCTCCGTCTTCCACGCCGGTCCGAGGCTCGCGCCGCGAGGCCGGTCTTGGAGGCGGTCGCGGAAGGCCGGGGGATGGCGTCCGTTATGAGAATCTTCGGGACACGCCGAGCAACGTCCCGCAAACGCGCGCGGGAGCGTGCGACCGTGTGATCGCTTCCCCAAGCCGAGTCGAGGGAGGTCGCCTTGATGGCCCTCACACGTCACTGTTCCGTCTGTGGCGGTGACCGCCTTTTCGAGCAGCCGCCGTGCGCGGACGGCCACGGCGCCGACTGCCCGGAGCGGGCGTGTGCGGAGTGCGGCACGGCGATCCTGATCGGCGACGTTCCCCCGCTCCCGGCCGTCATCCGGTACCGGGCCGCCTAGCCGCCCGCTGCGCTCATGTGCCCGATCTCTCCCCTGACACCCGGTCCGTAGACCGCTCGCCCGCCCGATGAGCCCTCCACCCGACAACACGCCAGGACCGTTCCAACGCGCCGCCGAGACCCTGCGCCGCTTCGTCGCGGCCGAACCCGTCCGGCCCGAGCTGCTGGTCGAGGACATGCCCGCGCCGCAGCGCCTGGCGCCGTACGCTGCGGCGATCATGGCGACGGTGTACCGGCCGGACGACACCGAGCTCGCCGTCGGCCGCCTGATCGTGCTGTACGACCCGGAGGGCCAGCGCGGCTGGGCGGGCGGCTTCCGGCTGGTGGCGTACGTCCGGGCGGACCTGGAGCCGGAGATCGCGGCGGACCCGCTGATCGGTCCGGTCGGCTGGAGCTGGCTGATGGAGGCGCTGGAGACGCACCAGGCGGGCTACCGAGCCGCGTCCGGGACGATCACGCGGGCGGTGTCGGAGAGCTTCGGCGACAAGGACGCCGATCCGTCGACCACGGAGCTGGAACTGCGCGCCTCCTGGTCACCGACCAGTGACGACATTTCCGGGCATATCGCTGCATGGTGCGACGTCCTATGTCAGGCGGCGGGCCTGCCCCCGGCGGGGGTGACCTCTCTGCCCAGTTCAGGAGCTTGACGACGTACGGTAGGCGCGTGGAAGTGTCAGAGACGAAGGTCGTACCCCTGCTCGAGCCCAGGGAGGGCATCCCCCCGGTCATCGAGTCCCCCGAGGAGCTGCGGCGCGCCGTCGCGCGGCTGGCGGCGGGCGAGGGCCCGGTCGCGGTGGACGCCGAGCGGGCGTCCGGCTACCGCTACGGGCAGCGCGCCTACCTGGTCCAGCTCCGCCGCGCGGGCGCGGGCACCGTCCTGATCGACCCGACCCGGTGCACCGACCTGTCCGCCCTGGACGCCGCGCTCGCGGACGCCGAGATGGTGCTGCACGCCGCCGGCCAGGACCTGCCGTGCCTGGCCGAGCTGGGCCTCGTGCCGCGGCGGCTGTTCGACACCGAGCTGGCCGGCCGGCTGCTCGGCTATCCCCGCGTCGGCCTGGGCGCCATGGTCGAGACCGTGCTCGGCTTCGCGCTGGAGAAGGGGCACTCGGCGGCCGACTGGTCCACCCGCCCGCTGCCCGCCGACTGGCTCCGTTACGCCGCCCTCGACGTCGAGCTGCTGGTCGAGCTGCGCGACGCGCTGCGCGCCCAGCTCGGCGAGGCGGGCAAGCTCGGCTGGGCCGAGGAGGAGTTCGCCGCGACCCTCGCCGCGCCGCCGAAGGAGCCGCGTCAGGACCCCTGGCGTCGCACCTCGGGCATCCACCGCCTGCGTACCCGCCGCAGCCTCGCCGTCGTACGCGAGCTGTGGAAGACGCGTGACCGCATCGCCCGCGAGCGCGACCTGTCGCCGGGCCGCGTGCTGCCGGACGCGGCGATCGTCGAGGCAGCCCTCGAACTGCCCCGCACGCCGGACGACCTGGCCGCGCTGGCCTCGTTCCGCGGCCGCAACACCCGGCGGCACGTCTCCGCGTGGTTCCGCGCCGTGCAGCGCGGCCGTACCCTGCCCGAGTCGGCGCTGCCCGAGCTCAGCATCCCGAGCGAGGGGCCGCCGCCCGCGCACCGCTGGGCCGAGCGCGACCCGGCCGCCGCCGAGCGGCTGAGCGCGCTGCGCACCGCCGTCGCGGCGCTGGCCGACGAGCACGTGCTGCCCACCGAGAACCTCCTCCAGCCCGACCTCGTGCGCCGTCTCGCGTGGGACCCGCCCGAGCACACCACGCCGGAGACGGTCGGCGTGGTGCTGACCGCACTCGGCGCGCGGCGCTGGCAGGTGGAGCTGACCGCGGGGCCGCTGGCCAAGGCGCTGCTGCGGCTCGCCGCCAAGGGCTGAGCCCGCGCCGGGAACGCGCGTCAGAGCGGGACGAACGTCAGGCCGCGGGCCTTGAGCTTGGGGATGACGTCGCGGAGCGCCTTGATCGTCTCCGACCGGTCGCCCCCGCCGTCGTGGCACAGCAGGATGTCGCCACCCTTGGCGGCCAGCATCGCGTGCTTGACGTGGCGCACGCCCGGACGGGCCCAGTCGCGCGGGTCGACGTCCCAGTCGATCGGCAGCATGCCGTGCCGGGCGACCACCTCGAACACCCGGTGCGACCAGGAGCCGCCGGGCGAGCGGAAGAACTTCGGGGCGACGCCGGTCGCTTCTCCGATGCGGTCGAACGCCTCGGTGACCTCCCGGTCGACGGCGCGGCGCGACATCGAGGCGATGGCGAGCGGATGGGTCATCGTGTGGTTACTGAGCCGGTGCCCCGCAGCGGCTATCCGTTGCGCCAGGCGCGGATACTGCTTCACGTTCTCACCGATCAGCGAGAAGGTCCCGGTGACCCCGTACTCGGCCAGCAGGTCGAGCATCTTCGGCGTCCACTCCGGGTGCGGGCCGTCGTCGATGGTGAGCGCGATCGCGTCGGGCGGCGCGGCCGGGACGATGTCGTGCACCCGGTGCGCCGCCACGGACCGCGCCGGAACCGGGGGCAGCGGCGCGGGGCGGCGCGCCGCGGTGTTGCCAGGCGGGATGAACGCGCGCCCGCGGGCGACCGGACCGACCTGCAAGGGCCGTTGCCCGACGGCGTCGCCCCCGACGAGAAGCCCGAATGCGGCGGCGCCCAGGCCGAGCGCCCGACGACGAGTCACCACGTCCCGAAACTTCACATGGCACACGTTATGCCGCTCAACCAGCACACGTGTGCGACATGCAACAAGGAAAACAGAAGAACTATTAGCCGCAACGTGACCCACCTGACACTGCGATCCCGGATCAGGGGATGTTCCGCCCCTTGTCGGGATGCGCCAGTGGTCGCACACTCGACTTAGGTTAGGTTTGCCTAAGAGTCGTCCGGGCCGCGCCACCCGAGGAATCCGGGTCACGCGGCCCGGGAGATCCGGGTCACGCGGCCCGGGAGATCCGGGTCATGTGACCCCAGGAAGGAGTGCGTTCCCCGTGTTGCTCGGCAACTATCTCATCGGCCTGCGCGAGGGGCTGGAGGCCTCGCTCGTCGTCAGCATCCTGATCGCATACCTGGTGAAGTCGGGCAACCGTCGCGCGCTCGCCCCGGTCTGGGGCGGTATCGGCGTGGCCGTCGCGCTCAGCGTCGGGTTCGGGATCGCGCTCAGCGTCGCCTCGGGCGAGATGCAGTTCCGTACCCAGGAGACCTTCGGGGGGCTGCTGTCCATCATCGCGGTCGGCCTGGTGACCTGGATGGTGTTCTGGATGCGCCGGACCGCCCGCTTCATGAAGGCCGAGCTGGAGGGCAAGCTGCGCGGCGCGTTGTCCCTCGGCACCGGCGCGCTGTTCGCGGTGGCGTTCCTGGCGGTCGGCCGCGAGGGCCTGGAGACCGCGCTGTTCCTGTGGACCAACATCACGAACGCTACCTCCTCGACGCAGCCGGTCGTCGGCGCGGTCCTCGGCCTGCTCACCGCCGTGGTGCTGGCGTACCTGCTGTACCGGGGCGGGCTCCGGCTGAATCTCCGGCGCTTCTTCACGATCACCGGCGCGGCGCTGATCGTGGTGGCCGCCGGGGTGTTCGGTTACGGCTTCCACGACCTGCAGGAGGCGTCGATCCTGCCGGGGCTCGCCATGCTGGCGTTCGAGCCGAACACGTGGTTCGCCGGCATGGGCACCACCGGCCGCTGGCTGCAGACCGCCCTGCAGGGCGTCTTCAACCTCACCCCGCAGGTCACCGTCGTTCAGGCGGTGATGTGGGTCGCCTATCTGGTGCCGGTGATGCTGCTGTTCCTGCGCCCGGGCCGGCGCGCCCCTGCGCCGCGGCAGGAGGCGGCGGCCGTGGAGGGCTGACCCGCCGCCCGCGCCGGATCCGGGGCCGCCCGGTTGGCGCTCACCTGTTACCGGCGAGTAACCTATGGGTAGCACCTGCTCATAGGCTCTGTCAGTCAGAAGGAGACGACCGTGCCCCGTACCGCACGTGACGTGGTCTTCGTCGACGGCGTGCGCACGCCGTTCGGCAAGGCGGGTCCCAAGGGGCTCTACGCCGAGACCCGCGCAGACGATCTCGTCGTCCGGGTGATCCGCGAGCTGCGGAGGCGCAACCCCTCCCTGCCCGCCGAGCGGATCGACGAGGTGGCCATCGCTGCGACCACCCAGATCGGCGACCAGGGCCTCACCATCGGCCGCTCCGCCGCCGTCCTCGCCGGGCTGCCCAAGAGCGTGCCCGGCTACGCCATCGACCGCATGTGCGCGGGCGCCATGACCGCCGTCACCACCGTCGCCGGCGGCATCGCCTTCGGCGCGTACGACGTCGCGATCGCCGGCGGCGTCGAGCACATGGGCCGCCACCCGATGGGCGAGGGCGTCGACCCGAACCCGCGCTTCCTCGCCGAGAAGCTGGTCGACGAGTCGGCGCTGGTCATGGGCATGACCGCGGAGAACCTGCACGACCGGTTCCCGCAGATCACCCGCGAGCGCGCCGACGCGTACGCGCTGCGCAGCCAGCAGAAGCTGGCCGCCGCGTACGAGGCCGGCAAGATCCAGCCCGACCTGGTGCCGGTGGCGATCCGCTCCCAGGAGAAGGGCTATGGCCTGGCCACCACGGACGAGCCGCCGCGCCCGGACACGACGCTGGAGGGCCTGGCCGGGCTGAAGACGCCGTTCCGCCCGCACGGCCGCGTGACGGCCGGCAACGCCGCCGGGCTCAACGACGGCGCGACCGGCTGCATCCTCGCCGCCGGGGAGGTCGCCGCCGAACTCGGCCTGACCGCGAAAATGCGCCTGGTCGACTACGCCTTCGCGGGCGTGGAGCCGGAGGTCATGGGCGTCGGCCCGGTGCCGGCCACCGAGAAGCTCCTGGCCCGCAACTCGCTGACCATGGACGACATCGGCCTGATCGAGATCAACGAGGCGTTCGCCGTCCAGGTGCTCGCCTTCCTCGACCACTTCAAGATCGCCGACGACGACCCGCGGGTGAACCCGTGGGGCGGCGCGATCGCGCTCGGCCACCCGCTCGCCTCCTCGGGCGTGCGCCTGATGATGCAGCTCGCCCGCCAGTTCGCCGAGCGGCCGGACGTCCGCTACGGCCTGACCACCATGTGCATCGGCATGGGCATGGGCGGCGCTGTTCTCTGGGAGCGAGTGTGACGCAGCGAACGGAGCGGTCCGCCGCCCACCGGCCGAAGGCCACCCCCCGCGGCGGCCCGCGCAGTGAGTGAGGAACACGAGCGACCCATGAACACGCAGAACGTGAACTTCGAGGGGGGCAAGTGAGCACGGTCGAGACCTGGCGGTCGCTGCTGGACGGCGACGGCCTCGGGCACGACGAGGTCGTGACGCACGCCCGCGTACGGGACGTCGAGCTGCCCGGTGGAACGGGCACGATGGTGCTGATCACGCTGGACAACGGCTTCGACCACACCAAGCCGAACACCTTCGGCCCACGCGGCCTGCTGGAGCTGAACGACGCCCTGGACCAGATCGCCGGCCGGGACGACATCGCCGCCGTCGGCGTCACCGGCAAGCCGTTCATCTTCGCGGTCGGCGCCGACCTCAAGGGGGTGTCCGCGCTGGAGGGCGCCGATCAGGCGAAGCTGGTGGCTCGGCTGGGGCATGACGTGTTCCGGCGGCTCGGCGAGCTGGAGGTGCCCTCGTTCGCGTTCGTGAACGGCGCGGCGATGGGCGGCGGCGTCGAGGTGGCGCTGCACTGCACGTACCGGACGATCTCCTCGGGCGTGCCGGCCCTGGCGCTGCCGGAGTGCTTCCTCGGCCTGGTGCCGGGCTGGGGCGGCACGTACCTGCTGCCGCACCTCGTCGGCGCGAAGGACGCGCTCAAGGTGATCATCGAGAACCCGCTGAACCAGAACACGATGCTGCGCGGGCCACAGGCGTACGAACTCGGCATCGCCGACGCGATGTTCGAGCCGGCCGACTTCCTGGAGGAGTCGCTGCGTTGGGCGGCCGGCGTGCTGACCGGGCAGATCACGGTCGAGCGGACGCCGGTCGACACCGGCAAGGCCTGGGACGACGCCGTCGCCGAGGCGCGCTGGTTCGCCGAGGGCAAGCTGCACGGCGCCGCGCCGGCGCCGCTGCGCGCGCTCGACCTGGTCGCCGCGGCCAAGAACCGCTCCCGCGACGAGGGCTTCGCGGCCGAGGACGACGTGCTCACCGAACTGATCATGAGCCCGGAGTTCCGCGCCGGCCTGTACGCGTTCGACCTGACGCAGAAACGGGCCAAGCGGCCGGCGGGCGCGCCGGACAAGGCGCTGGCCCGGCCGGTCACCAAGGTGGGTGTGGTCGGTGCGGGGCTGATGGCCTCGCAGCTCGCGCTGCTGTTCGTGCGCCGCCTCGGCGTGCCGGTGGTGCTGACCGACCTGGACCAGGAGCGGCTGGACAAGGGCGTCGGCTACGTCCACGGCGAGATCGGCAAGCTGCTCGGCAAGGGCCGCGTGTCGGCCGACGACGCGGCACGACTCAAGGGCCTGGTGTCCGGCTCGCTGACCAAGGACGCGTTCGCCGACGCCGACTTCGTCATCGAGGCCGTCTTCGAGGAGATGTCGGTCAAGCGGCAGGTGTTCGCCGAGGTCGAGGCCGTCGTCTCGCCGGAGTGCGTGCTGGCCACCAACACCTCCTCGCTGTCGGTGACCGAGATGGCGGCGGACCTGGCGCACCCCGAGCGGGTGGTCGGCTTCCACTTCTTCAACCCGGTCGCCGTGCTGCCGCTGCTGGAGATCATCCGCGGCGAGCAGACCGACGACGCGACGCTGGCCACGGCGTTCGCCACCGGCAAGGCGCTGAAGAAGTCGTGCGTGCTGGTCAAGGACGCCCCGGCGTTCGTGGTCAACCGGATCCTGCTGCGGCTGATGGTGGAGATCCTGCAGGCCGTGGAGGAGGGAACACCGATCGAGGTGGTCGAGCGCGCCACCCAGCCGCTGGGCCTGCCGATGTCGCCGTTCGTGCTGATGGGCCTGGTCGGCCCGGCGATCGCGCTGCACGTGGGCGAGACGCTGCACGCGGCGTTCCCCGAGCGCTTCCCGCTGTCGAAGCAGCTCGCCGAGCTGGTCGCGGCCGGCAAGCCCGGCGTGTACCGGCCCGACTTCACGCTCGACCCCGAGGCCGTGAAGATCTTCAGCGGCGGCACGTCGCCGTCGACCGAGGAGCAGGTCCTCGCCCGCGCGCTGGACGCGCTGGCCGAGGAGATCAAGATCATGCTGCACGAGGGCGTCGTGGCGGCACCCGAGGACATCGACCTGTGCCTGATCCTCGGCGCGGGCTGGCCGTTCCACCTGGGCGGCATCACGCCGTACCTGGACCG
>JBEHYF010000120.1:0-16984 GCA_048498315.1 Actinomycetota bacterium
CGTTGGGTGGGGGGGGGAGGACGCCTCCTGCGGTCTCCCGCCGGGGCAGGGCGACGAAGGCCAGGTCGAGTCGTCCGGCGCGTACCTGCTCCACCAGGTCGGAGGAGCCGGCCTGCCGCAGCCGGATGTCCACACCCGGATGGACCGACCGGAATCGGGCCAGCACGAGCGGCAGGTCGATCACGCAGAGGCATTGCTCCGAACCGATCGCCAGGCTGCCGCGCAGCAGCCCCTGTACGGCGGCGACGGCGTTGCGCGCGGCGGCGACGCTGGCGAGGGTGCGGCGGGCCTCCGCCAGCAGCGCCCGGCCCGCCGCGGTGAGCCCGACCCGGCGGGTGCTGCGGACGAAAAGCGGCGCGCCGAGCTCGCGTTCGAGGGCACGGATCGACGCCGAAAGGCCGGACTGGGCCAGGTGCAGGCGCTCGGCGGCCCGCGTGAAGTGGCCCTCTTCAGCCACGGCGACGAAGTACTCCAGATGCCGCAGTTCCATGATTGATCACTCTAGCTTCTTGATGGCATCGGTTTTTTCTGTTGGACATCGCCTGAGCGTTTGACCAGGCTTGAAAGCGGCTACCGAGCCGAGTGCCGGCACGCGGACCGCCGAGCGTCCCGAATCTCCTCGGGCGTCCTCAGGCTCCTCGGCGCCGGGCCGGTTCGTTCCCTGGCCGCGGCTCGACGGCGGCCGCGACCAGGGCGGTGACCGTGACGCCGTCCACGACGAAAGAAACTCTCGGAGGTCTAGTTCATGCGCACTCGCGGGATCGGCGACGTCCAGGTCGGCGCGATCGGGCTGGGCGGCATGCCCATGTCGATCGAGGGACGCCCGGACGAGAGCCGTTCCATCGCCACCATCCACGCGGCGCTCGACGCCGGGGTGACGCTGATCGACACGGCGGACGCCTACCACGTGCACGCCGACGAGGTCGGCCACAACGAGTCCCTCATCGCCAAGGCGCTGGTGTCCTACGGCGGCGACACCTCGAACGTCCTCGTCGCGACCAAGGGCGGCCACCTGCGGCCCGGCGACGGCTCGTGGACGCGGGACGGTTCGCCCGAGCACCTGAAGCGGGCGTGCGAGGCGTCGCTCAAGCGGCTCGGCGTCGAGGCGATCGGCCTGTACCAGTTCCACCGGCCGGACCCGAAGGTGCCCTACGCCGACTCGATCGGTGCCCTGCGCGAGCTGCTCGACGAGGGGAAGATCCGCATGGCCGGCATCTCCAACGCCGACCCCGGCCAGATCCGGGAGGCGAACGAGATCCTCGGCGGGCGGCTCGTGTCGGTGCAGAACCAGTTCTCCCCGGCCTTCCGCAGCAGCGAGCCGGAGCTGCGGCTGTGCGACGAGCTCGGCATCGCGTTCCTGCCCTGGAGCCCGCTCGGCGGAATCTCCCGTGCCGGCGAGCTGGGCAGCGCGCACGGCGCGTTCGACGAGGTCGCCAAGGCGCGCGGGGTGAGCCCGCAGCGCGTCTGCCTGGCCTGGATGCTGGCCAAGTCGCCGGTGGTCATCCCGATCCCCGGTGCCAGCCGGCCGGAGACGATCCGCGACTCCGCGGCCGCGGCCGAGCTGGAGCTGACTCCGGAGGAGGTCGCGCGGCTCGACGCGGCGTGAGCGCGCACCTACGAGGGGGCGGCCGGGCATGCCCGCCGGCCGCCCCGGCGACGACCGACGAATCGGGAGGGATCACGACATGACACTGCCGACGCGCCCGTTCGGCACGACCGGGATGGAGATCACCAGGGTCGGGTTCGGCGCCTGGGCGATCGGCGGCGGTGACTGGGCGTTCGCCTGGGGCGCCCAGGACGACGCCGAGTCGATCGCCGCCATCCGGTACGCCGTCGACAAGGGCGTGAACTGGATCGACACCGCCGCCGTGTACGGCCTGGGCCACTCGGAGGAGGTCGTCGGGCGGGCGCTGAAGGACATCCCCGAGGCCGACCGGCCGTACGTGTTCACCAAGTGCGGGCTCGTGTGGGATGCCGGCGACCGCAGGAAGCCGGCGCGCCGTGTCGGCGACCCGCGCCGGATCCGCAGCGATGTGGAGGACTCGCTGCGCCGCCTGGGCGTCGAGCGCATCGACCTGTACCAGATGCACTGGCCGGCCGAGGACGGCACGCCGCTGGAGGAGTACTGGCAGGCGCTGCTGAACCTGAAGGCGGAGGGCAAGATCCGCGCGGCGGGACTGTCCAACCACGACGTCGGGCAGCTCGCCGTCGCCGACAAGCTCGGGCACGTCGACTCGCTGCAGCCGCCGTTCTCGGCGATCCACCGCTCGGCCGCGGCCGAGATCGGCTGGTGCGCCGACCATGACACCGGTGTGATCGTCTACTCGCCGATGCAGTCGGGCCTGCTGACCGGCGCGTTCACCCGCGAGCGCGTGGAAAGGCTGCCCGAGGACGACTGGCGCAGGCGCCACCCCGACTTCACCGCGAAGCTGGAGGCCAACCTGGCGCTGGCCGACGCGCTGCGGCCGGTCGCCGAACGCCATGGCGTGCCGATGGCCGCGGTCGCGGTGGCCTGGACGCTGGCCTGGCCGGGCGTCACCGCCGCCATCGTCGGCGCCCGGCGCCCCGACCAGATCGACGGCTGGCTGCCGGCCGCGTCGCTGGAGCTGACGGCCCAGGACCTGGAGGAGATCGCCGCGGCGATCGAGCGCACCGGCGCGGGCGAGGGACCGGTACTCCCGCCACGCCGGCCATGACCCGCCCGGTCCGGGACGGCACAGCCCCGGCCGGACCGGGCGGGTCCTGATGGCCGCGGCCCGCCCGGGGATTCCACATGCTCCGGCCCGACGAGTAAGAACGGTTTCAGTCAGAGGCCGTCCGATCCCCCGGCTCCTCCCTCGCCGCGTCGGCGGTGTCGGGCGTGCATGGCCAGATCAGCCGACACTTGATCAGAATATGTAACAAAACAGACACATGTTGCGCCTCGGGTGTTGACCGCTGTCGCAGATCTACTGCAATCATTCTCTGACACCGATTTCAGTAGGGAGGCGATGTGGCCACCATCCACGATGTGGCGGCGCGCGCCGGGGTGTCCGCGGCGACCGTCTCGCGGTTCCTGCGCGGACAGCGCGTGCGCTCGTCCGAGGCGATCCAGGCCGCGGTGGATGAGCTGGGCTACTGGCCGAGCGCGGCCGCACAGTCGCTGAAGTCCGGTCGCACCCGCACGATCGGCGTCGTGGTGCCGGACATCACCAACCCCTACTTCGCCGCCGTCGTCAAGGGCATGGAATCGGTCACCCGGAGCCAGGGCTACCGGATCCTCCTGGCCAACAGCGACGAGAGCAGCGAACGAGAGGACGAGCTGCTGGCGGACATGATCCGCCAGGTGGACGGCGTCGTCCTGACCCCGGCCACCGAGCAGGATCAGACGCCTCTCCATGTGCGGGACGCCGACGTGCCCCTCGTCTTCGTCGACCGGGACCTGGCCGGCGGCGAACGCTTCGACGCCGTTCTCGTCAACAACGACGAGGGAGGGCGGCAGGCCGCCGCTCATCTGCTGGCCCTGGGGCACACCCGCATCGCCGCGATCAGCGGCAACCAGGACTCCACACCCGGCCGCTGCCGCCGGGAGGGGTTCGTCGCCGCGCTCGCCGCGGCCGGTGTGGAGATGGACCGGCCGCACGACCTGATCGGCGATTTCCGCGAGGAGAGCGGATACCAGCTGACCATCTCACTGCTGTCCCTGCCCGAACCGCCGACGGCGCTCTTCACGGCGAACAACCTGATGACGCTGGGAGCGCTCAAGGCGCTGCACGACATGCGGGTGGACGTCCCCGGGCAGATGAGCCTGATCGGGTTCGACGACCTCGACACCGGCCCGTTGCTCCGGCCGCCGCTGACCGTGATCGACCGCCCGACGGTCGAGCAGGGGGTACTGGCGATGCGCCTCCTGCTTCGCCGCTTCGACCGCGGGTACGCCGACGACACCCCCCGCCGCATCGTCCTGGACACCAAGCTCATCGAGCGGGCCTCGACGGCGCCGCCCCGGGCGACGCCCGGCGCCGGCCGCCCGCGGACCGGAAGGAAGCGACCGCTGTGACGACGACGCACGCAGACCAGTCCACGTCGCCGATCGAGGCCGCCCGCGGCGCCGCGTCGACGGAGGACCTCGCCTCATCCGCATCCGGGCTTCGTGCCTTCCTGCATGGGTTGCCTGGGGTCGATCAGGTGGGGGTGGAGGAGCGGGCGGCGCGGTTGGCGACCCGCTCGATCAAGACGTCCGCGAAGGCGCAGGTGATCGACCTGGCCATTTCGATGGTGGATCTGACGACGCTGGAGGGGGCTGATACGCCGGGGAAGGTGCGGGCGCTGTGTGCGAAGGCGGTTCACCCGGATCCGGTGGATGCGAGTGTGCCGAAGGTCGCGGCGGTGTGCGTGTATTGCGATCTGGTCGCGGTGGCGGTGCGGGCGTTGCAGGGCAGCGGTGTGACGGTGGCGTCGGTGGCGACCGCCTTTCCGTCCGGCCGCGCGCCGTTGGAGGCGAAGCTGGCCGATACCCGGCGTGCGGTCGCTGATGGGGCGGGCGAGATCGACATGGTGATCGACCGGGGCGCGTTCCTGGCCGGTGACTACCGGAAGGTGCTGGAGGAGATCGCCGCGGTCAAGGCCGAGTGCGGGCAGGCGCATCTGAAGGTGATTTTGGAGACCGGTGAGCTGGTCACCTATGACAATGTGCGGCGTGCGTCGTGGCTGGCGATGCTGGCGGGGGCGGATTTCATCAAGACCTCGACGGGGAAGGTCTCCCCGGCGGCGACGTTGCCGGTGACGCTGGTGATGCTGGAGGCGGTGCGGGATTTCCGGGATCGCACCGGCCGGCAGGTGGGGGTGAAGCCGGCCGGGGGGATCCGTACCGCCAAGGACGCGATCCGATATCTCGTGGCGGTGAACGAGACGGCCGGGCCGGACTGGCTGACTCCGCAGTGGTTCCGGATCGGCGCGTCGTCGTTGCTGAACGATTTGCTGATGCAGCGCCGCAAGCTGGCCTCCGGCGTCTATAGCGGCGGCGACTATTTCACCCTGGACTGAAGCTGATGAGTGGTTTTGAGTATGCCCCTGCGCCGGAGTCGGCGGACATCGTTGAGATCGCTCCGTCGTATGGGTTGTTCATCGGCGGGGAGTTCGTCGGCGCGGAGCGGTCTTTCATGACGGTGAATCCGGCGAACGAACAGGTGCTGGCCGAGGTGGCCGAGGCCGGCCCGGGTGAGGTGGATCGTGCGGTGACGGCGGCCCGCGCCGCTTTTGAGAAGGTGTGGGGGCCGATGCGGCCGGCGGAGCGGGCGAAGTATTTGTTCCGGATCGCGCGGCTGATCCAGGAGCGGTCCCGGGAGCTGGCGGTACTGGAGTCGTTGGATAACGGCAAGCCGATCCGTGAGTCGCGGGATGTGGATCTGCCGCTGGTGGCCGCGCATTTCTTCTACCACGCCGGGTGGGCGGACAAGCTGGCCTATGCCGGTTTCGGGCCCGGCGCGCGGCCGGTGGGGGTGGCCGGGCAGGTGATTCCGTGGAATTTCCCGCTGCTGATGCTGGCGTGGAAGATCGCGCCGGCGTTGGCGTGCGGGAACACGGTGGTGCTCAAGCCGGCCGAGACCACGCCGTTGACCGCGCTGGCGTTCGCCGATATCTGCCGGCAGGCGGGCCTGCCGGCGGGGGTGGTCAACATCGTGACGGGGGCGGGGGAGACCGGCCGGGCGCTGGTGGAGCACCCGGGGGTGGACAAGGTGGCCTTCACCGGGTCGACGCAGGTGGGTAAGCAGATCGCCGGCATGCTGGCCGGTACCGGTAAGCGGTTGACGCTGGAGCTGGGCGGTAAGGCCGCCAACATCGTTTTCGATGACGCGCCGCTGGATCAGGCGGTCGAGGGGATCGTCAACGGGATCTTCTTCAACCAGGGGCAGGTGTGCTGTGCCGGGTCGCGGCTGCTGGTGCACGAGCCGATCGCCGAACACCTGCTTGACCGGTTGAAGGCCCGGATGGCCACGTTGCGGGTGGGGGATCCGCTGGATAAGAACACCGATATCGGGGCGATCAACTCGGCGGTGCAGCTGGCGAAGATCCGCCAGCTGTGCCAGGTGGGGGAGGCCGAGGGTGCTGAACGCTGGTCGCCGGAATGTGCGCTGCCGGAGCGGGGGTTTTGGTTCGCGCCCACGATCTTCACGAACGTGGCCCAGTCGCATCGGATCGCCCAGGAAGAGATCTTCGGGCCGGTCCTGTCGGTGCTGACGTTCCGCACCCCCGACGAGGCGGTCGCCAAGGCCAACAACACCCCCTACGGGCTGTCCGCCGGGGTGTGGACGGAGAAGGGGTCGCGGATCTTGTGGATGGCCCAGCGGCTGCGGGCCGGGGTGGTGTGGGCCAACACGTTCAACAAGTTCGACCCCGCCTCCCCGTTCGGCGGCTACAAAGAGTCCGGCTTCGGCCGCGAGGGCGGACGGCACGGGCTGGAGGCCTACCTGAATGTCTGAGGCCAGGATCGGTGTCCGCAAAACCTACAAGCTGTTCATCAACGGCGCGTTCTGCCGTTCGGAGTCCGGCAGGACCTCCACCGTGACCGACGCCAAGGGCGCCTTCGTGGCCAACGCCGCACGCGCCTCCCGCAAGGACGTCCGCGACGCGGTCCGCGCCGCCCGCACCGCCCAGCCCGGCTGGGCGGCCCGGGCCCCCTACAACCGCGGGCAGATCCTCTACCGCATCGCCGAGATGATGGAAGGCCGCCACGCCCAGCTTGCCGCCGAACTGCGCACCAGCGGGCTGGGCACGACCGCGGCCGCCGCCCAGGTCGACGCCGCCATCGACCGGTGGGTCTGGTACGCCGGCTGGGCCGACAAGATCACCCAGATCACCGGGGCCGTCAACCCGGTGGCCGGACCGTTCCTCAACATCTCCGTCCCCGAACCCGCCGGCGTGGTGGCCATCATCGCCCCCGACGACCCGCTGCTCGGCCTCACCTCGGTCATCGCCCCGGTCATCGTCACCGGCAACACCGCCGTCGTCATCGCCGCCGAACCCGCCCCCCTGCCCGCCATCACCCTCGCCGAAGTCCTGGCCACCTCCGACCTGCCCGCCGGCGTCGTCAACATCCTCACCGGCCACCGCAGCGAACTGGCCCCCTGGCTCGCCTCCCACATGGACATCAACGCCATCGACTTGACCGGAGCACCACAGGACCTGGCCGCCGACTGCCAGGCCGCGGCCGCCGGCAACCTCAAACGCGTCCTGCCCCCCGCACCCGCCGACTGGACCGCCGACCCCGGCACCACGCGCATCACCACATTCCTGGAAACCAAAACCATCTGGCACCCCATCGGCCGCTGACCCGGCCCCCGACCCCATGGCTGATGCAAGGACACGGCCGCGCCGTGGCCTGTGTTCACCATTCCCTGAAACAGGAGGACCGCGATGGAACCGACCGGCGTTCTCGTCGTCGGGAGCATCACCGCCGACGTCACGGCGTTCAGCAGGCGGCTCCCGAACCGCGGCGAGACCGTGCTCGGCGACGACTTCACCCTCGTCCTCGGCGGCAAGGGCGCCAACCAGGCCGTCGCCGCGGCCAAGGCCGGCGCACCGACCTGGATGGTCGGCTGCGTGGGCCGAGATCCGTTCCGCGACATCGTGCTGGACGGCCTGCGGTCCCATGGCGTGATCGTGTCCCAGGTCCACACCGTCGACGGCCGCACCGGCGTCGCCCACATCCGGGTCGACGCCTCCGGCGAGAACGACATCGTCATCACGCCGCTGGCCAACGCGGACCTGGACGAACGGATGGTGGACGATGGAATCGCCGCCACCCGCGGCGAGGCCGGCGTGCTGCTCCTCCAGCTGGAGATCCGCACGGATATCACCTGCCATGCCGCCCGTGCCGGGGCGCAGGCCGGGCTGACCGTCGTCCTGGACCCGGCCCCCGCCCAGCCGCTGCCGGACGACGTATGGCGGCACGTCGACATCGTCACCCCGAACGAGACCGAGGCCGGGGCGCTGACCGGGATCGAGGTCACCGACCTGGACTCCGCGGAACGGGCCGCGGCCTGGTTCCTCGACCGCGGGGTCGGTCACGCGCTGATCACCCTGGGTGCGGGCGGCGCCCTGTCGGTCACCGCGGAGCGCACCCGGCACTTCCCGGCCTTCGCGGTCACGCCGGTGGACACGACGGCGGCGGGCGACGCCTTCACCGGTTCGTTCGGCGCGGCGATCGCCGGCGGTCTCGACCTCGACACGGCCATCCGGCGCGGTACGGCCGCGGGCGCGCTGGCCACCACGCGTCCGGGCGCCAGCCCGTCCCTCCCCGACCGGCGTTCCGTCGACGCGCTGGTCGCCTCCACCGCGGAAGGAGCAGCCCGATGAGGCGCAACAACGGAACGCTCAACGGCCAGCTGGCCCGGGTGATCTCCGAGACCGGGCACACCGACCGGCTCGTCGTCACCGACGCGGGCCTGCCCATCCCCGCCGGCGTGGAACGCGTCGACCTGGCCATCCGCGCCAACCTGCCGCGGTTCCTCGACGTGCTCGACGCGGTGCTCGACGAGGTCGCCGTCGAGGCGGTGCTGCTCGCGGAGGAGATCAAAGAGGTCAGCCCGGCGATGCTGGAGGAGATCCGGCAGCGGTTCGACCGGCTGAACCTGACGTTGCGGTTCGTGCCGCACACCGAGTTCAAGCGGCAGACCGGCACGGCGCGTGCCGCGATCCGCTCCGGCGAGTTCACCCCGTACGCGAACGTGCTGCTCACCGCTGGCGTCGTGTACTGACCGGGAGACGACATGCGCATCCAACTGGTCGGCGTGCACAAGTCCTTCGGCGAAAACCATGTGCTGCGCGGCGTCGGGTTCGAGGTCGGCCCGGGTGAGGTCGTCGCGCTCGCCGGCGAGAACGGCGCCGGCAAGTCGACGCTCACCCGGATTCTGTCCGGTGCCCACCGGCCGGACTCCGGCCAGGTCCTCATCGACGGGACACCGACCGTGTTCAAGGACCCGCAGGCAGCGATGGCCCGCGGCATCGAGGTCATCTACCAGGAGTTCCAGCAGAACCTGTTCCCGCACCTCAGCGTCGCCGAGAACATCTACGTCCTCGACCGGGAGCGCCGGTTCGGCCGCATGCTGGTCGCCAAGCGGGACATGGCGCGGGCGGCGGAGAAGGCACTCGGCGAGCTCGGCGTCGCCATCGACGTCCGGCGGCCGGTCGCATCCCTCAACGTGGCCGAACGGCAGACGGTCGAGATCGCCAAGGCGATGACCCACGAGCCGGAGCTCCTGATCCTCGACGAGCCGACGGCCGCACTCGACGAGCAGGAGTCCCAGCGGCTGTTCGCGCAGGTTCGGCGGTTGCGCGAGGCCGGCGTGTCGGTCATCTACATCAGCCACCGCCTCGACGAGATCTTCGACCTGGCGGACCGCGTCGTGGTCCTCCGCGACGGCCGGGTGACACTCGACGAACCGACCGGCCGCCTGGAACCGGGAAAGGTGGTGACGGCGATGGTCGGCGAGTCCGTCGACGACTTCTATCCCAAGGAGCACACCGCCACCGAGCGGGTCGTGCTGGAGGCGTGCGGGGTCAGCGGCGATCCGGACTTCCATGACGTCGACCTGGCGGTCCGTGCCGGTGAGGTGCTCGGCATCGGCGGAGTCGTCGGGTGCGGGCGCACCCCGCTGCTGCGCGCGTTGTTCGGCCTGCGGCCCCTCACCGCCGGGACGATCATGGTCGACGGCGCCCCGGTACACGTGCGCGGCCCCAAGGACGCGATCGCGAGCCGCATCGCGTACGTGTCGCCGGACCGGCACGCGGAGGGCCTGTGCCTCGACCTGCCGGTCGAGTCGAACGTCTCGCTGCCGAGCCTGCAGCGATTCGTCGCGTTCGGGGACGTGGTGCGGCGCCGCGCCGAACGCGCCGAGACCGGCGCGGTCATGTCCGACCTGCGGGTGCGGGCGGCGTCCCCGACCGTCGCCGCCGGCTCACTGTCCGGCGGCAACCAGCAGAAGTCGCTCTTCGCCAAGTGGGTGATGACCGGGCCGCGCGTCCTCCTCCTGGACGAGCCGACGCGCGGCGTCGACGTCGGGGCGAAGACGGAGATCTACCGCATCATCAGCCGCCTGACCGCCGACGGTGTCGCCGTCGTCCTGGTCAGCTCCGACCTGCCGGAACTGGTCGCCATGTCCGACCGTGTGGTCGTCATGCGCGAAGGACGCATCGTCGCCGAGCTGGCCGGAGACGGCCTCAACGAGCAGTCCATCCTCGAGCACGCCCTGGTAGGTGCCGCATGAGCGTGAAGTCCATTGCCCGCCGGCTGCGCGCCGTCTGGACGTTGCTGCTGCTCGGAGTCGTCCTCTCCTTCGCCTCGCCGGTGTTCCTCACCCGGACCAACCTGCTCAACGTCGGCCTGGCCGCGTCCGTGGCGGCACTCCTCGCGGTCGGGCAGACCTACGTGATCATCCTCGCTGAGATCGACCTGTCCGTCGGCTCGGCGCTCGGGTTCTCCGCGGTGGTCACCGCGCTGACCCTCCGCGCCCACGGCCTGATCCCCGCCCTCCTCGCGGGCGTCGGCGTCGGAATCGGCGTCGGGCTGGTCAACGGGCTGCTCGTCACGCGGGCCAAGATGCCGTCGTTCATCGCCACGCTCGCCACCATGTCCGTGCTGTCGGGCCTGAGCCTGCAGGTCACCTCCGGCAACCCGATCGCCGTCACCGACTACGGCTTCCAGGGGATCGGACAGGACCGTCTGGCGGGCGTCCCGATACCCGTCCTGATCATGCTCGTCGTGTTCGCCCTGTTCGGTTTCGTCCTCTCCCGGACCCGGTTCGGCCGCTTCGTCTACGCGACCGGCGACAACGCCGAGGCGGCCCGGCTTTCGGGCATCCGCACCCAGCGGGTGAAGGTCGCGGCGTTCGTGATCAGCGGCCTCCTCGCCGCGATCGCCGGGTTCATCCTCACGGCGCGGTTGTCGACCGCCGAACCGACCGCGGGTACCGGCCTGGAGCTCGAGGCCATCGCCGCCGTGATCATCGGTGGCACCAGCCTCGCCGGCGGCCGGGGAACCCTGCTCGGCACGCTCGTCGGGGCGCTGGTCCTCGGCGTGATCGACAACGGGATGAACCTCCTCAACGTCTCGCCCTTCCTGCAGGACGTCGTCAAGGGGCTGGTCATCCTGCTGGCCGTCTTCCTCGACCGCAACCTCGACGCGATCCGCGCCCTCGTACCGCGCCGCGGCGCCGCCGTCGCCACACGTTCCGACACCGCCGCGCCCGAACCAGCCCGGCGTTGACCCCACCCGACGTCATCGGCACCAGCCCACCGGACAAAGGAGCTTTCATGCGTACCATCCGTTCCGTCACCGCGCTCGCCACGGTGGTGGCCCTGTCCCTGACGGCCTGCAGCCGCGCCGGTGGCACGGCGGCGTCCGGCAGCGCCACGCACGCGTCCGGCAAGAAGGACGCGACCATGATCATGAGCACGCTGAACAACCCGTTCTTCGTCAGCGTCAAGAACGGCGCACAGGCCCAGGCACCCAAGGACGGCGTGAAGCTGAGCGTGCAGAACGCCGACAACTCCGACGCGACCGAGCTGAACCTGGCCACCACCGCCGTCTCCAAGCAGGTCGGCGTGCTGATCATCGATCCGGTCAGCAGCCAGTCGGCGACCTCGGAAGTGACGCAGGCCAACAGCGCGAACGTGCCGGTGATGGCCTTCGACCGCAAGCCGGACGGCGGGAAGCTGACCTGCTTCGTCGGCTATGACGCCGTCGAGGCCGGCCGCAACGCCGCCGACGCGCTGGCCAAGGCCGTCGGCGGCAAGGGGAAGGTCGTCGAGATCCAGGGGATCATGGGCACGAACGTGGCCCAGGACCGCAGCAAGGGATTCGAGCAGGAGATCGCCAAGTACAAGGGCATCACGGTCGTCGCCAAACAGGCGGCCGGCTTCGATCGCGCCAAGGCGCTCGACGTGATGACCAACGTGCTGCAGGCCCACCCGGACATCACCGGTGTCTACGCGGCCAACGACGAGATGGCGATGGGCGTCCTGTCCGCGCTGAAGGCCCGCAGCATGGCGGGCAAGGTCAAGCTCGTGGGCAACGACGGCATCGCCGACGCGCTGTCGGCCATCGCGGCCGGCCAGATGTACGCGACGAACGCCGAGTCGCCGTACGCGCTCGGCCAGAAGGTCGCCGACCTGGCCGGCAACGTTCTGGCGGGCAAGCCGGTCGCGCAGGAGGAGACCCTGCACGGCACGCTGGTCACCGCCGCCAACGTCAAGCAGTACGCCAAGTACCTCGTCGGACTCGGCGACTCCGCCGACGTCCCGGCCAACCTGCGCTGACCCGTCCCGCGCGATCCGGCGCCGCCCCGTACCCGCGGTGCCGGATCGCACTGCCGGTCGCGCGCCGCTCCCGGTCTGCGCGCTCGCGCCCGCCCTGGCACGGCACCGTCTGCACGCGGCCACCCGCCGCCACCACACGATGATCACTGCAGAGCCGGACGCCCGGAGAACGGGCACGCCCGGTTCGGGCCTGGGGCCGCCGGAAAAGGATGCGTACGTCGTGGCCGGCGACCCCGCGTCGGCTACGGGATGCCCGGAGCCTGGGAAGCGCGGCGGGCACCCCCGGGCGGTGCACGTGCGCCGTCGTACGGGAGGGCTCCGCGGTGGTGGCCGGCCGGTGTTCCCCTGCGCGGACCGGGCCGGCGGTCACCGGACGACGATCGCCTGACGGCTGATCGGGAGCCGGTGGGCGGCGTCGGCGATGGCCGCGACCTCCTCCGGCGTGTAACGGATGCGCTGCCGGCGGATCCAGCGGGGCAGCCGCTGCGCGCGCACCAGCGTCACGCCCTCGGCCTCGATCAGCGCGGGCGTGAGGCGGCCCCCGTGGATGACGCCGACGGCCTCGACGGCGATCTCGCCGCCGAGCCGGTCGCCGAGCAGCCGGGCGACGGCATCGGCGCGTTCCCGCCGCGGCCGGGCGAGCCCGGCCCCGGACCGCTGGTCGACGAACAGCGAGCCGCGGTACTCGACGATGTCGGTCTCGGGGGAGACCGCCTGGTCGTCGACCACGAACACCCCGGTAGGCCCGATGATGAGGTGGTCGACCTGGCCGTGCCCGGGAATGGTGCGGCCCTGGATGATGCGGTATCCGCCACGGCGGAGGGTGAACCGCACGATGGCGGAGGTCCGGCGTTCGCCGCGCATTCCCTTCCGCCACACGCTGGAGGCCAGGCGCTGCCGCCAGTAGTAGGCGGTGTCGGCTGCGGCCGCCACCGCTGCGGCGAGCAGGCCGAACCAGAAGTGCACGAGCCAGGTGCCGACGATGAGCGCGACGGCGGCGAGGATTCCCCGGATCTGCAGGCGACGGCGGCGCCCCTGCGCCCAGAGTTGCTCGTGGACGGCCTGCGGGGAACCGCCGATCAGTGCCGGGTTGTCCGGGACATAGATCGACCGACCGAACATGCGCGCCCCTTTCCATCGGATGCAATCCGATTGTCACCGGCCCGTGGTGATATCGCGATGGAGAGTGACACGGTTAGGACAGATGAGTAATGCCGTGACCTTCTTTCTCCGATTGCGCGGCAACTTCGTATGAAAGGTTCACGACAGCCGTCACATCGGCATCAAGCGGCGTCGATGCGCGCCGGTCCGCCTGCCGGCGGTGGCCAACAGCCGCCTTTCATAATGAAGACGAAATGCGTCAAAGCGCCAGTGATATGACCCTTATTGCGGCCAATCCGTCAACGAGGAGTTCGACGCCGACGCCGGCCAGCAGCAGGCCGAGCACCCGCCCGGCGACCTCCACCCAGGTCCCCGGCACGCGGTGTACGACGAGCGTCAGGCCCAGCATGACGATCAGGTCGATGGCGGCGACGCCCAGATAGGCGAGGGCGATGGCCGCCGACCACCCCCAGCCGCCCTTGAGCATGGACAGCACGATCAGCGAGCTCAACGCGAGCGGGCTGGCGACGAACGGCAACAGCAGCGCGGAGAACCCGTCGCCGCGCCCGCCGGCGACCTCCACGTGGCCGTGCATGACGAGCCGCAGCGCGTAGACGAAGAAGATCGCACCTCCGGCGATCATGACGGCGGGGTGCCCGATGTGGAACAGGGCGAGCAGCGGATCGGCGATCAGCGCGACCACGGCCCCGCACAGCATCGCGGCGCCGGTCGCCCGCAGCGCCAGCACGCGCATCTCGCCTGCCGTGTGCTCGGCGGCCAGCCGCGCGAAGCCCAGGGCGACCTTCGGCGGTCCGGCCACGGCGATCAGCACGGCGAAGGCGTCCCACAGATCAAGATGCCCCATCCCAGGGGTGATCCCTGGACGCCTCAGCCGGCAAACCTCGCGGCCCGGCGCCCGTGACCGGGTCGGCCCGCAGCCGGCGACGCGGGCGCGACACCGTGGGACGCGCCGGGGACCGGTCGACGAACCGAGGCGGAAGCGGCGGCCGGTCCCGGCCGCGCACTGTCGCGCCCGGTCGCGCCCGGTCGAGACGGTCGGCGCCGTCGCGCCGGCCCGGCGGCGCGCGGCCCGGCCCGGCGCGAGCCGCCGCCGCGGCGGCCGTGCGGATCAGCGCCGAGGCCGCCGTTCGCGGGACGGCCCACCCGCGCTCGCCCGGCACGGCGGCGAGGCGCCGGCGGTCGACCCGCCTGCGGGTACGGGCGTCCGTCCCGCAGGCACCGGCGCGGACCGGCTCGCGCTCGGCAACGTTCCGGCCGCGGGTCGCCAGGGTGGCGGCACGCGTCTCAGCCGGCGCTGCCCTCCAGGAGGAGCTGCGCGACGCGCCGCGGGTCGTCGGCCATGGGCACATGCCCGCAACCTTCCAGCCACACGAACCGGGCGTGCGGCAGCGCACGCTGCGCGCGGATCGCCTGCCGGGGGCGCAGCAGGCGGTCGTTCGTGCCCCATGCGATGGTCACCGGCACGTCCTCGACCTTGCCGCGGAAGGTCCCGACGCCCCGCCCTGCGCGCAGGGTCGGCTCGAAGCCGGCCGCATCGCGCAGCGCCGCCGCATCCGCGATGAGGGTGTCGATGGCGATCAGGCCGGGACGGCCGTAGATCATGCCGAACATCAGCTTGCGTCCCAGCGGCCGGTCCGCGATGCGGCGCATCACCGACTCGGGCAGGCGCGCGCCGCGCCGGCAGGCGCGCAGCACGAACGCCGCGTACCGCAGCTCCATCGGCGTGAAGAAGCCGGCCGGGGACAGCGCCGTGGCCGAGGCGGCCAGCCCGCGGTCGGCGGCCTCCAGGGCGAACAGGCCGCCCAGCGAGTTGCCGGCGACATGCGGGCGTTCCACGCCGATGCCGTCGAGGAACTCCGACAGCACCGCGATGACGGTGTCGATGTCGTACGTCGCACCGGGCGGCAGGGGAGGGGACGCGCCGAACCCGGGCAGGTCGACGGCGATCACGTCGCGGTCCTGGGCGAGCAGGTCGATCACCGGCTCCCAGGCCTGCCAGCGGTGGCCGATACCGTGCATGAGCAACAGCGGCGGGCCGTCGCCCCGCCGCTCGAAGACGATGTCCACGAAGCGAGGGTAGGCAGAAGTTACCGCTTGGTCACTATGACGGCCGTCACTCCGTGCCGCCGCGAGCGGAGTGGGCATCTCACGATGCGGGGGCGCCGGCACGACGGCCGGCACCCCCATCACGGCGCACTGACGGATCGATGCCCGTCAGCCCTGCACCTGCGCCCCTCCCCCGACGCGGTTCCCGGTGAGGGCCACCGCACGGAGGCCGAAGGCCGCGATGCCACGCGGGGTGCCCAGGCCGGTCGGACCGTCATAACCCACCTCCGCGGTGCACAGGTAGGCGGGCGAACACGTGCCGTTGCTCCCCGTCGTTATGTCGTACAGCGCCCAGCGCCGCAGGTACGGGTACGCGGCGGGGTAGGTACGCGGGACCGGCGGGCCGGCCAGCGCGTACGCCCCGGCGGTGATCGGCGCCGAGGCGCTGGTGCCGCCGATCACCAGCCATCCGGGCTGGAGGTACGTGTCGTACACGGCGACGCCGGTGGCCGGGTCGGCGACCGCGGAGACATCGGCGACCGTCCGCCGCGGGCATCCGGGGTCCCGCTGCCACCTCGGCTTGAACTCGTACGCCGAGCAGCCCGAGCCCGAGCCGGACCAGGCGGACTCGGTCCAGCCGCGCCGGTTGGCGGCGCGGTTGAGCGCGGTGCCGCCCACGGCGGTCACGTACGGTGACGCCGCCGGGTACTCGACTCCGTAGCCGAAGTCACCCGACGACACCGTGATGGCGACGCCGGGGTGGTTGTAGTGCACGTTGTACGGCAGATCGGAAGCGGCCTCCGGGGCGCCGTAGCTGTTGGACACGTACCGGGCGCCGAGGCGCACGGCGGTGTCGACGCCGGCCGCGAGGTTGTTCGCGAAGTTGTCATCGGTCTCCACCAGCAGGATCCTGCAGTTGGGGCAGATGGCCGATGCCATGTCCAGATCCAGCGAGATCTCGACGGCCCACCCCGCATTCGGCGGCGGGTACGTGGTTCCGCCGCGCTGGTCGACCTTGCGGAAGCAGCCGTTGGCGGTGGTGCACGGCCGCAGGCCGAACTGCGCACGGTAGACGGCCAGGTCGGCCTCGGCATTCGGATCGTCGAACGCGTCGACGATCGCCAGTGTCTGACCCCTGCCGCGGAAATTCGACGGCAGCCGATAGGCGCTTCGCAGGTCCTGGGGACCGTAGCCCGGCGGCTGGACCGTCGTCAGGAGCCCGTGCCGCGCTGCGACGTCCGTGCGGATGAGCGCCATGCACTCCCATCGGAGCGGATCGGTCGGTCTCGGGCATGCCGGCTTCGTGGTGACCGAGTGATGGGCGGAGGCGCCCGCGGGAGCGACGCCGGCCAGCGAGGCCGCCATCAGCGCCAGCGCGCCGAGCGTCACCGTGGCCGCCCGCCGCCATCTCTGGTATGTGTGTTTGATCATGTGTCTCAGACATCACGGCGGCACGCGTCCGGCCTGTGGCGACGCGGGGACACGGCGAATCCATCGAGATCATTTTGGTCGCCGTTGG
>JBEHYF010000121.1:0-16934 GCA_048498315.1 Actinomycetota bacterium
ACCCCTGAGATATTTACGGAAGCTCCCACGGCCGCACGCCACTTCGCGCTGGCCGGATCCTGGAATTCCGGCGACCGGAAACCCATCGCGAGAGGTGACCGTTGTGTATGTAGGTTCGTTGACGCTGGACCTGCTGCTCGGCGACGTTCGGTCGCTCAAGCAGAAGCGGGCCGTGGTCCGGCCGATCGTCGCCGAGATCCGGCGGCGGTTCCCGGCGGTCGCGGCCGCCGAGACGGGCCACCTCGACCTCCACCGCCGCGCGGAGATCGCGGTGGCGGCGGTGTCCGCCACGGCGGGCAACTGCGTCGAGGTGCTGGAGGCCTGCGAACGCCTCGTCGCCGGCCGCCCGGAGGTCGAGCTTCTGTCGGCCCGGCAGCGGCTCTTCAACGAAGAGGAGTCGTGAGCGACGTGCGCGCGGCACCCGGGTGCGCCGGCCCCGGCCGGGCGGGCGCCCCAACGAGAGTGGAGGAACCGTGACCGACCCCGCGAGGGCGCGAAAGCTCGCCGATCGCATCCAGCAGATCGTCGCCGAGATGCTGGAGCGGCGGATCAAGGACCCGCGGCTGGGCTTCGTCACCGTGACCGACGCCCGGCTGACCAACGACCTGCGGGACGCCACCATCTACTACACCGTGTACGGGACCGACGCCGAGCGGGCCGACAGCGCGGCCGCGCTGGAGAGCGCCAAGGGCGTCATCCGCTCGGAGGTCGGCAAGCGGACCGGCGTTCGGCACACGCCCAGCCTGACGTTCGTGCCCGACGCCCTGCCGGAGAACGCCCGGCAGATCGACGACCTGCTCGCCAAGGCGCGCGCCGCCGACGAGCGGGTCGCCAAGGCGGCGGAGAACGCCCGGCCGGCCGGCGATCCGAACCCTTACCGCGAGGCGCGAATCACGGACGATCTTGACGAAAGCGACGCCGACGGCAGCGGCGAGACGGGATACTCCCCGTCGTGAACTCCGCGCCGGGCAGCGTCGCCGCCATCACCGCCGACGAGTGGGAGAGGGCGCTCGTTGCCATCGAGGGGGCGGGCGAGGTCTGCCTCGCCTGCCACGTCTGCCCCGACGGGGACGCCCTCGGCTCCATGCTCGCCTTCGCGCACGCGCTGCGCGACCTGGGCAGGCCGTTCAGGGCCTCGTTCGGGGACGCCTTCGTCGTGCCGCGGATCCTGCGGTTCCTGCCCGGCCTCGACCTGCTCACCGACCCGGCCGGCTATCCGGCGGAGCCCGACGTCATGGTCACGTTCGACGCGGCCAGCAGCGACCGACTGGGAAGCCTGTCGGCCAACGCCGGCAAGGCGCGTGAGCTGATCGTCATCGACCACCACGCGTCCAACACCCGGTTCGGCACCACGCACCTGGTCGACCCCGGCGTAGCGGCCACCGCCGTGATCACCGAGCAGCTGATCGCCCGGCTCGGCGCGCCGCTCACCTGCGACGTGGCGCTCGGCCTCTACGTCGGGCTGGTCACCGACACCGGCTCGTTCAAGTACGCCTCGACCACGCCGGAGGTGCACGCGCTGGCGGGTCGCCTGCTCGCGGCGGGGGTGCGGCCGGAGCGCGTCTCGCGCGAGGTCTGGGACAGTGCGCCGTTCGGCTACCTGCCGGTGCTGTCGGCGGCGCTCGGCCGGGCCCGGCTGGAGACCGGCGTCGCCGGCGGGCTCGGCATGGTGTGGACGACCGTCACGCGGGCCGACCGGGCCGGCCCCGACCTCCCGTACGACCTGCTCGAAGGCGTCATCGACGTGGTCCGCCGCACCGAGGAGGCCGAGGTCGCCGTCGTCTTCAAGGAGGACGACGAGGGCGCGTGGCAGGTGTCGGTTCGCTCGAAGGGCCGTATCGACGTCGGCATGGCGTGCGTGGCCTTCGGCGGCGGCGGGCATCCCACCGCCGCCGGGTTCACGCTGCACGGCGAGGTCGAGCCGGCCGTCGCGCGCCTGCGCACGCTGCTGACCGAGATCGAGGTCGCCTCGCGCCCATGAACGGACTTGTCATCGTGGACAAGCCGGCGGGCTGGACCTCCCACGACGTGGTGGCCAGGCTACGCCGGCTGGCGGGCACCCGCCGGGTCGGGCATGCCGGCACCCTCGACCCGATGGCGACCGGCGTGCTCGTCGTCGGCGTCGAGAAGGCCACCCGCCTGCTCGGCCACCTGGCGCTCAAGGAGAAGACCTACGAGGCGGTCATCCGGCTCGGGCAGTCCACCAACACCGACGACGCCGAGGGCGAGATCACCGCGACCGCGTCGACGGCCGAGGTGACCGAGGCGGCGGTGCGCGACGCCGTCATCGACCTGACCGGGCCCATCGAGCAGATCCCGCCGCAGGTCAGCGCGATCAAGGTGAACGGCGAGCGGGCGTACAAGCGAGTGCGGGCCGGCGAGCAGGTCGCGCTGAAGGCCCGCCCGGTCACCGTGTACGCATTCGCGATCGACCAGGTGCGCCGCGACGGCGACCTGCTCGACGTCACCGCCACCATCACCTGCTCCAGCGGCACCTACATCCGGGCGCTGGCCCGCGACCTCGGTGCTGCGCTCGGCGTCGGCGGGCACCTGACCGCGCTGCGGCGCACCCGCGTCGGCCCGTACGACCTGTCGATGGCGCACACCCTCGACCGGCTCGCCGAGGAGTTCACTGTGCTGCCGATGGATGCGGCGGTGGCGGCGGCGTTCCCGCGCGTCGACGTGTGCGAGGAGGACGCCCGCCGGATCGCGCATGGTGGCCGGCTGCCGGCCACCGGGCTCGGCCCCGGGCCGATCGGCGTGTTCGGGCCGGGCGGCACGCTGCTGGCCCTGGTGGAGGAGCACGGCCCGGTCGCCAAGCCGCTCACCGTCTTCGTCCCCTGACACGGGCGGCCGACCGTGCGCGGCGGGGTCACCGTCCGTGCTGGCGGGATGCCATCGGGCCGACGCGGTGCCGCCATCCGTCCGACGCGGTGTCGCCATCGGGCCGTCGCGGTGCTCGCTTGCGGGCGAGTCCTGCGTCGCCGGAGCTTGCGGGACGCTCATGCCGCGCGGACATGCCCGCAGCGGCACCACACGGTGGGCGCACCGTTCCAGGCGGCCGGACCCGCAGGCCGGACCCACCGGCCGTTGAGCCGCGCCCCCGGCGACGCGAAAGTGCCTAATAACTCCTCGTAGAGGTTGAGGAGGCGACATCTCCCTCGCCACGGTGATGGGTCGCCGTTCCTGTACCGAGACCGAGGAGGCTTGGAACGCGCCGCCTTCGCCTACCGCGACTGGATGAATGCCGTGGCCGCGATCACCGACGTGGAGGCCCGCATGGTCGCGGTACTCGATGAGCTGCACCTGACCCACCTGGTCGCCACCATCCCCGGCCTGTCCGCCGTCGCGGCGATCCTGGCCGAGACCGGCGATCCCTCCCGCTACGACACGCGGGCCTGGGGCAAACACGCCGGGCTCGCACCCCGGGCGAATGAGTCCGGCGCCTTCCGCGGCCAGACCGCGCCGTAATCCCCGGTCACGATCACGTTACCCCGCTGGTAGACCCGGGCGACGGGCCGCGACCAGAGCCGGCCAGCCGACCGTCTCGCGCGCCTCGTAGCTGACCGCCGCCTCCGGCGTGGCGTGCAGTACCCGGACCGGGTCGATCGGCAGCAGCAGCGCGATCGAGATTTGCCGCGGCGTAGCGGCACGAGCGGTGGTTGGTCCGGATACCCCCACGCGGGATGGGAACCGAGCGCATGAAAGTAGAGTTCATCACGGTGGTAGCCGTACCGTGTGCTGAGCGCGACCAGTACGATCCCGCCCGCCGCGGCGACGGCCAGGTCCCGGTCTCCAGGCGAAGCCCACGCCCAGATCATCTACGGGAACCGGCCCGCCGTCACGCCCCCGGTGGAACCCATGGCAGGCTAGTGGAACCGGAAAGGGGTGGACAGGTGCGATGTTGGCAGTGCCTCGACGACGTGCCCCGCGACTGGGGCCGATCCGTCGTCACGATCGGCGTTTTCGACGGTGTGCACCGCGGACACCAGCGCATCGTGGGCAGGGCCACCGAGCTCGCCCGCGCGCTCGGCCTGCCGACGGTGATCGTCACCTTCGACCCGCATCCCGACGAGGTCGTGCGCCCCGGCACCCACCCGCCGCTCCTGTGCTCGTCCAAGCGGCGGATCGAGCTGCTGGCCGGTCTGAGCGCCGACGTGGTGATGACCCTGCCGTTCACGCTGGAGCTGTCCCGCATGGGCCCCGACGAGTTCGTCCAGTCGGTGCTGGCCGACCGCCTGCACGCGGCGCGCGTGGTCGTGGGGGAGGACTTCCGCTTCGGCCACAAGGCGCGCGGCGACGTCGCGCTCCTGCGCGAGCTGGGCGCCAAGTACGACTTCGAGGCCGAGGGCGTGCCGCTCGTCGCCAACCGCGAGCCGATCTCCTCCACGCTGATCCGCCGCCGCCTCGTCGCCGGCGACGTGGAAGGCGCCGCGCAGCTTCTCGGCCGGCCGCACCGCGTGGAGGGCGTCGTCGTCCGCGGCGCGCGCCGCGGACGCGAGCTCGGCTTTCCCACCGCCAACCTCGAGACCCCGCCGCACACCGCGATCCCGAGCGACGGCGTCTACGCCGGCTACCTCAACTGCGCGGGCTACGCGGACACGCGCGGCGACGACTCGGCCGGCTCCCCGGACGCCCGCTGGCCGGCGGCGATCTCCATCGGCACGAATCCGACCTTCGATGGCGTGGAGCGCACCGTCGAGGCGTACGCGCTGGACCGCGACGATCTCGACCTGTACGGCGAGCACGTCAGCGTCGACTTCACCGCGCGGCTGCGCGACACGCTGACGTTCGACTCGATCGAGGCGCTGATCGAGCAGATGCGCCACGACGTCGACCGCGCCCGCGAGATCACCCGGCGCTGAGGCCGGGAGCCGGCCGAACCGGCCGTTTCCCGGCCCATAGCGGCCGGTTTCTCGGGTCGGCGCAGCGGGGCTGCTGCCGATGCGGGCCCGGAGGGCGGGCGGTCGCCGTATGGCCGTCACCGCCGTTCCGGCCGGTGATGGGGCGGAGCGCGGGAACATCCGGTTCCCGCGCGGCGTTGCCATGCGTAGGTCACTTCCGATGTCGTGGTACCGTGATTTGCCGCTGGAAGTGACCGGCAGTAGCGCTGCCCGCGATGGGCGTGACGGTCCGACGACCGTGATCGCCCCACCCAGGAGACTGTGGGTACGCATGGTTTCCGGGTGCTCTCAAGTCCATACCGCGTACCCGTAAGATAAGGAGAGCCGTGTCGCTCGACACCGCCACCAAGAAGCAGATCATGGCCGAGTTCGCCACCACCGAGGGTGACACCGGGTCCCCCGAGGTTCAGGTGGCGCTGCTGACCAGGCGCATCAATGAGCTCACCGAGCACCTCAAGACGCATCACCACGACCACCACAGCCGTCGTGGCCTGCTCTTGATGGTCGGTCGCCGGCGGCGTCTTCTGCACTACCTGCAGAAGAAGGACATCAACCGATACCGTCAGCTCATCGAGCGTCTCGGTCTTCGCCGATAGCGCCTGGAGAGGGAGTGGCGAGCGCCGCTCCCTCTCTTCGTATAACCGAATCGAACCGCGACCGCCCGTACGGTGCGCGGGGGCCGGTCCTCGGTAGTGGCCTTCGGATCCGACGATCCGGCGGCTTCGATCGAAGACCGGCACCTCTCACCAGAGCGCCGCACCTCCGGGACGGATGCGGAAGTCCATCCAGACCAGGGAGGTCTCCCACCGTGGAAGGTGTGAAAAGCGCCGAAGCCGTCATCGACAACGGCTTCTTCGGACAACGCACGATCCGTTTCGAGACGGGCCGGCTGGCCCGCCAGGCGGCCGGGTCCGCCGTCGTCTACCTCGACGACGAGACCATGGTCCTGTCCGCCACCACCGCGTCCAAGAAGCCGAAGGAGAGCCTCGACTTCTTCCCGCTCACCGTCGACGTCGAGGAGCGGATGTACGCCGCCGGGCGCATTCCCGGCTCGTTCTTCCGCCGCGAGGGCCGGCCGAGCGAGGACGCCATCCTCACCTGCCGGCTGATCGACCGGCCGCTGCGCCCGTCGTTCAAGAAGGGCCTGCGCAACGAGATCCAGATCGTCGAGACGATCCTCGCCCTGCACCCCGAGCACCTGTACGACGTCGTCGCGATCAACGCCGCGTCGATGTCCACCCAGCTCGCGGGCCTGCCGTTCTCCGGCCCGATCGGCGGCGTGCGCGTCGCCCTGATCGACGGCCAGTGGGTGGCGTTCCCGACCCACACCGAGCTGGGTCGAGCCACCTTCGACATGGTCGTCGCGGGCCGGGTGCTCGACGACGGCGATGTCGCGATCATGATGGTCGAGGCCGAGTCGACGCCGGGCACGCTCAAGCTGATCGCCGACGGCGCCGTGGCGCCGACCGAAGAGGCGGTCGCCGAGGGCCTCGAGGCCGCCAAGCCGTTCATCAAGGTGCTGTGTCAGGCGCAGTGTCGGCTCGTCGGCGAGGCGGCCAAGGAGACGGCCGAGTACCCGATCTTTCTCGACTACCAGGACGACGTGTACGAGGCGGTGGAGGCGGCCGTCCGCACCGAGCTCGCGCAGGCCCTCACGATCGCGGCCAAGCAGGAGCGCGAGGACGAGCTCGAGCGCGTCAAGGCCCTCGCGGTCGAGAAGGTCGGCCCCGAATTCGCCGAGCGCGAGAAGGAGATCGGCCCGGCGTTCCGCGCGCTGACCAAGAAGCTGGTGCGCGAGCGGGTCATCAAGGAGAAGGTCCGTATCGACGGCCGTGGCGTGAAGGACATCCGCCAGCTCACCGCCGAGGTCGGCGTGGTACCGCGGGTGCACGGCTCGGCCCTGTTCGAGCGGGGCGAGACCCAGATCCTCGGCGTGACGACGCTGAACATGCTCCGCATGGAGCAGACGATCGACACGCTGAACCCCGAGCGCACCAAGCGCTACATGCACAACTACAACTTCCCGCCCTACTCCACCGGTGAGACCGGCCGCGTCGGCTCGCCGAAACGGCGCGAGATCGGGCACGGCGCGCTCGCCGAGCGGGCGCTGATCCCGGTGCTGCCCAGCCGCGAGGAGTTCCCGTACGCGATCCGGCAGGTGTCGGAGGCCATCGGCTCCAACGGCTCCACCTCGATGGGCTCGGTCTGCGCCAGCACGATGTCGCTGCTGTCGGCCGGCGTCCCGCTCAAGGACATGGTCGCGGGCATTGCGATGGGTCTGATCAACGAGGGTGACGAGTACGTCACGCTGACCGACATCCTCGGCGCCGAAGACGCCTTCGGTGACATGGACTTCAAGGTCGCCGGCACCCGTGACGTGATCACCGCCCTGCAGCTCGACACGAAGCTCGACGGCATCCCGGCGAACGTCCTCGCCGCAGCGCTCAAGCAGGCCAAGAGCGCCCGCCTCGCCATCCTCGACGTCATGCAGGAGGCCATCGAGGCGCCGAGCGAGATGAGCCCGAACGCGCCGCGGATCATCACGATCAAGGTCCCGGTCGACAAGATCGGCGAGGTCATCGGCCCGAAGGGCAAGATGATCAACTCGATCCAGGACGACACCGGCGCCGAGATCACGATCGAGGACGACGGAACCATCTATGTCGGGGCGACCGACGGCCCGTCCGCCGAGGCCGCCCGGCAGGCGATCAACGCGATCGCCAACCCGCACATGCCGGAGGTCGGCGAGCGCTACCTCGGCACGGTCGTGAAGACCACCACCTTCGGGGCGTTCGTGTCCCTGCTGCCCGGTAAGGACGGCCTGCTGCACATCTCGCAGATCCGCAAGCTGCACGGCGGGGCGCGCATCGAGAACATCGACGACGTCATCAAGGTGGGCGAGAAGGTCCAGGTCGAGGTCACCGAGATCGACAACCGCGGCAAGCTGTCGCTGGTCCCGGTCGAGGTCATCGAGAGGGAGGCGGCGGCGGCCGCCGAGCGCGGCGACGGCGCGGGCGACGCACAGCCGTCGTCCGGTGACGGCGCCGGCGAGCGGGCCGAACGCCGCGAGGCACGGGAGGGCCGCGAGGGCGGCGAGCGCCCCCGTCGGCGCCGCACCCGTGGCGGTGGCAACCGGGCCGACGGCGACCGCAACTCATGACGGTTCCGGCCAGGGAGCAGGAGCCCGGCTCGACCTACGTGATCCACCCCGGTGCCGACGGCGCCGGGGTGGTGCGGCGCACGGTCCTGCCGGGCGGGCTGCGCGTCGTCACTGAGACCGTGCCGACCGTCCGCTCGGTCGCCTTCGGCATCTGGGCGGGCGTCGGCTCGCGGGACGAGTCGGCCGAAGAGGCGGGCGCCAGCCACTATCTCGAACACCTGCTGTTCAAGGGAACCCACCGGCGCACCGCACTGGAGATCTCCTCGCTGATGGACGCCGCCGGCGGTGAGATGAACGCCTTCACCGCCAAGGAGTACACCTGCTACTACGCACGGGTGCTGGACTCCGACATGCCGCTCGCCATCGACGTCGTCTCCGACATGGTGACCTCCTCGCTCATCGAGAGCCAGGACGTCGAGGCCGAGCGCGGCGTGATCCTCGAAGAGATCGCCATGCACGACGACGATCCGACCGACGCCGTGCACGACGAGTTCGCGGCGTCGCTGTTCGGCGACACGCCGCTGGGCCGGCCGATTCTCGGCACCGTCGAGTCGATCAGCGAGCTGGGCCGGGACGCCATCGCCAGGTACTACCACCGGCGCTACATCCCGCAGAACCTCGTCGTCGCCGCGGCGGGCAACGTCGACCACGACGAGGTCGTACGCCTGGTGCGTCAGGCCTTCGACGGCGTTCTGGGCGATACCGACCGGCTCCCGGCGGCGCCCCGCATCGGCGGGCCCGGCGCGCGGCCGGCCCCCGGCGTACGGGCGATCAATCGGCCGACCGAGCAGGCCAACCTCATCCTCGGCACGATCGGGATCACCCGCACCGACGAGCGACGGTTCGCGCTCGGCGTGCTCAACGCCGCGCTCGGCGGCGGGATGTCCTCGCGGCTGTTCCAGGAGATCCGGGAGAAACGCGGCCTGGCGTACTCGGTATACAGCTACAACTCCCAGTACGCCGACACCGGCATCTTCGGGGTCTACGCCGGCTGCCTGCCCGCCAAGGTCGACGAGGTCCTCGCGATCTGCCGCGAGGAGGTCGCGAAGGTCACCGAGCACGGCATCACCGAGGAGGAGCTCGAACGCGGCAAGGGGCAGCTCCGCGGCTCGTTCGTGCTCGGCCTGGAAGACACCGGGTCGCGCATGAGCCGCATCGGCAAGAGCGAGCTCGTGTACGAGACGCTGCTGTCCGTGGATGAGATTCTCGCCCGCATCGAGGCGGTCACCCTCGATGACATCCGCGCGGTCGCCCGTGACGTCCTCGGCCGGCCGATGACCCTCAGCGTGATCGGCCCGTTCGAGGACCGCGACTTCACGCTTTGACCCTGCGCGCCGGTGACGCTCCGGAGGCATCGCCGCCGAAGCGTCACCGCGGGCCCGGCGGCCGAGCCGCCGCGACGTGCCGCCGGGGAGGGCCGGTGGACGGATCGCGCCGCCGGAGGCGCCGGTGGCGTGCGCGCGTGCCGCACCGTCCGGCGGTAGGCTCGGCTGCACCGTCGAGCGGGAGGGATGCCGTGATCAAAGTCGGGGTTCTGGGAGCACGCGGGCGCGTCGGAACGGAGCTGTGCCGCGCCGTCGAGGCGGCGGACGACCTAGAGCTCGTCGCCGCCGTCGACATCGGCGACGCCCGCGAGCCGCTCGCGTCCGCCCAGGTCGCCATCGACTTCACCCATCCCGACACCGTCATGGACAACATCCACTGGTGCATCGATCACGGTGTGCATGCCGTCGTCGGCACCACCGGGTTCGACGACGCCAAGCTGGAGACCGTCCGCGGATGGCTGGCCGAACGCCCCACCGCGAACGTGCTGATCGCACCGAACTTCGCGATCGGCGCGGTGCTGATGATGCACTTCGCGCAGAAGGCCGCCCCGTTCTTCGACTCCGTCGAGATCGTCGAGCTGCACCACCCGAACAAGGCGGACGCGCCGAGCGGCACCGCCCGCCGCACCGCCGAGCTGGTCACCGCGGCGCGCGATAAGGCGGCCATCGGCCGTTCTCCCGACGCGACCACCACCGCGCTCGACGGGGCGCGCGGTGCCGACGTCCACGGCGTGCACGTCCACGCCGTCCGCCTGGCCGGGCTGGTCGCGCACCAGGAGGTCTTGCTCGGGGGGCACGGCGAGACGCTGACGATCCGGCACGACTCGCTGAGCCGCGAGTCGTTCAGCCCCGGCGTATTGCTCGCCGTGCGTCATGTGACCGAGTTGCCCGGCCTGACCATCGGAATCGAGTCGCTCCTCGGGCTCTGACGGGAGCCTGCGGGCCAGCGCCGGTGGGAGCGGGCCGTCGGCGGGCGGGGCCTCCGTCCGGCGCGGGGCGAGTCCTGCTCCGGCGTGAGGCAGCGCCTCTCCTAAAGTGGTTCGCAGGCCGGAGAACGATCGTTCTCCAGGAGGGAGAGGAGACCGCCGTGGCCCAGCGCCCGCCCGTGCCGCCGTTCACCGAGCAGACCGCGCGCTGGAAGGTGCAGCTCGCCGAAGACGCCTGGAACACCCGGGACCCCGAGCAGGTGGCGCTCGCCTACACCGAAGACTCCGAATGGCGCAACCGCGACCTTTTCATCAACGGCCGCGCGGAGATCATCGAGTTCCTGACCGAGAAGTGGCGGAAGGAGCTGGACTACCGGCTGCGCAAGGAGCTGTGGTGCTACAGCGGCCGACGCATCGCCGTGCGTTTTGAGTACGAGTACCACGACCAGGCCGGTCAGTGGTATCGCGCGTATGGGAACGAGATGTGGGAGTTCGACGACGACGGCCTCATGCGCAAGCGCTACGCCAGCATCAACGACCTGCCGATCGACGCCGCCGACCGCCGCATCGCCCGCTGACGGGCGCCGCCCCCGGGACTCGGCGACCGCCCGAGCCCGGGGGCGGCGAACCCCGCTGGCTAGGACCGGGCGTCGAGGCGTTCGAGGATGGCATGCAAAAGCCGTCCCTGGTCGCCGAGAGCCGCCTGGACCTGGTCGAAGCGGGTGTCGTGACGGTCCAGGGCCGCGGTCATCGGATCGCCTCCTGCTCGTCGGTCGGGGGCCGCTCGGACTGCGGGGAGACTACACAAAGGATCCGACGGAACACGGAGCGAATGCACAATGGATTCGTCTCAGGAGTTCAGGCGGGCGAGCAGCGCCGAGACCAGGGCGTGCACCGACGCGCCCGAACCCTGTCGGAGGTAACGGCTCACCTGGTCGAAGGTGTTGACGCGGGTGCCCAGCCCGAGCCCCGCCCGCAGGTGCAGGGGGCCGGAACGGCCCGGCGGGCCCAGCCACCAGACGGCCTCCCGGGTGTGCCGGCGCAGCACCTCGCCGGCGTACGCGCCCGCCAGGACGACGAGCTCACCATCGGTGAACGCGTCGTCGCGGTCTCCGGGCGCCAGGCCGTACAACCGGCGGCGTTCCTCCAGCACGTCATCGAGAAGCACCAGCGACTCGACTGAGCCGTCCAGGCCGTGCTCGTCAGCGAACGCCGAGGCGTTGGCGCCCTGGAGGGCCGCCATGTCCGGCGAGCCGTCGGGCAGGTTCGGGTACCGCGCGGGCCGCCCGGAGGCCGGACGCGGGTGGGCGGCGGTACCGACGGTCGCCACGACGTCGCGCGCCCGCAGGAACTCCAGCACGCTCACGGGCGGTTCGCCCGTGCTGTGCACGAGGACCGTCGACCGGCGTCCCTCACCGCCGAGGCGCTCGGCGTACGCGAGTACGCCGGCCACTTTGATCACTAGCTGCACGTAGTCCAAGGCCTCACGTTCGGGCGGCCAGTCGCCCGCCACGATCCACAGGCCCTGATCACCACCGGCCGGGCCGGTGACGAGGTCGACGGTGTCCAGGTCGGCAAGGCCCACAGAATGAGCTCCGTACGGGGGAAGTGTCGCTGCGGCGAACATTGTCGCGCCCTTGGGGATCCGTGCGCACTTCGACCCGCCGTGGCCCGCTTCACCGTTTCCGCGCGACCGTACGCGGGGGCCGTGCCCGACGGGCGGCGGGCGGGTCACGGGGTCGGGAAGCCGTACTTCCGCAGGATCGACTTCGCTTCGGGGGAGCCGAGCCAGGCGACGAAATCCCTGGCGGCTCTGGTGTCGCCGCCGTCACGCACGGCCGCGGCGTAGCACGTCACGGTCGCGTTCTGCCGGGCGGGAATGGGAACGCTCGTGGCGGCGATGCCCGCGGACCGGATGTCGGTGACGTACACGATGCCGGCGTCGGCGCGGCCGGTGCGGATCCGGGTGAGCACGGTCCGCGCGTCGGCCTGCTCGGACCGCGGCCGTACCGTGATCCCGGCCCGGGCGAGGACCTGCGCCGCGTACCGCCCTACCGGCACGTCGGGGCCGCCCAGCACGACGCGCAGCCGCGGATCGGCCAGGTCGGCGAGGCCGTGGATGTGCCGAGGGTTCCCGGGGGCCACCGCGATGGTCATCGCGTCGTAGGCGAAGGCGCGCGGCGGAAGGAGCCGGTCCTCCGCGGTCGCCAGCGACGCACGGTCGGTGGCGGCCAGCACGTCTCCCGGGAGGTGCTGTCTCACGTCGGAGGCGACCTCGAGGGAGCCGGCGAACTCGAACCGCGGGGTCACGTTCGGGTGCGCGGCATGGTAGGCCGTGCCGAGCTCCTGGAACGCCTCGGTCAGGGATGAGGAGGCCAGCACGGTCAGCGTGATCCGTTCGTCGCCGGAGGCGACTCCGCACGCGCTCCCACCCGCGGCCGATGCCGCGATGGCCGTAATGATCGCGACGATGCGGGTCATGTACGGCATGGCACCACCTTAGACGTCGCTTCGTTCGGCCGGTCGGTGTTGGCCGATCAGGCGGCGGCGATGCCCGCGAGTGCCGGAAAGGGTTCGGCTCGGCGTTCGTGGCGGCGGTTGGATTTCAAGAGAGCTCCACCGTGCAGGCAAATATCGGCAAGCGCCCGCCTCGTGGTGCCTGCCTGCGGAAGCAGTCACGCGATGATCACCCGGCGTTCATCCGATCTACGCGCTGGGGGCGAGATGGGGGTTCGGGAGGGATGGCTTCGCCGAGGCGGCATGGGCGGTGGCCGTAGTCCCGCGGTGGCCGGCGCAGGGTGCGGTTTCGCCGATCGCCCGGGCCTGCGGGCGTGGTCGGCCGGCGCGCTGGTCGCCTGCGCGGGCGGTCTGGTGTGGGCGGGTGTGACGCCCGCACTGGGCAGCGGCGGGCCGAGCGCGGTGCCCGGTCCCGATGCCGCGGTCGCGAAGGGCCGGGTGGCGGCGGCGTACGGGCGGTTGCCGCTGGCGTTCGAGCCCAACCGTGGTCAGGCGGCGGCCGGGGTGCGGTACCTGGCGCACGGCCCCGGATACGGGGTGTTCATCACGGCGGATCGCACGATGGTGGCGCTGGCGCCCCGTGCGCGGTTCGCCGGCCGCGTGCATGCGGAGCGTGCGCGGCCTGCGGGACACCGCGCGGCGGCGGTGTTGTCATTCCGGACGATCGGCGGAAACGCGGACCCGGTGGTCGCGGGCCGGGGCCCGCTGCCCGGCCGTGTGAGCTATCTGAGAGGCCGTGACCGTGCCGCCTGG
Organism: Actinomycetota bacterium; assembly: GCA_048498315.1. Classification (GTDB taxonomy): domain Bacteria; phylum Actinomycetota; class Actinomycetes; order Streptosporangiales; family Streptosporangiaceae; genus Actinoallomurus. The sequence goes on from JBEHYF010000121.1 coordinate 13,586, forward strand.
CGGACGAACGTTCCGACCTACCGCGAGGTGACCGAGCGGGGCGTGTACCGGGGCGTCGATCTGCGCTGGTACGGAACCCAGCAGGGGCTGGAGTACGACGTGGCCGTCGCCCCCGGCGCCGACCCGGGGACGGTGGGGTTCGCGATCGGTGGGCTCCGCGGGCGGCCGCACCTGACCCGGGGCGGGGACCTGGTCATGCCGACCGCGGCCGGTGACGTGGTGCAGCGGGCGCCGCACGCCTACCAGGTCATCGGCGGGACCCCGCGCCCGGTGCCGGCTCGCTTCACCCTCGGGGGTGCCGACCGGGTGGGTTTCGCGGTGGCGGGCTACGACCATCGCCGGCCGTTGGTCATCGACCCGGGACTGGTCTACTCGACCTACCTCGGCGGCACCGGCTATGAGGAGGGCAACGCGATCGCGGTGGACTCCGCCGGCAGCGCCTACATCGGTGGCGACAACGTCGACGTCGGAGCCGACGGCTCCGCGGCCGCTCCGATGAAGAAGGCGTCCCGGGCCGAACCGAGCGGCGGCTACGACATGTTCGTGACCAAACTCAACCCCACCGGCACGGCGGTGGTCTACTCCACCTTCATCGGCGGCAGCGGCGACGACGCGGGCCTGGGCCTCGCGGTGGACTCCGCCGGGAGCGCCTACCTCACGGGAGAGACCGAGTCCACGGACTTCCCCACCACGGCCGGCGCATACCACACCACCTACGGCGGCGGGGGGGACGCGTTCGTGACCAAGCTCGACCCCGACGGCAGCGGGTTCGCCTACTCGACCTACCTCGGCGGGAACGGCTATGACCAGGCCAACGGCATCACCGTGGACGCCTCGGGCCACGCCTACCTCACCGGTGTCACCTACTCGGGTGACTTCCCGCACACGACCGGGCCCCCACCGGCCGGCAGCCCCGACGCGTTCGTGACCGAACTCGACGCCGGCGGCGCGCTCGCCTACTCGACCTTCCTCGGCGGGACCGACTACGACGAAGGTGACGGGATCGGGCTGGACTCCTCCGGCAACGCCTACGTCACCGGGCTCACCAGCTCGGAGAACTTCCCGACCACGACCGGAGCTTTCCAGGGCGCGCTGGCCGGCGCCCTCGATGCGTTCGTGACCAAGCTCGACCCCACCGGCACCGGGCCGGTCTACTCGACCTACCTCGGCGGAGCCGGCAGCGACCTCGGCTACGAGATCGCGGTGGGCTCCTCCGGCAACGCCTACGTCACCGGACTCACCGGCTCGAGGGACTTTCCGACCACGAGGGGAGCGTCCCAGACCGAATATGGCGGTGGGTACAGCGATGCGTTCGTGACCGCGCTCAACGCGACCGGCACCGCGCCGGTCTACTCCACCTACCTCGGCGGGGCCGGTGATGACCAGGGTGACGGGATCGCGGTGGACACCTCGGGGAACGCCTACGTCACCGGAGCCACCGACTCCAGGAACTTCCCGATCACATCCGGGGCGTTCCAATCCGAATACGGCGGCGGGGACAGCGACGCGTACGTGACGAAGCTCGACCCCACCGGGACCGCGCCGGCGTACTCTACCTATCTCGGGGGTGCCGCCTACGACGAGGGTGACGGGATCGCGGTGGACTCCTCGGGAAACGCCTACCTCACCGGCGTCACCGACTCCGCGAACTTCCCGACCACCCCAGGAGCGTTCCAGACCACATTCGGCGGTGGTGACGGCGACGCGTTCGTGACGAAGCTCGGCTTCGCCGCGCCCACTCCGACCCCGACGCCCCGGCCTCCGCGACCGTATCAGCGCGCGAAGCAGAGGCAAGCGGAAGCGGGCACCGCGGTGGCACACAACAACGCCGACTCGTCGGTGACCGGGAACGTCGACTCGCACCTGCACAGCTCGGGCCTGGGCGCCTCGCGGTCACGCGCGCACCTTCGCAGGAGGCGCGGGCACGCGCGCCGGTGGGGTCACCGGTAGGCCGGCGTCGCGTCGCCGGAAGGCGGCGCCGGGCCGGGTGGCGGCCGGGCGATCCTCGTTCCGCCCGCCGCCACCCGCCCGGCTCGGCTCCCGGAACACGCAGGGGACCGCCGGCCGTATGCCGCCGCCACCTGTAAGAGAACGTAATGATCGATCACTCGTAATCACCGCCTCCTACGTGGCGATCCGGCGCCGGCCTTCGGCCCCTTGGTCCAGGCTGCGCCGTCCTCACGTGACGGGCCATGAGACAAGGAGACCTGCATGCGCAGACGGATGCTGACGCAGTCGGCCCTGACGCTGCCCCTGGCCGTCACCTCGAGCGCCCTGCTGGCGGGCGCCCTGGCGGCGGCCGGCCCGCCGGCGGCGGCCACCGCGGGGAGCGGGACCGACCAGTACGCCGCCCAGGGCAGGGTGGCCGCGTCCGACCCCAGCTACATGATCGCCGTCGGTGATATCCCGACCTGCGGCAAGGGCTATCCGAACCCTTCGCCTACGGCGCTCGCCACGGGCACCCTCGCCCTGTCGATCAAGAAGGCTCACTCTTCCCTGAATTTCATGGGGCTGGGGGATCAGCTGAATCCGTTCACCACCGCCACATTTCCGGAGTTCATGAATTGCTACGCTAAGACCGGCTGGGGGAGCCTGAAGTCCGTCACCCACCCGTCGCCCGGCAATCACGAACAGGGGCCGACCGACCCCAACGCCACGGGCTACTTCAAGTATTTCGGCGGAGCAGCGGGCTCGGCGGCCAAGCCCTACTACTCCTTCGATTTCGGCACCTGGCACTTCATCTCGCTCGACTCCGAATGCCAGTTCGTCCCGGGAGGAGTCGGCGGAGACGGCTGTGCCTCGGGCTCCAAGCAGGAGATCTTCCTGCGGAACGACCTCGCCGCCTTCCGCAGTCAGCACCCGCACCGGTGCATCCTGGCCTACTGGCACCGGCCGCTCTTCTCCTCGTCCACCCAGGCGCCGTCGACGCTCACCCACTTCTACGCGAACCCCCAGGTGCTCCCGCTGTGGCAGGACCTCTACTTCTACCGCGCGGCCATCGTCTTGAACGGGCATTATCACGGCTACGAGCGATTCGCCCCGCAGAAATGGGATGGCACATTCGAGAACATCCGCGGGATCCGCCAGTTCGTCGTGGCGACCGGTGGCGCGACGTTCTATAAATTCCAGCCCACCCACGCCTCCCACAGCCAGGTGCGGATCACCGACACTCCGGGCGTGCTGCAGCTCACGCTCAATGGGGACTCCTACGACTGGGCGTTCTACTCGACCACGTCCAGCAAGCCACTCGACTCCGGTGTCAACCACACCTGCCCGCAACCCGGGTCGTGATCCTTCCGGTGCCACCGCGGTCCCGGGCCTCATGCCGCCGGCTCACCCCGTTTCGGAT
>JBEHYF010000122.1:0-16859 GCA_048498315.1 Actinomycetota bacterium
CAAGAAGGAGTAGGCAAGCGCCTCTTTGTGGCAGACCCCCACCTCGACCTCGGCCCCGTCGCGGGCGAGGATCACGGCGGCGTTGTCGGGCGCGCCGAAGGTCAGCCGCTCCCCCACCTCGTTGACGACCAGCAGGTCACACCCCTTGCGGGCGAGCTTCTCGCGGCCGTGCCGCAGCACGTCGTGGGTTTCGGCGGCGAACCCGACGACCACCTGCCCGGGGCGGCGCGCGGCGGCCAGTTCGGCCAGCACGTCGGGGTTCTTGACGAGGCGGATCGGCTCCGGCTCGGCGTCGTCCGTTTTCTTGATCTTCACGTCGCGGTAGCCGGCCGGCCGGAAGTCGGCCACCGCCGCGGCCATCACGACGGCGTCGGCGTCGCCGGCCGCCTTCAGCACCGCCTCGCGCAGTTCGAGCGCCGAGCACACGCGGACGACCTGCGCGCCGGCCGGCTCGGGCAGCGCGACGTTGGCCGAGACCAGCGTCACGCGGGCACCCCGGGCCAGCGCGGTACGGGCCAGCGCGTAGCCCTGCAGCCCGGACGAGCGGTTGCCGATGAAGCGGACCGGGTCGATGGCCTCGCGGGTGCCGCCGGCCGAGACGACCAGGTGGCGGCCGGCGAGGTCGGCGGACGCGGCGCCACGCGCCAGCACGAGGCGGGCGGCGTCGAACAGCGCGTCGGGGTCGGGCAGCCGGCCCTTGCCCGAATCGGCGCCGGTGAGGCGGCCGACGGCGGGCTCGATGACGACACAGCCGCGCTCCCGGAGTGTCGCGACGTTGGCCCGGGTCGCCGGATGCTCCCACATCTCGGTGTGCATCGCGGGCGCGAAGACCACCGGACAGCGCGCGGTCAGCAGCGTGTTGGTGAGCAGATCGTCGGCCAGGCCGTGCGCGGCACGGGCCAGCAGGTCGGCCGTTGCCGGCGCGACGAACACGAGGTCGGCGTCCTGGCCAAGACGCACGTGCGGCACCTCGGCGACGCCGGACCACACCTCGGTGGTCACCGGCTCACCGGACAGCGCCGCCCACGTGGGCTCCCCCACGAAACGCAGCGCGTCCCGCGTGGGGATCACGCGTACCCGGTGGCCGGACTCGGTCAGCCGCCGCAGCAGCTCGCAGACCTTGTAGGCGGCGATACCGCCGCCGACCCCCAGGATCACCCGGGGACGCCCGCCGGACACTGGCGGCCCGGGCGGCACCGGCTCTGTCACCGTCACATTCCTTCAGGAGGAGGCACCGGCGGGCGGGACCCGCCGGGCCGGCCGCCGTGCGATGGCCGCAGGACGGCTCAAGCCGCGCCCTCGACGGTCTCGGCGCTGAGCAGTCCCTCGCGGATCTCGCGCAGCGCGATGGACAGCGGCTTCTCCTGGACCTGCGTCTCCACGAGCGGGCCGACGTACTCGAGCAGGCCCTCGCCGAGCTGGGCGTAGTAGGCGTTGATCTGGCGGGCACGCTTCGCCCCCATGATCACGAGGCTGTACTTGCTGTCGACGATCTTCAGCAGGTCGTCGATCGGCGGGTTGGTGATGCCTTCGGCACCAGGGGCATTCGATGCCACTCCTGCGCCTTCCGCTAGTCGGAGTTCTCTGGTGGGTGGACAGCCATCAAGGCTAGCAGCTCATCGCATACGTCCTGGACGGACGTGTTCACCAGCGTGACGTCGAACTCCTTCTCGGCGGCCAGTTCCTCGCGGGCCGCGTCGAGGCGGCGTTCGACGACCTCCGGCGGCTCGGTGCCCCTGCCGGTGAGCCGGCGCACGAGCTCGTCCCACGACGGCGGTGCGAGGAACACCAGCAGCGCCTCGGGCATACGGGCGCGCACCTGGCGTGCGCCCTGCAGGTCGATCTCCAGCAGAGCCGGCACGCCGGCGGCGAGATGCTCCAGCACCGCGCGGCGCGGCGTGCCGTACCGGTTGCCCGCGAACTCCGCCCATTCGAGCAGCTCGCCCTCCTCGACGAGACGATCGAACTCGGCGTCGTCGACGAAGAAGTAGTGCGTGCCGTGGACCTCGCCGGGGCGGGGTGCACGGGTGGTCACCGAGACCGACAGCCACACCTCGGGGTGGGCACGCCGGATCTCGGCGACGACCGTACTCTTGCCGACGCCGGACGGCCCGGACAGGACCGTCAGGCGCCTGGGCGGGATGGAGCCGCCCGCCGGGGGTACGGCGGAATCGGCCGCGGCGGTCCGCCCGCCGCGCCCGCCCATGGCGAGTCGATCAGCGATTTCCACCGCCGCCGAACTCACGCTCCAGAGCGGCGCGCTGGTTGGCGCCGAGACCCCGCACGCGGCGGGACTCGGCGATTCCGAGCCGCTCCATGATCTGCTTGGCGCGGACCTTGCCGACGCCAGGCAGGGATTCCAGGAGAGCCGAGACCTTCATCTTGCCGATGACGTCGTCGGCCTGCCCATCCTTCAGAACCTCAGCGAGGGAGGTACCCCCGTGCTTGAGCCGGTCTTTGACCTCGGCACGCTCTTTGCGAGCCTTTGCAGCCTTCTCCAGGGCTGCGGCGCGCTGTTCAGGGGTTAGGGGCGGAAGCGCCACGCCGGGTCACCTCGTGTTTCCACTCGATTGAGTCGGACGGCTTGGGAACCTAGCGAGTTCAGGGCCCATAAAGCAACGTGAAAGCCCGTATAGACCGTCATTAAGTTGCAGGTGTCACTCTGAGCGATGCCCGGAACACGCACAGTACCGAATGTGGGTGGTTCTTACACCCTGAACCGTACGACGGCCTGGAGTTTCTTGCGAGGCGGAAATCGGTCAGTCAAGGCATCCGGTCGGACGCCGGATCGCCGCTCCGGTCTCGGCGCTCCCGTCGCCCCGCGGAACCCCGCCCGGACGCCCTCCCGCCGCCCCGCACGTGCGACCCCGTGAGTGCGGGGCCGGTAATGCCGGCGCGTGCGGGGCTCAGGGACGGGCCGCCGAAGGGGGCCTGCCTGTGCGGCAGTGGCCCGTACGCGCCACACAGGCCCCTACGGCCGTGCATCGGGACGGGTCAGGCGCCCGCCGGCCGCTTGCGGCGCAGCGCCGCGGCGATGCCCGCGGCGGCCGCCCCCGGGTCGGGGGCTCCGGTGATCGGACGGCCGATCACGAGCAGGTCCGCGCCGGCCTCCAGGGCCTCCTCCGGCGTGGCGACCCGCGCCTGGTCCTGCACGGCCGAGCCGGCGGGCCGTACGCCCGGTGTGATGAGCGTGACGCCCGGGCCGACCTCCGCGCGGACCGCCGCCACCTCGCGCGGGGAGCACACGAGCGCCTGGGCGCCCGCGCCGACCGCCAGGGCGGCCATACGGCGCACGGCATCGGGCGCCGGACCCAGGAGACCCACCCCGGCCATGTCGGCCTCTGAGAGCGACGTGAGGACCGTGACAGCGGCGATCTTGGTCTGCGGGGCCGCCTCGACCGCGGCGCGGATCATCGCGGCCCCGCCGCCGGCGTGCACGGTGAGGAACGCGGGCTTCAGCCGCGCCACCGCGCGCGCGGCGCCGGCCACGGTCGCCGGGATGTCGTGCAGCTTCAGGTCGAGGAAGACCTGGACGCCGGTCGCGCCGCGCACGCTCGCGACGACGTCCGGCCCGTACCGCAGGTACAGCTCCAGGCCGACCTTGACCGTGCTGACGTGGGGGGTCACCAGCGCGGCCCAGCGCGCGGCGGTCTCCAGATCCGCCGCGTCGAGCGCGACGGCGATGGGGGCGGTGTTCACTGGACGATCTCCTGTTCGATCGGCCCGGTCATGCCGACGTTGGGATCGATGCGCCGGATGAGGGTTCCGGCCGGTTTGTGAGCGAGCCCGACGACGTCGGCGAGCCGGTCGACGCCGCGCTCCTTCAGCGCCGTGTCGAGTTCCCGCAGCACGCGCAGGCACGCGGACGGGTCGTGCAGGATCGCGGTGCCCACGCCGACGGCCGAGGCCCCCGCCAGGATGAGCTCCAGCGCGTCCAGGCCGGTCCGGACGCCGCCGACCCCGACGATCGGCACCTCGGGCAGGGCGGCGTGGACCTGGTAGACGCAGCGCACCGCGACGGGGCGGATGGCCGGGCCGGACAGCCCGCCGGTGACGCCGGAGAGCCGGGGCCGCATGGTGGTCGTGTCGACGGCCATGCCGTGCAGCGTGTTGATGAGGGTGAGCCCGTCGGCGCCGGCGTCGGCGCACGCCATGGCGACGCCGACGACATCCGTCACGTCGGCCGACAGCTTGGCCAGCACGGGGACGTCGCGCGGCGTGCGCGCCCGCACCGCGCGGACCAGCTCCGCGGCGGCCGAGGGGTGCGCGGCGAACATCGAACCGCGGTCCCCCACGTTGGGGCAGCTGGTGTTGATCTCCACCGCGATGACCGCGGGGGCACCGGCGAGGGCGCTCGCCACCTCGGCGTACTCATCGGTGCTGCCACCGGCGATCGACACGATCACGCGGGCACCCTGCCCGGCCAGCCACGGCAGGTCACGGCCGGCGAACGCCTCGACGCCCGGGCCCTGCAGCCCGATCGCACCCAGCACGCCGCTCGGCGTCTCGGTCAGCCGCGGCGCGGGCCGCCCGGCCCGCGGCAGCGGCGTGATCGACGGCGTGACGAAGGCCCCGAGCTTCGACAGGTCGGCGAAGCGGCCGAGCTCACGGCCGGTGCCGCCGCAGCCGGCCGCCGTCATGATCGGGTTCGGCAGCACGACGCGGCCGAGCCGGGTCTCCAGGGCGCTGATGGCACTACCTTCCTTTCTCATCGGTCACCCTCGGGTCACGCTTGGCGCGCTCGTCCTGTGAGGACTGAGGTGAGACGGCGTGCCCGGGAATGACCGGCGGGACGCCGCCCCGCACGTCCCCTGTCCGCCCGCGGACGGCGCGCACGCGCCGTTCACGGCGTCTCGCGCCCGCTTCGCACGCCCGGGCGGGTCAACCGGCGCCGGGGGCGGGGCGGCACGGTGGGCGTCTCCGCGGGCGCGGCCGGGAGGACGGCCCGCGGCGCGCCGAGCGCGTCGAACGGAATGGTGCCGATGTCGTCCCAGCGGACGCGCTCGCCGCGGAACACCGGGCCCTCGACGCACGAGCGCACCATGTGCGTGACGCCCTCGTCGTCGACCACCGGCAGCACACAGGACATGCACACGCCGGTGCCGCAGGCCATCGGCTCCTCGACCGCCACCTGGGCCGGGATGCCGTACTCGGCGGCCGTGCGCGCCGCCTCGCGCAGCAGGTCGACCGGGCCGCAGGCGTATATCACCTCGGCGCGGGTCTCCTCGACGACGCCGGGCAACAGGTCGGCGACGCGGCCGCGGACGCCGAGGGAGCCGTCCTCGGTGGCGATCGCCGTCGACTCGCCGCTGCGGCGGGCGGCGCGGGCGCCGTAGACGGTGTCGGCGCCAGGGCCGCCGAGGACGAAGTGCGGCGCGCAATCGCGCCGCCACAGGGCCGCTGCGAGCGGGAACAACGCCGCGCTGGAGTGGCTCTCGCCCGCGAGGACGCACCGCACCGGGTGCCGGGGCAGCGGGAACGGGCGGCCGAGCGGCCCGGCGACGTCGATGATGTCGCGGGACCGCAGCCCGGCCAGCCACCGCGTGCCAGGGCCGCGCTCGGCGAAGACGATCTCCACCGTGCCGCCGTAGTCGGGCTTGACCTCCCGGACGAAGAAGCAGCGGCGCGCCAGCATGCTGGTGCGCTCCCCGCCGACCGCCAGCGCGACGAACTGGCCGGGGCGGAACCGCTCGGCGACACCCGGGGCCATGAGCGTCATCGTGTGGAACGCCCCGGTCCGCCGTGTCGTCAGCACCGTCCCCGGCACCTGCACCGGTGCGACCGGCGAGTCGGTCACGTGCCCTCCTGCCCGCCCCAGAGGTGTTCGGCGTGCTCCTGCAGCGAGCGCACGCCGACGTTGCCGGCCGCGATCGCCTCGATTCCCTGTACCGCCGCGCCCAACGCCTGCACGGTGGTCAGGCAGGGGACGCCGCGCAGCACGGCGGCGGTGCGGATCTCGTAGCCGTCGAGCCGCGGCCCGGACTGCCCGGGACTGCCGAACGGGGTGTTGACGATCAGGTCGACCTCGCCGTCGAGGATCCGCCGGACGATCGTCGGCTCGCCGTCGGGACCGGGACCGGCACCGTGCTTTCGAACGATCTTGGCATGCACGCCGTGGCGGCGCAGGACTTCGGCGGTGCCCTCGGTTGCGAGAATCTCAAAACCCAGGTCTGCAAGCCGTTTAACCGGGAAGATCATGGCGCGTTTGTCCCGGTTTGCGACTGAGACGAACGCACGGCCCTTCGTCGGCAGCGACCCGTAGGCGGCCGCCTGCGACTTGGCGTACGCGGTGCCGAAGACGGTGTCGATGCCCATGACCTCGCCGGTGGAGCGCATCTCCGGGCCGAGGATCGTGTCGACCCCCATGCCGTCGGGGGTGCGGAACCGGTCGAACGGCAGCACCGCCTCCTTGACCGCGATGGGTGCGTCGAGCGGAAGGTCGCCGCCGTCGCCGCTCGCCGGCAGCAGGCCCTCCGCGCGCAGCCGGGCGATGCTCTCGCCCATCATCACGCGCGCGGCGGCCTTGGCGAGCGGCACGGCCGTCGCCTTCGACACGAACGGCACCGTGCGGGACGCCCGCGGGTTGGCCTCCAGCACGTACAGGACGCCGGCCGCGAGCGCGTACTGGACGTTCATCAGGCCGCGCACGCCGATCTCCCGGGCCAGCGCCTCGGTCGAGGAGCGGATCCGGTTGATGTCCTCGTGGCCGAGCGTGATGGGCGGCAGCGCGCAGGCCGAGTCGCCGGAGTGGATGCCGGCCTCCTCGATGTGCTCCATCACGCCGCCGAGGTACAGCTCCTCGCCGTCGTAGAGCGCGTCGACGTCGATCTCGATCGCGTCGTCGAGGAACCGGTCGACCAGCACCGGGTGCTCGGGGTTCCACCGGCCGTCGCCGCCGGTGGCGCGCTCGATGTACGACCGCAGCGTCTCCTCGTCGTAGACGATCTCCATGCCGCGCCCGCCGAGCACGTACGAGGGCCGGACCAGCACCGGGTAGCCGATCTTGCCGGCGATCGCCGCGGCCTCCTCGAACGAGGTGGCGGTGCCGTGCTTGGGCGCGGCCAGCCCGACACGCGCCAGCACCCGCCCGAACGCGCCGCGTTCCTCGGCGAGGTGGATGCTCTCCGGCGGCGTGCCCACCACCGGGACGCCGGCGTCTTTCAGCTGCTGCGCCAGCCCGAGCGGCGTCTGCCCGCCGAGCTGCACGATCACGCCGGCGACCTCGCCGGTCTGCTGCTCGGCGTGCACGACCTCCAGCACGTCTTCCAGCGTGAGCGGCTCGAAGTACAGCCGGTCGGAGGTGTCGTAGTCGGTGGAGACGGTCTCGGGATTGCAGTTGACCATCACCGTCTCATAGCCCGCCTCGGCCAGCGTGAACGAGGCGTGCACACAGCTGTAGTCGAACTCGATGCCCTGCCCGATGCGGTTCGGCCCGCTGCCCAGGATGATCACCTTGGGCTTCGTGCCGCGCGGGACCTCGGTCTCCTCGTCGTAGGTCGAGTACAGGTACGGCGTGCGCGCCTCGAACTCGGCGGCGCAGGTGTCGACGGTCAGGTAGACGGGCCGGATGCCGAGGGCGTGCCGCAGCTCGCGCACGACCTCGGCGGACGTGCCGCGGATCCGCCCGATCTGCTCGTCGGAGAAGCCGTGCCGTTTGGCCTCGCGCAGCGCGGCGGGGTCGAGCGGGTCGCCGGTGAGCGTGTCGGCGATCTCGTTGAGGGCGGCGATCCGGTCGAGGAACCACGGGTCGATCCTGGTGGCCTCGTGCACCTCCTCGATCGTCGCGCCCGCCCGCAGCGCCTGCTGCACGTCGCGCAGCCGGCCGTCGTGCGGCGTCGCGGCCCGCTTGAGGAACCGCGCCTTCCGCTCGGCCCGCTGCTCGTCCGTGAGGCCCTCCGGCTCGGGCTCCCAGGAGAACGACGCGCCGGGCTGCTCCAGCGACCGCAGCGCCTTCTGCAGCGCCTCGGGGAACGACCGGCCGATGGCCATGGCCTCGCCGACCGACTTCATGTGCGTCGTGAGCGTCTCGTCGGCGGCGGGGAACTTCTCGAACGCGAACCGCGGCGCCTTCACCACGACGTAGTCGAGGCTCGGCTCGAAGCTGGCCGGGGTCTCCCGCGTGATGTCGTTGCGGATCTCATCCAGCGTGTAGCCGACCGCGAGCTTGGCCGCGATCTTCGCGATCGGGAAGCCGGTGGCCTTGGACGCCAGGGCGCTGGACCGCGACACGCGCGGGTTCATCTCGATGACGATCATGCGGCCGGTGGCCGGCTCGACGGCGAACTGGATGTTGCAGCCGCCGGTGTCGACGCCGACCGCCCGGATGACGTCGATGGCGACGTCGCGCATGCGCTGGTACTCGCGGTCGGTGAGCGTCATCGCGGGCGCGACGGTGATCGAGTCGCCGGTGTGCACGCCCATCGGGTCGAGGTTCTCGATGGAGCAGACGACCACGACATTGTCGTTCTTGTCGCGCATCAGCTCCAGCTCGTACTCCTTCCAGCCGAGGATCGACTCCTCCAGGAGCACCTCGGTGGTGGGGCTGGCCGCCAGGCCGGTGCCCGCGATGCGGCGCAGGTCGCTCTCATCGAAGGCCATGCCGGAGCCGGTGCCGCCCAGCGTGAACGACGGCCGCACCACGATGGGATAGCCGAGCGTCCCGGCCGCGGCGAGACAGTCGTCCATGCTGTGACAGATGACGCTGCGCGCCGACTCGGCGCCGATGCCGGCGACGATCTGCTTGAACCGCTCGCGGTTCTCCCCCGCCTGGATGGCCTTGATCCGGGCGCCGATCAGCTCCACGCCGTACCGCTCCAGCACGCCCGACTCGTGCAGCGCGACGGCGGTGTTCAGCGCGGTCTGGCCGCCCAGCGTGGGCAGCAGCGCGTCGGGCCGCTCCTTGGCGATGACCTTCTCGACGGTGTCGGGGGTGATCGGCTCCACGTACGTGGCGTGCGCGATCTCCGGGTCGGTCATGATCGTCGCGGGGTTGCTGTTGACGAGGGCGACGCGCAGGCCCTCGGCCTTCAGGACCCGGCACGCCTGGGTGCCGGAGTAGTCGAACTCGGCGGCCTGGCCGATGACGATCGGGCCCGAGCCGATGACGAGGACGGACGAAAGATCGGTACGGCGCGGCATCAGCTTCCCTGTCCGGTCACGACCGCGAGGGCCACGAGGGCCAGCACGGTCAGGGCTGCGGCGACGGTGGTGAGGATGAGGGCGAACGGGGACGGTGGCCGGGCCCGTACGACGTTCTCGTTCGGATCGGCCGGGACGTGGCCGTCGTGGACGTGCTGGTAGGCGTGCGCCGCCTCGTGCGCGGACGCGTCGCTCGTCGCGTCATCGGTCATCGCGTCATCAGCTCGCAGAACCGATCGAACAGGCCGTCGGCGTCATGCGGGCCGGGGGCGGCCTCGGGGTGGTACTGGACGCTGAACGCCGGCCGGTCGAGCAGCCGCAGGCCCTCGACCACGCCGTCGTTGAGGCCGACGTGGCTGACCTCGGCGCGGCCGAACGGCGTGTCGAACGTGCCCTCCAGCGGCGCCTCGACCGCGAAGCCGTGGTTGTGGCTCGTGATGTGCACCCGCCCGGTGCCGCGGTCCTGTACGGGCTGGTTGACGCCGCGGTGCCCGAACCGCAGCTTGTAGGTGGAAAGGCCGAGCGCCCGGCCGAGCATCTGGTTGCCCAGGCAGATGCCGAAGACCGGTGTGCCGGACTCCAGCACGCCCCGCATCGACTCGACCGCGTAGCCGCAGGCGGCCGGGTCGCCCGGCCCGTTGCTGTAGAACACCCCGTCGGGCTCCAGCGCCAGGATGTCGTCCGCGGTCGTGGTCGCGGGCAGCACGTGCACCTCGCAGCCGCGCTCGGCCATGCGCCGCGGCGTCATCGCCTTGATGCCCAGGTCGACCGCCGCCACCCGGTACCGCACCTGCCCCTCGGGCCGCACGACGTACGGCTCGGGGGTGGTGACCTGGCGGGCCAGGTCGGCGCCGACCATGTCGGGGCTGGCCAGCACCCGCTCCAGCAGCGCCGCGGGGTCGGTCTCGACCGTGCTGACCGCGGCCCGCATCGCGCCGCGCTCGCGCAGGTGCCGGGTGAGCGCGCGGGTGCCCTCGATCGCGATGCCGACGACACCGTACGCGCGCAGCTCGTCGTCGAGGGAGCGGCGCGCCCGCCAGCTCGACGCGATGCGGGACGGCTCGCGGACGACGTACCCGGCGACCTGCACCCGGCCGGATTCGGGGTCTTCGTCGTTGACGCCGGTGTTGCCGATGTGCGGCGCGGTCATCGCGACGATCTGCCGGTGGTACGACGGGTCGGTCAGCGTCTCCTGGTAGCCGGTCATGCCGGTGTTGAAGACCATCTCGCCGAACGCCTCGCCCTCGGCGCCGTACGCGGTGCCGTGGAAGGTGCGGCCGTCTTCCAGGACGAGCATCGCCGGGGCGGCGGACCGCCCGCCCGCGCGCACGCCGCGGCTCGGGGCGGTACTCCTCATGCCGGGTTTCCTTCCCAGACGGTGGGGCGGCCGCGCAGGAACGTCGCCCGCACCCGGCCCGGCAGCTCCATGCCGGCGAAGGGCGTGTTGCGGCTCTTCGACGCGAAGCCGGACGGGTCGACGACGGCGCGCACGGCCGGGTCGTACAGCGTCAGGTTGGCCGGGGCGCCGGCCTCGATCGGGCGGCCCTGGCCGGCCAGCCGGCCGATCCGCGCGGGCCGGACCGACATGCGGTCGGCCACGCCCGCCCAGTCGAGCAGCCCGGTGTCGACCATGGCCGCCTGCACGACGGACAGCGCGGTCTCCAGCCCGATCATGCCCATCGCGGCGGGCGCCCACTCCGTCTCCTTCGCCTCGGCCGGGTGCGGGGCGTGGTCGGTGGCGACGCAGTCGATCGTGCCGTCGGCGAGCGCCTCGCGCAGCGCATCGACGTCGGCCTTCGTGCGCAGCGGCGGGTTGACCTTGTAGATCGGGTCGTAGGTCTGCGCCAGCTCGTCGGTGAGCAGCAGGTGGTGCGGGGTGACCTCGGCGGTCACCTGCCAGCCCTTGCTCTTCGCCCACCGCAGGATCTCGACGGAGCCCGCGGTGGAGACGTGGCAGACGTGCAGCCGGGAGCCGACGTGCGCGGCCAGCAGGCTGTCGCGGGAGATGATCGCCTCTTCGGCGACCGCCGGCCAGCCGGGCAGGCCGAGCCGCCCGGAGACCTCGCCCTCGTTCATCTGCGCGTGCTCGGTCAGCCGCGGCTCCTGGGCGTGCTGGGCGATCACGCCGTCGAACGCCTTGACGTACTCCAGCGCGCGGCGCATCAGTACGGCGTCGGACACGCAGTGCCCGTCGTCGGAGAAGACCCGCACGCGGGCCGCCGAGTCGGCCATCGCGCCCAGCTCGGCGAGCCGCTCGCCGTCCAGGCCGCGGGTGACCGCGCCGATCGGGTGCACGTCGCAGTGGCCGGCCTCGCGGCCGAGCCGCCACACCTGCTCGACGACGCCCGCGGTGTCGGCGACCGGCTCGGTGTTGGCCATGGCGTGCACGGCCGTGTAGCCGCCGGCCGCCGCGGCGCGGGTGCCGGTCTCGACGGTCTCGGCGTCCTCGCGGCCGGGCTCGCGCAGGTGGGTGTGCAGGTCGACCAGGCCGGGCAGCGCGATCAGCCCATCGGCCTCGACCACCGTGGCGCCCGCCGCCGCCAGGCCGTCGCCGACCCCGGCGATGACGCCGTCGCGGATCAGGATGTCGCCGGGCGCGCCGCCGAGGATCCGGGCGCCCTTGATCAGGAACGTCACGCGTCTTCCCTTCTGGGGCCGGGCCCGGATGCGGTCGCGGCGGTCTCGGGGGCGGGCTCGGCGGCGCCGCCGATCGCCGGCTCGGAGCCGCCGAGCAGGAGGTACAGGACGGCCATGCGGACGGTCACGCCGTTGGCGACCTGCTCGACGATGGTCGAGCGGGGCGAGTCGGCGACCTCCGCGGCGATCTCGACGCCGCGGTTCATCGGGCCCGGGTGCATGACGATCGCGTGGTCCTGCAGCACGGCCATGCGGCCGGCGTCGAGGCCGTACCGCCGGCTGTACTCCCGGACGGTCGGGAAGTAGGCGGCGGTCATGCGTTCGCGCTGCACCCGCAGCATCATCACGACGTCGCTCTTGGGCAGCACGGCGTCGAAGTCGTAGGAGACCTCACACGGCCAGGTGTCGATCGCGACCGGGAACAGCGTCGGCGGCGCGACCAGGGTGACCTCGGCGCCAAGGGTGTTCAGCAGCAGCACGTTGGATCGGGCGACGCGGCTGTGCAGGATGTCGCCGACGATCGTGACGCGGCGGCCGTCGAGGTCGCCGAGGCGGCGCCGCATCGTGTAGGCGTCGAGCAGCGCCTGCGTCGGGTGCTCGTGCGTGCCGTCGCCGGCGTTCACGACGCTGCCGCGCACCCACCCGGCCAGCCGCTGCGGCGCGCCGGAGGCGTTGTGCCGGATGACGACGCCGTCGGCGCCCATCGCCTCCAGGGTCAGCGCGGTGTCCTTCAGGCTCTCGCCCTTGGACACGCTGGACCCCTTCGCGGAGAAATTGATCACGTCGGCCGACAGCCGTTTGGCCGCCGCCTCGAACGAGATGCGGGTGCGGGTGGAGTCTTCGAAGAACAGGTTGACGACGGTGCGCCCGCGCAGCGTCGGCAGCTTCTTGATCGGCCGGTCGGCGATCCGGGCCAGCTCATCGGCGGTGTCGAGGATGAGCAGGGCGTCGTCGCGGGTCAGGTCGGCGGCCGAGATGAGATGGCGTTTCACGCGGGCACCCCCAGAAGGACGGCGTCGCGGCCGTCGACCTCGGTGAGCAGGACCCGGACGTTCTCGCGCGTGCTCGTGGGCAGGTTCTTGCCCACATAGTCGGCGCGGATGGGCAGCTCACGGTGACCGCGGTCGACGAGCGTGGCGAGCTGGACGGCGCGCGGGCGGCCCAGGTCGTTCAGCGCGTCGAGGGCGGCACGGACGGTGCGGCCGGAGTAGAGCACGTCGTCGACGAGGACGACGAGGCGGTCGTCGACGCCCTCTGGCGGCAGCTCGGTGCGGCCCAGCGCACGGGCCGGGCGCAGCCGGAGGTCGTCGCGGTACATGGTCACGTCGAGCGAGCCGTGCGGCACGGCGCGGCCCTCGACGCTCTCGATGCGCTCGGCGAGCCGGCCGGCGAGGGTGACGCCGCGTGTCGGGATGCCCAGCAGGACGATGTCGCGGCCGCCCTTGGTGCGCTCCAGGATCTCGTGGGCGATGCGGGTGAGCGCCCGGCGGATATCGGGGGCCTCGAGGACGATTTTGTGACTCACGTCACTTCGGGGTGACGGCCCGCGCTCGGGCACGGGAGCAGCATTCACCACGGAACCTCCTTTCCCGCCTCACGGGACGGGCTTTAAAGGACGTCGGTCGCCCTTCACGTTAGCAGCACCGCCAAGTGGATTCCCCACCGGTACTGTCGTGTTTACGCTGGTGACAACGCTGCGCGAGCGGACGTGGCCGCGGCCGCCCGACGATGCACCAAGGTTTTACCCGGCCCTCCCGGGCCGCCCGGCGACCGGGCCGCAGGCGCCCGAACCCCCGTCCACACCGGGTTTTCCGGGCCCTCGCGAGGCCGCGGCGGGCCGTGCGGAACCGGTGACGGATTCGCCGGTTTTTTCCAATCAGCTTGACCTGGAGCCCTCCCCGTTTTACCGTCACTGTCCGTAACCATCCCAGGAGATGGACCCCTCGGCGGTCCGGCCCCAGGCCAGGCCGAGAGTGCGCCCAACGGCACACCCGTCCGGGGAGGCGGGGATTCCCCTCCGTGGTCCCCTCCCGGGCCGAACATCGACGACGAGAAAGTGAGCCTGGGGGCCGCAACGATGCCGTCTGAATACGCAAAGGCTCTCGGCGCGAGGCTTCGCGCCATCCGCACGCAGCAGGGCCTGTCCCTGCACGGTGTGGAGGAGAAATCACGTGGCCGCTGGAAGGCCGTCGTCGTGGGTTCGTACGAGCGGGGCGACCGCGCCGTCACCGTTCAGAAGCTGGCCGAGCTCGCCGATTTCTACGGCGTGCCGGTATCGGAGTTGCTGCCCGGCGGGGCCGCGCCGAGCCCGCTGGGCCCGACGCCGAAGCTCGTGATCGATCTTGAGCGACTCCAGCAGCTTCCGAAGGACAAGGCCGGTCCACTCGCCCGCTACGCCGCGACGATCCAGAGCCAGCGGGGCGACTACAACGGAAAGGTCCTGTCCATCCGGCAGGAGGACCTGCGCTCGCTCGCGGTGATCTATGACAAGTCGCCGACCGAGCTGACCGAGGAACTCATCGGCTGGGGCGTGCTCGATCCCGAGGCGCGCCGCGCGGTCGAGGCGTTCTGACGCGTCACCGTCCCGCGCGGGCCCCGTCGGCGCCGCGTGGAGGTGACGCGCGTGCTCTCGAAGGCACGCTCGGCAGTACGAGACCCCGCCCGGCGTCCGGCCGGGCGGGGTCCGCCGCCTCCGGAGCCGCGCTCCGCCCGCCGGGCCGGCCGGGCGCCGGGCGTGGTCCTTCGGCCCCGTGCGAGGGCGCGCGGCCGCGCCGGTGTCAGCCGACGTCGGCCGGCGTGCCGCCCGTGATGCGCAGCAGCTCCTCGTAGGATGTCGGGAAGACGGTATGCGGGTGGCCGGCGGCCGCCCAGACGACGTCGTACTTGGCCAGCCACTCGTCGACCAGCGTGCGGACGGGCGCGGGATGGCCGACGGGCGCGACGCCGCCGATCGGCTGGCCGGTGGCCGCCCGCACGAAGTCCGGGTCGGCGCGCTTCACCTTCGCCGCGCCGATGAGCTCGGCGACCTTGGCGGTGTCGACGCGATGCGCGCCGCTGGTCAGCACGAGCAGCGGCTCACCGTCGGCGGCGAAGATCAGGCTGTTGGCGATGGCTCCGACGTCGCAGCCGAGCTGGGCCGCCGCCGTCGCGGCCGTGGGAGCCGCCTCCGGCAGCTCCCGTACCTGCCCGACGGCGCCGAGCTCGCGCAGGCGGGCGGCGACGTGTTCGGCGTTGGGATGCATGGCAGCACCCTACGACGTCCACCGGGCCCTCCGTTCGCGCCGGGCGGGCCCGCCGCGCGCCCGGCCGCACCGCGCGATCCGGCGCGCGACCGGCTCGGGCCGCGCGCCGGCCGGCCCGTCCCGGTCCTCCCCGCTTCGCGCGGTCCCGCCCGGCTCGCACGGTCCCGCAGGGCTCAGACCGGCCCCGCCGCGCCGGACGCCGCGGGCGCCCCCGCACCGATGCGAGCCCGCCCGCCCGGACCACGGCGCGGCCGGCTCGCCGCCGCGCCGGGCGTCGTGCTAGAGCTGGCCTTCCGGATGCGGCGCCGTGGCGGGCACGGCGCACACCATTCCCTCGCTGACGTCCGCCGAGCCGATGCCCAGCGCCAGGTTGAACCGGCCGCGCAGGTTCTCCAGCGCGATCACGAACGTCAACTCGACGAGCTGGGCCTCGTCGAAGTGCTCGCGCAGCTCCGCGAAGAGCGCGTCGGGCACGTCGACGGGCGTGCGGCTCATACCGGTCGCGTAGTCGAGCACGAGCTTGTCGACCTCGGAGAACAGCGAGCTCGTGCGGTAGGACGGCAGCGCGAGCAGCTGCTCGTCGCTCACCCCCTGGCGGCGGGCGATCTGCGAGCCGAGATCGATGCAGTACTCGCAGTGCGTGAGCGTGGCCGCCTTCAGCTCCGCCAGCGTCTTCAGGCGCTCGTCGACGCGCCCCTGGCGGGCCGTGGCCGCCTCCAGCCGTGCGTAGGCACGCAGGAGGGCGGGCAGGTGCGCGAAGACCCGGAGCGGCTCGATCATGCCATCGGTCTCGCGGCCGGTCAGCCGCCGCAGCTGCCGGTGCGCGAAGCGGTAGCCGAGCCGCACGAACGGGCCCGCGTCGCGGGCGGAGACTCCTGCGATGCGTGTCATCGATGCCCCTCCTCGATCATCGGCCGCGACGACGGAGGCCGTCGCGTGGGCCGCGCACCGGAGCGCGCGGCGCCATTGCAATGACGGACGGCGGGCCCCGGAATGTGACAGGTCCGGCGAGATCTTCGGAGCCTCCCTACCGTCGCCGGCCGACGGGTAAGGCCTTCCGAACTGGAAGGACACACCTGTTCGACACACCCATTCGAACACGTTGACGAATGCACGCCACGGCGCTTTACTGGAGACGACTCGAACCTGTGTTCGAGTATGGCGCGGGGCCCGCGGCCCGCGCCGAGGGGATCGGCCCGCCGGGCAGCGCATGCCAGAGCGGGACGCGACGGCCGGGCGGGGCGAGGGGAAGCGCTTCGCCCGGCCGCCCTGGGCCCCCAGGCCCGCGGAGCGGAAGGAGGCACGCCATGTCCGCAAGGTCGTCCGCCACCGTCCCGTTGCGTCCGGCTCCACGGCCCAGGCCCGCCACGTCGGCCGTCTCCCTCCTTCAGGCCGCCCGGCGCGGCCTGATAGAGGCCGCCGAGTCGGCCGTCCCCGCCGTGCGGTACGTCGCCGCCCACCTCGCCGCCCTGCGCGCGGCGGCGGCCGTCCTGGCCGTGCGCGCCGAGCCGGGCACGGGCCGCCGCGGCAGGCCCCGCAGCGTCTGGGTGCTGCTCCCGGAGGCCGAACCCGCCCTGCGCGAGTGGGCGGCCTTCTTCGCCGCCGGGGCCGGCAAGCGCGCCGCGGCCGAGGCGGGCCTGCCGCGTGCCGTGACCGCCTCGGAGGCCGAGGAACTGCTGCACGACGCGGAGACCTTCGTCGCGGTCGTCGAGACGACGCTGGGCGTCCACGGCCAGCCCATGCTGCCCGTCGCGGGCTGACGGCGTCCCGGGAGCCGTCCCCTCGCGCCCCGAGGGGCCGCTGCCGCCCGCGGCCCGCCGCCGACTCCCCCCGAGGCGGCGG
>JBEHYF010000123.1:0-16815 GCA_048498315.1 Actinomycetota bacterium
CGCGACCAGCACCCTCACCGCGCTGGCCGCGATCCACAAGGCGGGCGTGATCCACCGCGACTTCACCCCGCACAACGTGCTGCTGGGCCCCGACGGCCCGCGCGTCATCGACTTCGGCATCGCGCGGGCGCTCGACAGCGCCCGCCACAACGAGTCCAACAGCGTCGGCACCCCCGCGTACATGGCACCCGAGCAGGTGACCGGCGACGAGATCGGGCCGCCCGCCGACATGTTCGCCTGGGGCGGCACGATACTGTTCGCCGCCACCGGCCGGCCGCCGTTCGGCAACGAGTCGGTGCGCGCGGTCATGGACCGCGTCCTGCACGCCGAGGCCGACGTCACGCCGCTGCCCGAGCCGCTGCGGTCCGTCGTCGCCCGCTGCCTGTCGAAGAACCCGGCCGAGCGGCCGACCGCGCAGCAGGCGCACGCGGCGCTGCTGGGCCAGGAACCGCTGGGGCCGCTCGGCCCGCCACCGGCGTTCGGCGTGCCGGTCGGCGAGCCCGATCCGGCCGAGCTGAAGGAGCCCACGGTCCCGGCGTGGTCCGGCCCGGCGTGGTCCGGCCCGGCGGAACGCCGGCCGCGCGGCGCGGCCGAGCCGGGCGGGGCCGGCTCGGATGCGGCCAGGGCGATCGCGGCGACCGGTCTGGCCGGGCCCGGCGCCGCGGCGAGCGGATTCCCCGGGCGTGACGAGGCGGGGCCTGGCGCTGGGCCCGGCGCGGGCGGTGCCACGCCCGCGCGGCCGTCGTCCACGGATCCGCGCGGGCCGGGCGGTGCTGGAGCGCGCGCCGCGTCGGTGACCTCCGCCGTCCCCGGGCTCGCGCCGCGCCCTGCCGGGCGTTTCCCGGTCCGGTGGGCGCTCGCCGCCGGCGCCGCCGCCACCGTGCTGGTCACCGCCGTGGCGCTGGCCGTCCGGCCGGACGGCGGCGACGCCGCCACGCCCAGGGCCTCGACGGTCGCCGCCCCGCCGCCCCCCGCTTCGCCGACACCGAGCCCGTCCTTGGAGGTCCACCGGGCCAAGGGCGCCATCCGGCGCCCCTCCCCCACGCCGACGAAGAAGAAGCGCAAGGAGCGACCGGCGCCGGGCTGCCGCGACTACGGCCGCACGTACGCCATCGCCGACGCCGGGCGAGTGCGGCTCACGGCGACCATCTGCCGCGGCGTCTACTCGGGCACCGTCGTGCTGACCGACGCCGCGCCCAAGGACGACTGGCAGGTCTGCGCGCAACTGCGGGGCCATGTCGCCGGCACCGACGCCGTGTTCATCAGCACCCCCGTCATGGCATCGAAGGCCGGCACCACGCAGGCCTTCAACAATGGTCCCGACCTGCGGTTCGGCGCGAAGGCCCACAAGCGGGAGGACTGGGTGCAGGTCAACGCCGGCCGCTGCCGCGCCTCCGGCGGCAGCCTGCGCACGTCCTGGGTCACCCACGACCACCTGACCGCCGGCTAGACCGCCGGTCCGGCGGGCTGCCGATCGGCGGTGCGGAGACCACCCGCCACCGGCCCGTGGCCCATGACGCCAACCCCTGGCGCGCATCCCCCGCAGCGGCCGAGGGACCTTGTCACGCGGCGCCCACTGGATGTCGTCCCCCGTATCAGCGGCGCGTCCCGCCGCCGCATCCGCGGCGCTCCGGCGCCCGGCCGCCGCGCGCGGCTGCCGGCTCCGGTTCACACCCGGCGGCCCCGGACGCGGGCACGGACGGCACGGCGGCGGGATCGGTGTTCGTGCCGGTGGTCACGCTCGAACGGTGCCCGCGGCGGTGAACGCCCGGGTTCCGGGACGGTGACCGCCCGCTGACGTCTTCGCGTCACCCGGCGGTCCGGGGTTCGGCGGGCCGCCTCAGTGGGCCAGGGCGCTGCCCTTCACCCACTGGCTCCACGGCATCTGGTAGAACGACCAGCCGTTGTCGGGCTCCACCTGCCGGTCGCTGCCGGTCGCCTCGACCGGGTCACCGGCCTGGGAGTGCTTGTAGTACCAGATGGCGTCGGAGGCGGGCGCCCGGATGCAGCCATGGCTGCAGTTGCGGACGCCGAGGCAGTCTTCGTCGCCGGGCGTCTGGTGGATGTACTCGCCGGCGCCGGACACGCGGACCGCATAGTGGATCAGCTCGTGGTAGTAGCCGGGATCGCCGGGCCCGCGCCCGGGCGAGGTCATCCAGACGTCCCGGTCCTTCTCCATGTTGAGGTGGATGCCGCTGGTCGTCGTGTACTCGCGGGAGCCGCCCATCCCGGCGCTGATCGGGATGGTACGCTGCGGCACGCCATCCCACTCGACACGCATGCGGTGCCGCTTGAGGTCGAGGTGGGAGATCTGTGCGGCGCCGATCCGGTACGTGCGCGTGATGTCCTTGGTGCCGTAGGCGTCCTTGCCGATCTTGACGCCGGTCAGGTGGGCGTGGAGGGTGACCGTCTGGTGGGCGGGCCAGTAGGTCTTCGCGCGGTACACCACCTGCTTGTCGCCGAACCAGTGCCACGCGCCGATGACCGGCTTCTCGGCCGTGACGACGAGCGCGCGTTCCACGGCGGCGCGGTCGGTCACCGGCCGGTCGAAGTTCAAGATGATCGGCAGCCCGACGCCGTACGTGTCGTGCAGGCGGCTCTCCAGGATCTCGTCCGGCGTCACCGTCACGGTGTGCGGCGCTTTCTCCGTGCGGAAGCCGCTGACGACAGAGACGGGCTTGCCGTCGGCGTTCCTGGCGACGGCCCGCACGCTGACCCGCGCGCCGGGGGCGAGCGCCCAGCGGGACCGCCACTCGGTGCGGTCGTGCAGGAAGTCGCCGGGGACCCGCCGGCCGCCGTCGCTGACCTCCACCTCGTCGAGCCGCCCGCCCTCGGCCCGGACGACCACCGGGCTGTCGGGCCGTACGCCGGTGGCGCCGTCGCCCGGGCTGACCAGAACCCGGGTCGCCGCCATGCCGGCCCTGTTCTGGTTCGCGCTCACGCCCGCCGCGCGGTGGTCTTCCGCGCAGCCGGCGGCCATCGCCAGCGTCGTCCCCGCGAGCACCGCGAGAGCGACCCTCCCCCGAGTGGCATCGACGTACATCTGCAGCCTTTCCCGCGGCCCGCCCGGCGGCGGGCTTGATCGACCACGAGATACCCACCTGCCGTCGCGAAAATGCAGGCGACTTCCTCCCCGGGCCGGTCACTCAGAACGATATTCGGCACATTACGAAGCACAGCGACAAGAATACATTACCACTACTTAGCGACATTTTATCGACTTTTAAATTATTTAGCGGCGGGTTCACCGGGACGGGAGTTAGCCGCGGTAAGGAGCGTCGAATCCGCGCCGGAACAATTCGAGCGACCGGCGGGCGGCCGCCTCGACCGCCTCCCGCTCGCCGTCGTCCTGTACGGTCAGCTTGATCAGCTCGAACGCCTCGCGCGGATGCGCCTCGTCGTACTCGGCGTGCTCGGCCAGCCACATCAGGGCGCGCTCGTCGTCGCCGTACCGCTCACGGAAGGCCGGCAACACCAGCCGCGTCCACTCGCCGGTCGTGCCCTCGATCGCGTAGTTGACCGCGGCGAACGCCTCGGCGAGCGTGCCGCGGTGGCAGACCGACCACAGGTACGCGTCCAGCGCGCCGACCTCGGGGCCGGGCCGATGCGACACCAGCTCCTCGAAGCCGATGCCGTGCACCGCGGCCCAGTCGGCGTACCACTGGGCGTGCAGCGCCTCGGTGCGGATGTTACCGATCAGCCAGTCGCGGGCGAGATGGTCGCCGGGAGTCCGCCCGAAGGTGGTCTTGGCGAGGTAGACGCCCATGTACTTCGGGAACGCCTCGACGATGCAGAAGAAATCGAGCAGGATTCGCCGCCAGGCCGCGTCGGGGAACGGGCCCTTCACGGTCTCGACGAAGAGGGGCGCTTCCAGAACCGCATTCCATTCGGGTCGGAGGGATTCCACCATCCGCTGCGCCCAGGCCGGATGCGGGGTCTCGCCGAGCTCGTTCTTCACCGTACGGTGGTGACGGGTCCGCGAGGGTGGCTGTGAACGGTGACCGGTCGCTGTCGTCATGGTGATCCGACTCCTCGCTCGGTTGTACGAGTATCAACGCTCCCTTCACAAATGGTCAACTGCGCGTTTTCATTGGTCTTCTTCTCCCCCTCAGCGGAGGCCGCACATGAAGCGCGAACACGCCATCGTCGTCGGTGGCAGCATCGCCGGTCTGTTCAGCGCCCGGGTCCTCGCCGACCACTTCGACCGCGTCACCCTCATCGAGCGCGACCGCCTGCCGGACGGGCCGGCCTTCCGACCCGGTGTCGCGCAGGCGCGGCACGTGCACGTGCTGTGGACCCGCGGCCGGGAGGTCGCCGAGCTGCTCTTCCCGGGTCTGGAGAAGACGCTGGTCGCCGCCGGGGCCGAGGAGATCAGGGTGCCCGCCGACCTGCTCTGGCTGAGCACCGCGGGATGGCGCGAGCGCTTCGACGCCGTCGGCCTCATCACCATGAGCCGTCCGCTGCTCGACCACGCCGTACGCGAACGGCTCACCACGGCGGCGGCCGATTCCGGCCGCGGCCCCACCCGCCCGGTCGACGTGCTCGACGGCCACGAGGTGACGGGCCTGATCCCGCGCGGCACCGACGTGGCCGGCGTCCTGGTGCGCCCGGCCGGTTCCCCGCATGCCGCCAGAACGCAGGCCGGGGCGGAGACCGGGATGCAGGCCGGGGCGAATACCCGGAGGCGGGCCGGGGCGGAGAACGGGTCGGAGACGCGTTCCGGCGATCCGGTGTCGCGGGCCGTCCACACTGGCCCGTCCTCCGGTACCGCCGCTGCGGCACCGGCGGACGGGAAGGCCGGGGAACCGAGCGGCGCCCCCTCCTCCTGCCGCCGGGTGGACGGGGAGATGCGGGCCGACCTGGTCGTGGACGCCACGGGACGCCGCTCCCGCGCCACCGCCTGGCTGGCCGCGCTCGGGCACCCGGCACCGCCGGAGACGCGGGTCGATCCGCTGCTCGGCTATGCCAGCCGCCTCTACGCGATCCCACCCGGATTCGACCCGGGCTGGAAGGCGCTCTACATCCAGGCGGACCCGCCCGCGACGCGCCGTACCGGCGGGCTGTTCCCGCAGGAGGGCGGTCGCTGGATCTGCAGCCTGTCCGGCGCGGGCCGCGACTACGCTCCCACCGGCGAGGAGGAGTTCCTGGAGTTCGCCCGGAGCCTGCGCAGCCCGGTGCTGTACGAGGCGATCCGGGACGCCGAACCGCTCACCCCGATCACCGCGTTCCGCCGCACGGCGAACCACCGCCGCCACTACGAGCGCCTGGCGACCTGGCCGCGCGGATTCGTCGTGACCGGCGACGCGGCGTGCGCCTTCAACCCGATCTACGGGCAGGGGATGAGCGTGGCCGCGGTCTGCGCGCTGGAGCTCGACCGTTGCCTCCGCGATCCCCGTCCCGGCCTTGAACGCCGCTTCCAGCGCCGCGCGGCCCGCGCCGCCGCCGGCGCGTGGCTCGTCGCGACCGGTGAGGACCTGCGCTACCGCGAGACGCGGGCGGCACGCGTCTCGCGGAGCACCCGCCTGATCAACGCGTACGTCGACCGGCTGTCCGCGGCTGCCAACGTCGACCGGCGGCTGTGCGAGCGGCTGGTCGGCGTGCTCGCGCTCACCGCCTCGCCGGCGTCCCTGTTCGCGCCCGGCGTCCTCGCACGGGTCGCGCTGCACGGCCTCCGCTCGCCCCGCCGCCGGCCCGGCCCGCCGGCCCCGCTCACACGCCGCTGACGCAGGCCACGGCACGAGCCGCAGCGGGCGGCCGGGCGAGACTCCCGCGACCGGAAAGCCGAACCCCTCGCCCGGCTTTCCCGGCCACCCGACCGGCCCGCTCGCGGTGCTGACACCGACCGCAGCGGGGTGCGGAAACGCGCGGCCGGGACGCCCTCGCGCGGACCGCCCCCGGCCGTCCGCCGTCCCCGCTCGCACGCCGCTGACGCAGGCCCCGCTCGCGGACCGCTGACGCCGGCCGCGGACGGCGGCGCACAGACGCGGGCGGGAACGGCTCTTCCCGGCCGCTCCGCGTTGCGCGGCAACGCCGGCGAGCGTACGTCACGTGCGGCAGGCGGATGCCGGACCGTCCACGCGGACCGCCGCCCCGAGACCGGGGGCGCCGCCGGGGCCGCCTATGCGGACCGGTCGTCCGAAGGGCCGGGGAAGCGCCGCCGGTAGCGGTCCAGCGGATCGAAGCCGAATGCGCCGGAACCTCCGGGCGGCGGGAACGACCCGGGGGGCGGCGGATCGGACGGGCGGCCCGGGGCTCCGGGCGAGCCGCCCGGCATCCCCGGAGTACCGCCCGGCGCCCCTGGGGCTCCACCCGGCGCTTCCGGCGGGCCGCCCGGAGCCGCCGGGGACGAGGGCGGCATGGCCGGCGAGCCGCCCGGAGCCGCGGGCCGGCCGCCCGGAGTGGCCGGTGACGGTGGTGCCGCGGCCGGCCCCGCCGGGCCGGCCGGCGTGCCGGGCGTGCCTGCCGGTTCGCCTTGCGGCGTGCCCGGGCGGGAGGGACCTGAGGGGCTGTACGGCTCCGAAGGCCTGGACGGCGCCGGGTTGGACGGTGCGGGGCTGGACGGCGCTGACGGGCTGGACGGGGGTACGGGTGCCGGGCCGCGCGGCGGATCGATCGGCGTGGGCACCGATCCGGAGCCCGGCGACGACGGCGAGGCGCGGTAGGGCAGCGGATCGGTGTTCGGGCCGCCCGGCTGCGCCGGGGGCGTGCCCGGGTCCGCGGGCGGGCGGGCGTGTCGCGCGGACGGCGCCGGCCCGAGCCGGCCCGCCATCAGGTCCTGCAGCCGTGCCTTGGCATCGTCGGCCTCGGCGCGCGCCGCGTCGCGTTCGGCGATCATCGTGGCGAGCGCGGCACGGAGCTGGTCCAGCATGGCGGAACGTTCCCGCGCCTGGAGCTCGTACTGCTCGATCCGGGCCCGCGCCTCTTCCAGCTCGCGGCGTACCGAGTCCAGCTCGGTGCCGACCCGCCTCGCCTCCTCGATCCGGGGGCGCGCCTCGTCGAGTTCGCCGCGCGACGCCTGGAACTTCCCGCGCACGGCGGTGAGCTCGCCGCGCGCGCTGTCGCGTTCGGCGCGCGCGGCGTCGGCGTCGCCCCGCGCGGTCTTCAGCTCGCTGCGGGCCGTTTCGAGCGCGCCGCGCAGCGCCTCCATCTCCGTGCGCGCCGTGTCGAGCTCGGCACGCGTCGTCTCCAGGTCGGCGCGGGTCTGCTCCAGCTCCGACCTGGCCTGCCCCAGCTCCGCGCGCTGTTCCTCCAGCTGCACCAGCAGCGCGTCGCGTTCGGCGGTGACCTCCTCGGCGTGCGCGCGCGCCTCCAGCGCCTGCCGGTCGGCCTCCGCGCGGGCCTGCTCAGCGGCCGTACGCGCGTTCTGCGCGAGCTGCGCCGTCGTCCGCATCTTGTCCAGCTCCGACTCGGTGGCGCGGAGCCGGGACCGGATCTCCTCCACTGTGATCGAACGCCGCTGGAACTCCTTCGCCTCGGCGAGCTCCGCGCGGTGCCGCGCGACCTCCTCACGGGCGACGTCGAGGGCGGCGGTCAGCTCCGCGACTCGCCGCGTCAGCCGGTCCCGTTCCTCGCGTACGGCGCCGATGGCCTCGTTGGCGGCCTTCGCGGTGCGCGTCGCCTCGGCGCTGAGCCGCCGCACGGCGTCGCGTTCGGCGTGCGCCGCGGCCAGCCGCGCGGTCGCCTCGGCGGCGGTCGCCTCGGCACGCTCGGCTCGGTCGCGCGCGGCACCGATCTGGGCGAGGATCCGCTCGACCTCCAGCCGGGCGGCCTCGCGGTCGCGCTGCGCCTCGGCGATCGCGGCGGCGGCCTCGGCCCGCGCCTCGGCGATCCGGCGTTCGACGCCGGCGACGCTGAGGTCCGCGGTCAGCGACATCGCCAGGAGCTCCGCGACGTCCTCTAGGCGCTCGACCATGTCCCAGGTACGCGCCACGTGGCCGGCCAGGCCCGGCGAGTCCTGGTCGCGGCGGCGCCGCTCGGCCGCGCCGCGGGCGCACGCGCCGCCGTTGTCGATGCAGTACCGCACGGCCGGCCCGGACATCTGCTGCGGGACAGGGCGTCCGCAGTACGCGCAGAGACGCGTGTACTCGGACGCGTACGGGCCGCCGCCCGCGGCGGCGTCCCGACCCGCGTCCCGCCCTGCGGCATTCCGGCCCGCGGCGTTCCGCCCGGCGGCGTCGTCGCCCGGGCCGCCGGCGGCGCCCATGGTGTGCCCGCCGTCGTCATCCGCGGGTGGCGCGACACCGGCCGCCGGCGCACGCGCCGCGCGGCCCGGGCCTGCGGTCACGCCGCCGGTGGCACCCCCCGCGGGCGTCGCGCCGCCCGCCGGGGACGTCTCGCCGCGCGCCCCGCCGTCCCCTTCGGCGTCCGCGCCGTCGCCGGAGCCGGCCCCGTCGGAAGGGCCGTCCTTGTCCGCAGAGCCGGCCTCGTCTCCGGGGCCGGCCGCCTCCGCGGAGGCGATCTCGTCCGCGCAGCCGGTGCCGTCAGCGGACGGCGTCGCACGGCCTCCCGCCTCGGCGCCGGCCGGGGTGGATGCTCCCTGCTCGGCGGGCGTGGCGTACCGGCCCGACGCCTCGTCCCCGCCGGGCGCGGCGGCGGCATCGGGCGCGGGCGTGTGGTCGTCCGTCGAGCCGGACACTGTCATCCCCCCTGCGGTCGGTAACCGGGATGATCTGGACTGTCAGCCCGAAGACCGTATCTCCCTTCGTCCCCCGGTAGGAACGCATCCGCGAGGTTCGTCGGCCATGACGTGAAAGGGCCCGGCAGCGGGGGCGTGCCGGGCCCTTCCGCCCACTGATGGGCGTACCGGAGCATCCCCGGCTGGGCGGTGCGCACTGCGGCAGGATCGGGCGGGATCCCCTGGCGCGACCGGGGGTCCGGGTATCCGCGACGCTAACCACCCGCGCGGCCCAGTGGAAGCCTCTGGCCGTTTACAGAAGTTCACAACGTAAGTCCGGTCCATATCGGCGGTCACCGTCGGTCACGGCCGCCCCGGCGGCGTACCCACCGGTCTCCCAGGTCCGCCCAGGCCTCAGATCGCCCGGGCCCGCCGTGTCCGCGCAGGTTCCTTCCGGACACGCCATGGCGAGCCCGCGAGCGCCCATCCGCAGCCGGAGCCCGCCCCGTGCCCGCTCCGGCTCCTCGCCCGGGGTCCTTCCACGACCGCTGCTGTCGGCGAGCCCCGGGCAACCGCCGGCCGGGCCGCCGCCGCGGGCCGGCCGGCGGACCGTTCAGCCCACCTGCATGGTGCCGGTCGTGGTCTCGGGCGGGGTGCTGTCGGGGCCGACGACGACGTCGGCGCCCTCGCCGAGCTGGTAACACTCGATCGCCTGCTGCAGCATCTCGGCCTTGATCGCGCCGCGCCGGGCCAGGCGGGTCAGCACGGCCAGCGTGATGGACGCGGCATCGACGTGGAAGAACCGGCGCGCCGCGGCCCGGGTGTCGGAGAAGCCGAAGCCGTCGGTGCCCAGCGAGGACCAGTCTCCCGGCACCCACGGCGCGATCTGGTCGGGCACGGCGCGCATGAAGTCGCTGACGCCGACGACCGGGCCGGGCCGCCCGTCGAGCACCCGGGTGACGTACGGGACGCGCTGGTCGCCCTCGGGGTGGAGGAGGTTCCACTCGTCGCAGGCGATCGCCTCGCGGCGCAGCTCGGTCCACGAGGTGGCGGACCACACGTCGGCCGCCACGCCCCACTCCTCGGCCAGCATCCGCTGCGCCTCCAGCGCCCACCGCACGCCGACGCCGGAGGCGAGGATCTGCGCGGCCGGGGCGTCGCCGTCGATCCGCGGCGCCTCGGCGTACCGGTACAGGCCCTTGAGCAGCCCGTCGACGTCGAGGCCGGCCGGCTCGGCGGGCTGGCGGTACGGCTCGTTGTAGACGGTCAGGTAGTAGAAGATGTCCTCGCCCTGTGGGTGCTCCTCGCTGGAGCCGTACATGCGCCGCAGCGCGTCCTGGATGATGTACGACAGCTCGAACGCCCACGCCGGGTCGTAGTAGACGCAGGCGGGGTTCGTGGAGGCGAGGAGCGGCGAGTGGCCGTCGTTGTGCTGCAGGCCCTCGCCGGTCAGCGTCGTGCGGCCGGCCGTGGCACCGAGCAGGAAGCCGCGGCCCATCTGGTCGGCCATCGCCCAGATGCCGTCGCCGGTGCGCTGGAACCCGAACATCGAGTAGAAGATGTAGACGGGGATCATGAACTCGCCGTGCGTGGCGTACGCGGTGCCCGCGGCGGTCGCCGAGCCGACGGCGCCGGCCTCGCTGATGCCCTCGTGCAGCATCTGCCCCTGCTCGGACTCCTTGTAGGACAGCAGCAGCTTGCGGTCGACCGGCTCGTACGTCTGCCCGTGCGGGGAGTAGATCTTCGCGGACGGGAACAGGGAGTCCATGCCGAACGTGCGGTACTCGTCCGGGGCGATCGGCACGAACCGGGCGCCGATGTTCTCGTCCTTGATCAGGTCCTTGAGCAGGCGGACGAACGCCATCGTGGTGGCGACGTTCTGCTTGCCGGAGCCCTTCCTCAGCTCCGCGTACACCGGGTCGCCGGGCAGCTTGAGCGGCTTGGCGCGCACGACCCGCTTGGGCAGGTAGCCGCCGAGGGCCATGCGCCGCTCGCGCATGTACTGGATCTCCTCGGAGTCTTCGCCCGGGTGGTAGTACGGCGGCAGCTCCGCCTCGAGCGCGGAGTCGGGGATGTCGAGGTAGAGCCGGTCGCGGAACTCCTTCAGCTCCGCCTTGGTCAGCTTCTTCATCTGGTGGGTGGCGTTGCGCGCCTCGAAGTCGGGCCCGAGGGTCCAGCCCTTGATCGTGTGGGCGAGGATCACGGTCGGCTGCCCGACGTGCTCACGCGCGGCCTTGAACGCGGCGTACAGCTTGCGGTAGTCGTGGCCGCCGCGCGAGAGCCTGCGGATCTCGTCGTCGGAGAGGTGCTCGACCATCTTGCGCAGCCGCGGGTCGTCGCCGAAGAAGTGCTCGCGGATGTAGGCGCCGCTCTCGACCGTGTAGGTCTGGAACTGCCCGTCGGGCGTGGTGTTCATCTTGTTGACGAGCACGCCGTCGACGTCTTGGGCGAGCAGCGGGTCCCAGTCGCGGCCCCAGATGACCTTGATGACGTTCCAGCCCGCGCCGCGGAAGAACGACTCGAGCTCCTGAATGATCTTGCCGTTGCCGCGGACCGGGCCGTCGAGCTGCTGCAGGTTGCAGTTGATGACGAAGGTGAGGTTGTCGAGCTCCTCACGGGCTGCCAGGCCGATCGCGCCGAGCGACTCCGGCTCGCCCATCTCGCCGTCGCCGAGGAACGCCCACACGTGCGACCGCGAGGTGTCCTTGATCTTGCGGTTGTACAGGTAGCGGTTGAACCGCGCCTGGTAGATCGCGTTGATCGGGGTGAGCCCCATCGAGACCGTCGGGAACTCCCAGAAGTCCGGCATCAGCCGCGGGTGCGGGTACGATGACAGGCCGCCGCCGGGATGGGAGATCTCCTGGCGGAACCCGTCGAGCGCGTCCTGCGGCAGCCGGCCCTCCAAGAACGCGCGCGCGTAGATGCCCGGCGCCGCGTGCCCCTGGATGAACACCTGGTCGCCGGACTCGCCGTGGTCCTTGCCGCGGAAGAAGTGGTTGAACCCGACCTCGTACAGCGACGCCGCGGAGGCGTAGGTGGCGATGTGGCCGCCGACCGACAGCTCCGGCCGGTTCGCCCGCGACACCATGATCGCGGCGTTCCACCGGATGTAGGCGCGGATGCGGCGCTCGACGTACTCGTCACCCGGGAACCACGGCTCCCGCTCCGGCGGGATCGTGTTGATGAAGTCGGTGCTGCGCAGGCCGGGCACGCCCACCTGCTGCTCGCGGGCCCGTTCGAGGAGCCGCAGCATGAGATAGCGCGCGCGGCCGCGGCCCTCCGTCTTGATGACGGCGTCGAGCGACTCCAGCCACTCCCGGGTCTCATCGGGGTCGATGTCCGGGAGCTGACTGGGGAGGCCGTCGCTGATGATCGAAAAGCGCTGGCGTCCGGAAGCCACGGGTTCCCCTTCGTGCGCACCCAGGTCAGGTGACGGATCGGCGTTGTCCTACCCATCGTCGTACGTGAATCCCGTCAACGCATCTCTACCGTCCGGTAACCGCCGTGGCGCGCCTTCCCAACTGGGCGAACCTGTACGACGCTGTGTGGAAGGAGCGCACATCGGGGATACCCCGCGTCGGGGAGGTGAGACGACGATGGAAGCGGCGGTCGGCGATCGTCTGCACGTCCACGGCAACACCGTCGGGGAGCCGGACCGCGTGGGACGGATCGTGGAGGTCCGCGGCGCCTCGGGCGGCCCGCCGTACCTCGTCCGGTTCGACGACGGCCGCACAAGCCTGATGTACCCGGGGCCGGATGCCATCATCGAGCACGACGAGTAGACAGGAGGTTATGAGGACAGAAGTCATCAGCGTGACCACGGGCGGCAAGGAGACGATCCACGACATCACCGGCGAGTGCGCCACGTTCCTCCGGGACGCGGGCGCCTCAGACGGGCTGCTCAGCGTCTTCGTCCCGCACGCGACCGCCGGCATCGCGCTGATCGAGCTGGGCGCGGGCAGCGACCGCGACCTGTTGTCGGCACTGCGCGACCTGCTCCCGGCCGATGGCCGCTGGGCGCACGCCCACGGCAGCCCCGGGCACGGCCGTAGCCACGTGATGCCGGCGCTGGTCGCGCCGTACGCCACCATCCCGGTGATCAGCGGAAAGATGGCCCTCGGCACGTGGCAATCGGTGGTCCTGGTCGACCTCAACGTGGACAATGTCGTGCGCAAGGTGCGACTCAGTTTTGTCACCGACGGATGACAGAAGTGGCCGTGTTCGCCCCCAGCCGGGCCCGCCACTTGCGCATCGGGCGGTCGGGCGTGTGAACTGTCCGGCAAGCCGCACCCGAGAGGCGGGCGGTCAGACACAGGGCGTACGCGGCAGGCGCGGCGCAGAACACAGGGAGGACGTTCGTGAGCGCGACCGCGGGTCAGGCGCAGAGCAGCCTGGCCGAACGGCTCGGCATCAAGCAGAGCCAGGTGGTGCAGGAGATCGGCTACGACGACGACGCCGACGAGGAGCTCCGCAGCTCGGTCGAGGCGGTGTGCGGCAACGAGCTGGTCGACGAGGACTACGACGATGTCGTCGACGTGGTGCTGCTCTGGTGGCGCGAGGGCGACGGCGATCTGTTCGACGCCCTGTCCGACGCGCTCACCACGCTGGCGGACGGGGGCCACATCTGGCTTCTCACCCCGAAGGCAGGCCGCGAGGGCCACGTCGAGCCCAGCGACATCCTGGAGGCGGCCCAGACGGCCGGCCTGTCGCAGACGAGCAGCATCAGCGCGGCCCGCGAGTGGTCGGGCACTCGGCTGGTGTCGCCGAAGGCGCGGCGGTGAACCGACCCGCACGGGCGGCCCTTTCACCCGGCGGCGCCTTCACCACGGGCGGCGCTTCCACGGAGCGGGCTCAGCGTGACGGCCGGGCGGCGTGTGCTCCGCCGAATCGCCGAGTCCTCTGAGAGCCTTTCCGGTACCGAGTGGCAGACTGGCGCTCGGATCTTGAACGCTCCGACGAAAGGTTCACCATCATGGCGGTTGAGGTCGGCGACAAGGCACCGGACTTCGAGCTGAAGGACCAGCACGGCACTCCGGTGCGGCTGTCGGACTTCCACGGGAAGAAGAACGTCGTTCTCGTCTTCTACCCGCTGGCCTTCAGCGGCATCTGCACCGGCGAGCTGTGCTCGATCCGGGACGAGCTGCCGACCCTCGGCGGCGACGACGTCCAAGTCCTCGCCGTCTCGGTCGACTCGATGTTCGCCCATCGCGCGTGGGCCGAGCAGCAGAACTACCAGTTCCCGCTGCTGTCGGACTTCTGGCCGCACGGCGAGGTGGCGAAGGCGTACGGGATCTTCGATGAGAACATGGGCGTCGCCACGCGCGGTACCTACATCATCGACAAGGCGGGCGTTGTCCGGTGGAAGGTCGAGAACGCCATCCCCGATGCCCGTGACCTCGGCGAGTACCGCCAGGCCCTCGCCGAGCTCTCCTAAGTCTCCTGCGGCCGGGCCCGCTCGGGTCCGGCCCCGGACTTCTCGGAGGCGCCATGCCCTGCTACCGCTGCGGGGCCCGGCAGACCGACCCGGACCGGGGCGCGAGCCTCTGGAAGCGCGGCGTGCGCGGCGAGCGCCAGGTCCTGGTCTGCCCCGGCTGCCAGGCGGGCCGCGACTGGACCGCCGATATGGACCACTGCCCCGTCTGCGGGGCCGCCTCGCTGCTGTGCCGGCTGGGCGAGATCGAGTGCCGGGCCTGCGGGCACGTACACGCCGCCACGCCTGAACCCGAGGGCCTGGTCGCCTCGACGGCGCCCGGCCTGTCGGAGGAGGTCGCCGCGGCGCTCGACCGCATGCTGAGACGCGGACCGGCCTGACCGGCGGTACCGCGGCGACCGGGACGACGGCCTGACCGCACGGCCGGCGGGCCGTTACCCTGGGTGGCACGTGACCGGGCCAACAATTTCGGGACATCTACCGTCAGACATCCAACCGGTATGCCATGATCCTCCCGCTCCCGCGACGGGTGTTCGCGGGAGCTGGAGGGAAGCGGCGTGACACGACGTCCGGCGCGGACATTCACGGCGGCACTGGCGATCTGCGCGGGGCTCGTCGGAACGGCGGCGGCCCCGGCCCGGGCGGCGTGGCGGCCGCCGGAGTTCGTACAGATCATCGCGCACCCGGACGACGATCTGCTGTTCATGTCCCCGGACCTGTCCCGCGACATCGCCCACGGCGCGGGCGTGATGACCATCGTGCTGACCTCGGGCGAGGGCCATGCGGGGATCCGGCCCGACACCCACTCCCCGCTGGCGTACGTCGCCGACCGACGCCAGGGCCTGGAGGCCGCCTACGCCCAGATGGCCGGCGTGAGCGACGTCTGGCGGACCACGGCCGTACGCTCCGGCCGCCTCCGGATCGAGCTGCGCACCCTCACCGCCCGGCCCGAGATCCGGCTCGCCTACCTGAGCCTCCCCGACGGCCGCGACCCCCGCGCGAACATCGGCCGCCGCGCCGTCGCCCGGCTGTACGCCGACCGCGGCGGCGGCACCTGCGCCCGTACCGTGACGCCGCCGCGCTCCCCGTACGCCGGCTGCTACACGCACGCGGACGTGCTGCGGGCGCTGGTCACGCTGCTGCGCCGGGCCGCACCCACCGTCGTCCGCGCCCAGGACCCGGCCCCGGACCCCCGCTACACCGCCGATCACACCGATCACATCGCCACGGCGGAGTTCGCCGCGGAGGCGGTCCGCGCGTACCGGCGGCCGGTGATCCTGACCTACTACCGCGACTACGACCTGAGCGACACGCCGGTGAACCTCACCGGCGCGGACATCGCCGCCAAGGAGCAGGACTTCGCGACGTACCGGGCGCACGACTACCGGATCAGCCCGGAGGCGCGGAACTTCGCCTCCTGGCAGGAGCGGATGCGCTACCGCTGGCCGCGCGGGTCCGCCTGGACCATGCGGACGGGCAGCGGGCGGCTGCTGGCGTTCGCCGTCCTCTCCGGCCGGCTGTACGCATGGTGGCAGACCCCGGCCGGCTGGGCCGGCCCCGCGTCGCTCGGCGGCGGCTCCCTGGCGCCGTCCCTCGCCGTCGCCGGCGGGCGCGTCTTCGCCCTGCGCGGCCGCACCCTGGTCGCGGCCCGGCCGCGTCTCGTCCACGGGCACTGGACGGCGCGCTGGAGCACCCTCGGCACCGGCGCGACCGGCGCCCCCGCGGCGGCCACGGGTCCCGACGGCCGGACGGTCGTGTTCACCCGCGACGCCACGGGTGCCGTCGCCGTCAAGTGCGAGCGGACCGGCGGCTCGTGGACGCCCGGCTGGCGGCGGCTGCCCGGCACCACCCCGCGCCCCGCCCCGCCGCGTCCGAGCACCCCGGCCGCGCGGCTGGGCGGCACCACGATCCCGTCCGCGCCGACCCCGGGGGGGACGCCCCGGCGACCGGACTCGCCGACCCCCCGGCAGACCCCCGGCCCGATCACCATCCCCCTCCCGATCCCGACCGCGACCAGCCCCACCCCCGGCGGCCCGGCGACCAGCGCCGCGCCAACCGCCAAGCCCACGACCGGGACGCCGACGGAGCGCAATACCGCGACCCCGCACCGCACGCCGCAACCCAAGAAGCCGGCCACCCGGCGGCGCCGTACCCCGCTCACGCCCGTACGCGACGTCCAGGACGGCATGGCCGCCGTCGGCGGGGTTCAGGGCATCGAGCTGTTCGCGCCCACCCGCACCGAGCTGCTGCAGTGGCGGCAGACCGGTCCCTGCGCCTTCACCTACGCCGGCCCGATCCCCGGCGTACGCCCCGGCGGGCCTGTCACCGCCATCCGCGACGCCTCCGGCCACCCCATCGTCTTCTACGAGCAGAGCGGGTCCACGGCGATCCGCCAGATCCAGGAGACCGGCCGCACCTGGAGCCCCCCGGCCACGCCGCTGCGCGCGGTCTTCGACGCCCCCGGCGAACCCCCGGTGCCCGCCGGCAGCCGCGTGCCCGCCCCCGCCCTTCCGGCCGCCCCGGTCGGCGTCCCGACGGTCGCCACCGACGGCACCGGTCACGTCTTCGCCCTGGCCCTGGCCACGGACGGCCGCCTGTACGTCTCCGCCCGCGGCGGCACCGGCGCGTTCGGAACCTGGTCCCCGGCGGGCTGACCCCTTTTCGTTTCGCGGCCGGAGGGAAGATCCCGGTAGGCTGTGCCGGTCATAGACCACAGGCAGCGGGCGCATAGCTCAGTGGTTAGAGCACTGGTCTTACAAACCAGGGGTCG
>JBEHYF010000124.1:0-16745 GCA_048498315.1 Actinomycetota bacterium
AGTGGACGGTCAGCGTCGTAAGCCACGCGCCGTCGGCTTTCGACTCGCGAAGCTGCCAACGCTTCGTCTGAGTGCCATCCGGTGCGTTGCGTGCGTTCGCCAGCAGAATGACTCCCGGACCTATTCGAGCATTCCCCTTGTCGAACGCCTCCTGGTCGAATCCCTTGGAACCGATCCAGGTGCGCAACTCTTGCTCTGCCGTTGCGAAGGCTTGATCGGCGGGAAGACGGGTGTGGAAAATTGACCGATAACGACCCGTTGCCATGTCTATAAACCTCGATTCAGTTGATTATGAAATTGTTGAGAAAGAGAAACCGGGTTCGTGGCGATGATTCTGCTGGGCGTAACCCCGGAGCGCCGATTAGACCAATGTGACGGCAGTGAGCATATGCCTGATTCGCGGGAGGTGGCTTACTCCGTCTCCGATATCTCGACCGCGGCGGGATCCTCGTCGGCCACCATCTCCATCGAGGGAACCGCCTGTTCGCCGTCTTGCACCGGAATCGGGAGGACGTATTCCTGGGCGAGCCCGGCAAGGTGCAGGGGCAGCGGCAGGCTCAGCGCCTCGGGATAGTCTGGGGGCCGGCGCATCTGGTGGACGGCCAGGGCGAGGGCTTCGGGGTCGTCGCCGTCCGCCGGATGGCAGCCCAGCACGGCGAGTTCCACCAGGTCCGGATTCCACGCTGGAATGTGGGTATCCACCGTCGGCTCGCCCTTCCGAGGTCCGGCCCGAAGCGGGCGTGGGGCGAGCTTGTCGGCCTCGACGGCCGAGGTGCGGAATTGGTGCGCTTTGGGGGTCGTGCTCCAGAAGACGCGGCCGCCCATGCCGTCGTCCCCGGCGGCGACCCACAGGTGAGACGGCAGTCCGTTCGGGCCGCCGCGGGGATGGACGCCCCACCACTGGGCGGTCTCCCGGCCGATGCGGGTACGCACGCGCACGAGCCGCAGATCCGGATCGAGACGGCGTGCGGGGGCGAGTCCGGTCCGGAGCCGGTCGGGTTCGACCTGCCCGTCCTGCAACCAGGTCCAGTGAGAGCGGGCGTTCTGCGCGTGGGCGAGCAGCAGGGTCGGGGTGCCCCGCAGCGAGGCCAGCACCTTTTGCAGCCACTGCTCGGTCGCCCTGCGCTGTCCGTCCATGTTCTTGCGCCAGGACGGCCGGTGCCCAGGCGTACCGTCACCGCCGGAAGCCGCGGGATCGGGGGAGGCCGCCGAACCGGCGGGATCGGGGGAGGCACCCGTCGGGATGGGCTCGCCGGCGGAGATCTCGGCCAGCCGGGTCAGCCGCAGGAGCATGACCGGATAGGGGACCCATGCGCCCGCGCCATCGTCGGCCTCGGGATCCCAGCCCTGAATCCGCGCGATGCCACGGCCCGGCCGCTCCGGGGTGACCAGCACCGCGACCGGAACGTACCCCTCCCAGCGGGTACGGCTGCGCCGGTTCTTCCGGACCAGCCATATCGCCGCGTACCGCAGGCCGTCGGGCAACCCGCCGGCGACGGCCGGTTCGGGATGGACTCGCGCCCCCAGCTGGCGCAGCCCGTCGTCCCACGCCTCGCGCGCGCGGTGATCGGCGTTCCCGGCCGAGTCGTAGCCCTTGACTTTCTTGGGCACGGTGACGAACTGGGTGAGCGCTCCGGCGTCGGCGAAGCCCAGCCGCAGCGCGAACTTGGGGTCGTGGTCGGTACTGGTGAAGTCGCCGGGCCGGTCGAGCTCGACCAGCGCGAGTGACGGGATGTCCCCAGGTCCGTCGGCGGCGAGGAAGGCGGCCGCCGCGGCGCGCCGGTCGGCGAGCGCGGCCGTCACGGTCGCGCGGGTCCGCCGGGCGTCGTCCGGGATCGGGAGGTCGCCGGCGAGCCGACCCGGCAGCTTCAGGCAGCGAAGCCGTACGGTCAGCTCCGGCGACTGCCATTCGAGCATGACCGGGTTTTCGGGCGCGGCCGCCGCGAAGGCCGCCGATGTCGGCGCGTCACCGTCGTTCTTGAGGCCGAGGTGCGCGACAAGGGCCGCGATGGCGGCGTCCCGCATGTCCGGGGTCTGCCACAGCAGCCGGGCCCCCAGAACCGGCACGGCGCTGGACGGGTCCGAAGGCCGCAGGCAGGCCACGGCGAACGCCACCGCTTCACGGAGGTTCGCGGCCCGCCGGATCTCCTCTGTGGCCTTGTCGGCCGGCCTCGGTTTGGGAGCGACGTTGGCCGGCGTGGTCGAGCCGCGCCGAGTATGGGGGCGCGTGGGTACCGGACGCAGCTCGGCCGGGATCGCCTGCTCCGCCCACTCGACGATCCTGGATCGTTGGTCGGACATGAGCCCCGCGGCGACCCCGTGTGCGCCCATGGCCGTGCTGTACACCACGGCGGCACGCATGTCGTCGGTCAGCCATCGCTCCGGCTCGGCCAGGATCTCGCCGGCCTCCGGGAACGGCTCGGTCAGCGAGATGCCGCGCATCATGCGGGCCGGGCCACCGTTCACCCAGTCCGTCGTCCACGCCTCGTTCTCCTTGTCCCATCGCCGTTCCAGCCGGGCGACGGCGAAGCGACCGGACGCCGGGGCGCCGGGCAGCCACGGCACCCGGGGCCGCAGAAGCACGGTCGTCCTACTCCGGTACGGGAGATGGAGCCGCTGGGTCGTGCCGCTGACGAGGGTGGCCCAGCGGCGGATCCCGCTGTGCAGGTGAAGCCGGGGCAGCGGGTCGAACGGAACGGTGTGCAAGGTGATGTTGAGAACGATCGAGTACCACCAGGTCCGTCCCTTCACCTCGAAGGGCAGGGGCTGGGACACCAGTTCGGCGCCCTGGTCGCGCGGGCTCCGGGGCAGGGCGCGGAACCGCAGCCGGCCGCCGCCGAAGTCGTACGGGTCCAGGGCGAGCAGGCGCCGGGCGAGCCAGTCGGTGGTCAGCGCGTACTGGTACGGCCGGGGCGCCGCCGTGCCGCCGCCGGTCGCCGGGCAGCGGAGCAGTTCCACCTCGACGGACCGCCACAACGGAGGGCTCTCGTCGAGCATCGCACGGGTGCGGTTCAGCACCGCGCGGTGCTCGGGCTCCGGGCGCAGGTCGGCCAGCCAGGCGTTCCGCAGGGCCCGGAACGCCGGGTCGGGCAGGAGCGGGGCATCGTCGGGCACGTACAGCCAGTACGCCGGCTCGTCCTGGGACGTGGCGGGACGCGGCAGCGCGAGATGGTCGGGGGCGACCGCCTGCAGGACCTGTTCCATCCGGTGGGTGGGCACGGTCCGGTACGGCTCCGCGTCCTCGGAGCGGCCCGTGTTGCACAGGTCGAGCAGGGCGTCACGCCACTGCTCTGGGAACGGCAGGGCGTGATAGCGCGCGACGATCGAGGCGTCGGGCGAGGAGGGCAGCCACGCGGCGGTGCGAACGCGATCGTAGGAGACGGCCATGACGGACTCCTGAGTTCTTCGTGGTGAGGATCGGTCAGGTGCGGTGCGTGATCGTGCACAGCGCGTCGTATAGGGGCTGGTAGAGCAGCCGGACCAGCGCCGGGTCGGCCGGATCGGCGAAGCACGCCGGGTCGGCGTCAGCAGAGAAGTACGGGGCGAGGACGTCGCGCAGCGCAGCCAGCAGGCCGTCGGTCTCCGGCGGTGTCCCGGCCCGCACTCCGGGCGCGAGGGCGCGGGCCAGCCGCGGTGCGAAGCTCGCGTCGACGAACACCACCCGGGCCGGCACTCCGCCGCGGACGAGACGGCCGATGACCTGCCACAGCGTCACGAGCTGATCCCAGGCGAACGACCGCTTCTCCCGTTCGGACAGCCGCGAGTAGACGTAGCGCCGTGATAGGAGGTGCCGCCATTCCTCTCGGGCCCGGTGCCGGAAGGCGAGCCAGGCCCGGTCGAGGTCGCCGGCCTTGGCGGCCAGCTCGCTGAACGTCGCCGAGTCCTCGGGGCCGAGGCCAGGGGCTCCAAGGTCGCCGTCACGGGCCTCGTCGCGCGCGAACCGCGTCGCCCAGTCATTGATGGCGAAGACCGCGAGCGACAGGTCGTCGGGTCGCGGGTGCGGCCGGGCGAGGAACAGCGCGGCGCCGAACGCCGCATTGCGCTGCGCGTTGAGGATGTTGTGCCCGCGTTCGACCGCCATCAGCGGGGCCACCAGGATCTCCGCGCTCGGGTCCTCGGCGAACATGGCCAGGTCACCGCGGCGGATCGTGCCGACCGCGACGCTCCGGTCGCCGGCCGATCCGAGCAGGGAATACTCCAGGTCGGCGTCGTCGGCGGCGAGGACCCGCACCCGCCCGTGCCAGCGCTCCATGTCCTGCAGGACTTCCGCGGCGATGGCCGCCTCCTTGTAGCTGCCGACGAGGAGGATGGCCCGGCGCCGCGCACCGTCCTCGATCAGCGCGAGCTCCTGTTCCAGCGGGCTGGCGGTGCCGCCGCGGCCCGGCCCGCCGAGTTTGGCGGCCAGAGCACGGGCCGCCGCCGGACGTACCTTGGGGTCCGTGCCGGACAGTTTCATCGGCCGGCCCTCGTCGTCGTACAGGAACCGCGTGGCGAACCGTGACCGGGCGATGGCACGCAGCGCCCGCTCCGCCGGTTTCAGCACCGCGCCGACCGGGGCGAGCACGTGCGCGCGGGTCGAGGTGCCCGCCCAGCTGGTGCCGGACATCAACACGACGTGCGGGCCGGGGCGGCCCGTGGCCGGGTCGGCGCCCAGCCGGTGCAGGCCGAGCAGGAGCTCCCGGCCGACTCCCGCGCAGCGGAAGAACCGCAGTGTTCCGCTGTGCCGGCCGTCCTCGTCGCGCTCGCGCTCGTCGGGGAGGAACTGAAAGCCCAGCACGTTGCCCATCGGGGATTCGGGAATGAGCGGCGCGTAGTCCAGCGGTGGGCGGCGGGTGAGTTCGTTGCCGGTGACGTCGAGCCGCAGTGCGGCCTCGACCTGCGGCCACAGGAAGGTCAGCCGGTCCAGCCGGTGGTGCAGCGCCGACAGCACCAGCATGAACTCCAGCCGCCGGCAGGTCGCCTCCATCCAGACCGGGTCGTGCGCCGGGGCCGGCGTACCGGCCAGCAGGGTCTCCAGCAGCGCACGGGTACGGGCGCGGGTCTCGTTCGCCGACAGTGTGTGCAGCAGGTCCCTGGCCAGATCGATCATGTCGTCGGTGGCGTTCCCGTACGGGCCGTGTCCGCCGAGGGGATCGTCGCGGAAGCCGTCGAAGAGGGCTCTGAGTTCCTCCCGCCGGGGATCGGTCACCGCCGTGGGCACGTCGGGCCCGGGCTCGTCGTTCTCCAGCGCCTCGAACACGTCGCGCTCGTCCGGGATCCTGTCGGCGACCGGGCCCCGGTGCTCCTGGAACCAGTCGGCCAGCAGCTTCTCCTGCAGCGTCCACGGGCTGAAGTAGTCGATGTCCGCCCATTCGCGCAGATCCCCGTCCGAGATCAGCGTCCGAAACAGCCGGTCGGTGGCCGTGCTGACCACCGTCAGCGATGCGTTCCATCGGTCGATCTCGATGTCGGTCAGCGGCAGCCGCGCCCGCCTCGACAGTTCCTCGATCTTGTGGGTGTGCAACTGGTCGAGCCAGGAGTCCGGGCCGGGCTGAACCAGCGTCGCCGAGGGCGCGAAGATCTGGTCGAGCCGCATCTGCACGGCGTCGGCCTCGTCCACGACGACGATGTCGCTGAGCGTGCAAGCGAGTTCGAGCTGGCGCAGGCGCTCGTCGTTCAGGTGCCACGGTACGGCGCTCTGCACGAGGCTGGCGGGGTTGGCGATCCAGACCAGCGCCGTCACCTGGTCGCGTGCGGTGCCGTGGCGCGGGCATGCGCTCCACAGCGGGCATCCGTACGCCGGGCCGGCGTACCTGCCGGATCCGGGGTTCCGGTCCCGCGGGTCCGGCCGGTGCCCCGGGAGTGGAGAGCCCGCCGAGACGCCGCCCGTGCCGTCCCCGGATCCCAGGCCCGCCGCGGGCAGGTCCGCCTGGGCGCCGCCCGCGCTGCCTTCGGGCTCCGGGCCCGCCGCCTGTGGTGCGTCCGTTCGCCCGCCGCCCACCCGGAGCCACGCCGGCAGGGTGCCGTGCGGCCCGGCGTCGGCTTCGGCGTCCGGCTCCGGGCGCTCGGGGTGCAACGACGTGCAGGGGGCGTCGGCGTAGCGCAGCGGCTGGGCCGCCTCCGTGCCGCGCAGGGCGTCGAGCACGCACACGGTGCTCAGGTCGTCGAACCGCCGGTCATCGTGATCGAGGAGGTTGTCGTAGCCCTGGGCGGCGAGCCGTCGGTGCAGCCGCTGGACATGGTTCTCCCGGGTGCTCGCGCCGAGCACGGGGACGGCGGGGATGCCGATCTCGCTTAGCAGCGTGCTGATGCGCAGTTGCTCGGCGACGTCACCGACGACGAGGGTGGTGCGCAGTGGCGTCGGCCGCCGGGCCGCCCACACGGCCACGAGGATCATGAGTGTGCTCTTGCCCGCGCCGACCATGCCGGCCATGTGGAGCAGGCCGTCCAGTCGCAGCTCCCGCCGTTCAGTGAAGCCCGTCCCGGCGGTGTCACGGGTGGCGAAGTGCAGTTGGGACAGCCGATGCTCCCAGTGGCCGGGCGTGTCGACCTGCCGATCGTGTTCCTCGGCGTCCATCCACCGAGCGGTCTCGATCAGGTCGTCGCGCGTGATGGTCAGGGGCTTTCCGTCGCCGGGCCGGCCCGCCGTCAGATCGTGCCCGGGGACGCGTTCCGGGCGCAGGGTCGGGGGCAGCGTGACTGAGACCAGCCTGCGCCGATCGGTGAAACCGCTGCGACCGGGTGGCGCGAGTTTGAGAGTCTCGCGGGCGAAGGGCGGCAGGGTGGACAGCGCGGCGTCATAGACCGCGAATCGTTCGCCGGCGACGGCCGGCGTCAGCGCCAGCGGCGGTTCGTTCGGCGGTGCCTCGTAACCGCGCAGCCGCTCGGGGAACCGGCGGTAGGTGTCCAGTGCCTCCTGCCAGCTGCGACGGCGCCGCAGCGTCCACAGTAGGTGCCGGGCGGCGGCCAGGGCGATCTCGTGGCGCTCGCCGATGTCCAGGCCCAGGCCGCGGGCGAACGGGTAGCCGCCGAGCAGGGCGTAGGCGCCGCCGGCGGGCTCGCCCGGGGCGACGGTCTCCAGCAGCCGCAGCGCCAGTTCGACCTGGCAGACGGCGGGCGGCCTCATCTCCTGAAGTTCGGGCGGCAGTCCCTCCCAGTGCCGGGCGAGTTCGGCACTGACCTTCCGATGCCAGGTCCTGCGGTCACGCATGGGAGCCTCCGTCGGCGGGCGTGGAGCCGGCTCCCCCTGCGGAGCCGACGTCTCCATCGGCGGGCGTGGGACCGGCGCCTCCCGTGGGATCAGCACTCCTTGTGAGGCGGGTGTCCCGCAGCCGCTCGCGGGCGAGTTCGATGAGCTCGTCGTCGGGGAGCAGCCGAGGTCCGTGGGCTTCGGGCGGGCGGATGCGCTCGAACGTGGTGATGTAACCCGGGCGGTCGTCGACGCGCCGGCGCGGCACCACCCAGAACGCTTCGTCGTACGGTGGATCCGGGCGTACGGGGCGCGCGGTCCGGGCCAGCAGCGTGGGGCTGGCCCAGTCCTTGACGTCGATCGCCCAGACCCGTCCGGCCGGGAAGGTGACGTGCAGGTCGTAGCTGTCGAACCCCGGCCACATGCGGACCGTCAGCCCGAGCCGCTTCAGGGCCCGCGCCAGCTCCATCTCCGCGCGGCCGGGCCCGGTGACGAACTGGCGCAGCGGCCGCCG
This sequence comes from Actinomycetota bacterium, assembly GCA_048498315.1. Classification (GTDB taxonomy): domain Bacteria; phylum Actinomycetota; class Actinomycetes; order Streptosporangiales; family Streptosporangiaceae; genus Actinoallomurus. The sequence continues at coordinate 7,683 of JBEHYF010000124.1, forward strand.
GAGCTGGACGACCTCCCCGACCTCCTCCGGGCACAGTCGCCGGCCGATCGGCGGCGGTCCCTGGCGACGGCATCGATCCCGTTCGCACCACCAGGTCCCGTCACGAGTGGGGGTGAGAAGCGTCAGGCAGCGACCGCAGGTCGCGTACGCGCCGTCGTTGAGATAGCTCGCCGGAACCGGCTGGTAGATCCAAGAGATGATCTCGCGCACCGGTTCCATCAGCAGGTCGGTGGCCACCTCGAAGGCCTCCGCGGACGTCAGCACCGGCCGGTTCACCAGCAGGTCGCGGAACGCGCTGTAGGTCTCCTCCTGGCCGTACTCCCGGCACAGCCGCAGTGCGGTGTGGATCACCACCCGGTCCAGGTGCTCCCCGGCGGCGTCGCGGCTGCGTTCGGCCCACTCATGGCACAGCTCGGTCGGCCGCGCCGACTCGCCGTCGAGCAGCAGGTCCTCCGGCCCCACGGTGTCCGCGGGCAGGTTCAGCGGCCAGTCCGACAGGGGCCTGGTGGCGCACCAGTCGATCAGCTCGGCCATGCTCCGCGGAGGCGCGGCGCCCTTGAGCAGGCACGCCAGCGCGGTACGGTCCAGCGCGCGCTGGGCCTCGGCGGGGTAGGGCATGGTGAAGGCGTCGAGCCGGGTCACCCGTTCGAGCGCGATGAGCCCGCCGGCGAGCGCGCGCAGCAGCGCGATCCCGTCGTGGGGAGCCCATTCGACGAACATGATCATCGCCCGGAGACCTCGGTGCGGCCGGCGTCGCACCATGTGAGCGCTTCACAGTCGGCGCAGTGCCGGCCGGCAGCCGGGGGATAGGACGCGTCGGCCGCCCAGGGGCCGGCGAGGCGGGCCACCACGGACCGGGCCTGTGCCACGGTCGGCTCGTCGAAGGGGTCGATGACCTCGCAGACCGACCCGTGCTCGTAGAGCACCTCCAGCTCGATGCGCGAGCGCCGCCGGTCGCCTTTGGGGACGCCCGCCGCCATCAGCAGGACGGCGAGGGCGAGCTGCGGATAGGTCTCCAGCAGCGGCCGTCCCTCCCACGGCGGACCGGAGGAGGTCTTGGTCTCCCGCCAGACCCAGCCTCCGGCGTCGGTGTGGAGCAGGTCGGGGTCGGCGATGACGACGGCGTCGGCCACCGGGTCGTAGGCGGTCAGCCGCGGCTGCACCAGGATCCGCTCGTGGGCGGGCAGCCCGTACAACGGGCAGACGGCACGGTGCTGCTCGAGCATCCGCCGCGCGGGGCCCGATTCCTCGGCGGTGAGCCCGGGCAATTCGGCGGGAGCCGGGAGGTCGCGACAGCCGCGCGCCGGACGCTCCCGGTGCCGCTCGTTGAGGACGGCGTCGACGGCCCGGCCGCGCCGGATGGCGATGTTCTCCGGATGTGCCCCCTTGAGGTGGAGTACCCGCGTAAGGTGATATTGCGCCGGGCACTTTCCGTGAACGCGAAGGTCGCTGGCCGACGCGCTCCGCCTGCGGCGGGGGCGGGCCGGTTCCTGCACCTGCAGCAGACCGGGTGCCCGGGGCGGCTGCGGGCATCCCCTCAGGCCTTCGCAGTCGACACAGCCGGATCCAGGGTTGAGCTCCGTACGGCCGATCATGTGCTTCAGCAGCGGCCGCGCCAGCGATTCGTACCGCCGGGAGACCTCGTGCGCGTCCCAGTCGGCGAGCACCCGTACCTCGCCGTCCCCGCATCCGACGGCGATGACTCGGACGTGCCGGGGAGCGGGCCCGGCGGCTCTCGCCGGGACGTACGGCCGGCCGAACGCCGCCTTGGCGGGCACGCCGGTGAGGACCACCGAGGCGGCCGCCGCGATCTCCGCTTCGCCGCGATCGTCCTTGACGCAGTTCACGGACGGCAGCCAGATCTCCCGTACGTCGCCGTCGGCCGACGCATAGCGCCGGCCCCAGACGGTGCGCTCGTAGCGGGTCGCGCCACGGGGATCGGGAGCGGGCAGCGAGTTGACGGCCACCCACTCGTGCTGCACCGGAAGGGTCGCGGGATGCCCGGCGGCGCGCCGGGCGCGCTCCTCACGGTCGCGGGCCGCCAGGTAGTTCCGTACGGCGTCCCGGGTCCAGGCGTGGTGGCCCGGGTGGCAGCGGCGGGTGACCGCGGGAGCCGCCAGGGCCGCGGCGACGTCCATGTTCTTGTGCTCGATGAGATCGAGCGCGTCCATCACCGGTGCGAGCGGGAAGTCTTTGACCGGCCTGCCGAGCACTCGCTCCGGGTCCTGCCGCACGAACGGGCGCGCGCGGAGCGCCAGGCCGCGCGGGCAGTCGCGCGGATCCTCCCGCAGCAACGGAAGGCCGACGCGGATGAGCCGGGGGTCGCCTCGGGTCCCTGGGGGGAGCTCATTCACAATCCCTCTCCTCCAAAGTATATAGCTGTGAACATAGTTCAGATGCGACGCAGTGTCTAGGGTGGCACACTGTTTACCGTTCACACGCTTCGCGAGGAGTGAGGTATGGAGCGGGACGACGTGCTCGAAGGAAGGTTCCGGGTCGAGGGCCCTCTTCGCCAGGGCGGCATGGGAAGGCTCTGGATCGCGCGGGACCTCCAGACCGGCGATCTCGTGGTCGTCAAGATGCTGCAGGGCTCCTGGGGAGAGGGATCGCTCTCCTCCACCGAACGCCTGCGATACCGGGGGACGTTGCTCAAGCGGTTCGAACGGGAGTGCAACCTGCTCGAGCGGCTGGAGCACCGGGGCATTCCCCGCCTGCTCGGCCGCGGCTTCGAGGGAGTCGACCCCTACATGGTCATGGAGTACATCGACGGCGCGGCCCTGGACGAGTTCCTCAAGCGCAACACCCTGACGCCGGACGCCGCCACGGCGATCATGACGCAGCTCCTGGACGCCCTAGCGTACGCGCACCGCGAGGGCGTCGTCCACCGGGACGTCAAGCCGCACAACGTGATCGTGGGAACCGACCACGTCGTCCACCTGATCGACTTTGGCATCGCATACCTCACCGATCCCGACGCGACGCGGTACACCGAGGAGGGCGCCACCCCCGGAAGTCTCGGCTACAAGGCGCCCGAGCTCATCGGCGCCGGAGGCGGCGACGTCACCCCCGCCGCGGACGTCTACGGCGCCGGCTGCGTGTACTACATGCTGCTGACCGGGAAGAGGCCCTTCGAGGGCACGCCCGAACGCAGCATCGAGGACCAGCATCGGCATGAGGAGGCGCCTCGGGCCCGCGCCACCGTCGACCACATCGCCCCGGCGATCGACGACGTCATCGCGCGGATGCTCGCCAAGGCCCCCGGTGACCGCCCGGCCGCCGAAGAGGTCGTCGAGGTCCTGCGCCCGTACCTCCCGCGGCCGGGCGATCCGGCGCCGAACCCCCGGCTCGTCCCCGACCCGACGCTGCCGTACCGCGCTCCGGACGGCCGGGAGCGTCCCGGCGAGCCGGAGAGGCCGCCTCGCCGCGGGCGGTCGCGGCGCTCCGCCCGTCCCGGCGTGGACCGGCCGACCCGCGCGGAGTACGACCGGCTCGTCGCGGAGGCCGACGAGGAGATCGAAGCCGGCGAACCCGGACCGGCGATCGCCCGGCTGGAGAACACCCTGGCGGAGGTGCGCCGCGCCTGGGGGCTGGGCTACCTGCCGATCGCCCGCGCGTGCCTGCGGTGCGGGGACGCGGCCCGGCTGGAGGGCATCTGTTTCCGGGCCAGGGCCCGCTACCGGGACGCCGAGCGGCAGGTGGCCGGAGACGGGTCCGCCGAGGGAGCCGAGCTCCTTGCCGAGGCGCGGATCGGCCTCGCCGAGTGCCTGGTGCCCGAAGGGCGCGTGGAGGAGGCCGTCGTGCAGTGGCTGGCCATCGCCCAGCGGGTCGCCGCCCTCGACCCGGTTCCGGCCAGGCTCGTACGGAGACTGCACGAGGTCGCGCTCGAACTCATCGAGCACGGCCACGAATCCCGGGTCCGGCCGATGCTCGACCGGCTGCCATCCGATCCCGGGGAGTGGCACCGGATCCCAGACGGCGACGGCCGCGGCCGCGGCACCGCAGTCCGATCCCGGGGAGTAGGGCCGGGTCAGTGGATGGGCAACCGCCCGGCCGCCAGCAGTTCGCCGAGGGTGTTCCGCAACGCCGTGCCCACATCGGACAGTTCACGCAGCGACTCCTCCAAGGCCGACATCTCGCGGAAGATCTCGCCGTAACGGCGCTGTTCCTCCAACGGCAGCCGCAGCACCTCCAGGCGCCTCGCGTCGATTCGCGACGAGGTGGACGCGTGCCCGCCGGCCCGGCGGACGTTGGCGCGAGTGCGCAGGCAACCCGCCAGATACCACGGATCGATCCGGCCGGGATCCGGCCGGATCGCCAGCAGTTGGGCACCGAGGACGACCGGCGCCGTGCACTGTACCCACGTATCGAACGCGCGTTGCACGCCGACCACCACGACCTCCCCGGGCTCGGCCACGGTGAGCTCGCCGGCGTCCCGCGCCTGCACCAGGTCGGCGGCCGCGATCCACTGGCCGGGCTCGCCGCCGGCCGCGAGGTCGGGCACGTTCAGCACGGGCAGTGCGTCCTCGGGACGCGCGCCGCGCCGGAGCAGGCTCTCCGGCACGGGTCGTCCCGTGCGGACGGTCAGCGCTCCGGCGCGTTCGAGCTCGGCGATCGACACCGTCACCGCGACGGCCTCGGGGGACGGCGTGAGCGCCGACAGCCGGCGGCTCAGCTCGGCCACCCGATCCAGGCGCGCGCCGAAGCCCGACCACCCCTCGTGCAGATCGACGGTCGCGGCGGCCGTACGGGACGAGGGAACGTGCCGGGCGGGGGACAGGTCCATCTGGTCGTCGAACAGCTCGATCAGCGGGACGACGCGGGCTCCGTCCGCGGGCTCCCCGCGCAGCGCCGCCGTGACCCGGTCGCGTACGGCGTCCCAGTCGATCCCGGGCCGCCTGCCGGACCCGGTCGTGCGGCAGTCGCCGGTGTCGACCAGCAGGAGACCGTCCTCGGCGACCCGCCCGTCCGGGCGCCGCACGACCCACAGGTGCAACCCCACCCCGTACGGCGCCGCCGCGCCGGCCGGCAGCGCGACCAGCGCACGCAACGCCCCGGCCCGCAGCAACGCGGCCCGGATGCGGCGTCCCGCCCGGCGGGCGGCCACGCCCGGCGGGAGGAGCAGCACGCCCGTCCTGCCGGGGGCCAAGGAGGCGATCACCTCCTGCACCCAGGCCAGCTCGGACTCCGAACGCGGCGGAAGCCCGAACACCCAGCGCGGGTCCGTCGCCAGCTCCTCTTGGCCCCAGTCGCGCTCGTTGGTCGGCGGACTGGACAGGACGACGTCCGCCTCGGCGCCGGCCTGCGTACCGCCGCGCAGCGAGTCGCCGGCCGAGACCTCGGCCTGCGCGGCCGACCCCCGTGCCTTCAGTTCGACGCGCAGCCGCGCGGCCGCCACCGCGGCCAGCACCGCGTCATCGTCCTGCCCGGCGAGCCGGAGCCGTCGCACGCCCTTCCAGCGCTCGGCCGCGGCGAGGAGCAGGGTTCCCGAGCCGCAGGCGGGGTCGAGTACGGTCCGTACCGGCCCGGCGCTCGCCACGTCCGCGATCTCGGCCATCAGTCCGGCCAGCGGAGCCGGAGTCGTGGCGATCTGCCGGACGTGCGTCGCCAGCCAGCGATCCATCAGGAACCGGAAGACGTCGGTGGGATTCTGCTGCCGGGCGACGGCCAGCGACTCGTCGAGCAGCGACCGCTCGTGCGAACTCAGCGGAAGGCCCGGGCCTCTCCTCCCATCGGCGATGCGGAAACCGAGAGCGGCGATGATCCGTCCCATGGCGTCCCGATCGCCGAGCGCGTCGAACCTGGGCCACAGCCGGTCCAGCATCCCTGTCGGGTACTTGAGCTTGTCGTTCTCGCGAAGCCATCGCTCGACCTGTGGCAGCGAGAACTGCGGACTGGTGTCGGTGCCCCCGATCGGGGCCGGGAAGCTGTCGTAGCGCCGTCGCCAGTTGCTGACGGCGGCGCGCCCCACCCCGGCGATGCGAGCGATCTCGGCGAGAGTCACCGATACCGTCGCCTCGTCGGTTTCCGGCATTCATCCTCCACGGGCAGCGGCCCTGGTCACGCCGCGCAGTCGCGTACATGCCTTGACCCGGATTCGGTCACTGATTCAGCCTATCGACCTCACCTTCGACGAAGCCGGAGGGATCACGTCTTGACGTGGCGCCACCTTCGGCCTCAAGGCCTCGAAGGTGATCGGATGGCTGGTCTCTGTCGCGATATGGCGCCGTCTCGGCACCTCATACTGCGCCCGGTCATCGACGTCCGTCATGATGGCCGCTACAGTCAGGTAGGACGCGTAATCACGTGAGAGGGTTGGCATGGCCGCCTCGGCAGACCACGTCAAGGCCCTCGTCAGAGCCCACGCGGCGGGGGACGACGAGTCTTTTACGCCGTCGCGTTGCAGCTCGCGGCCAAGGCCGCGCGTCAGGGGCAGAGCCGCTTCGCCGCCGACCTTAAAGAGCTGATCGACGCCTCGCGCGCCGAGCGGCTACCCCGCTCCGAGGGGCCGACGCCGGTCATCAGGCCGAAGGGCGAGCTGGCCGATCTTGTCTCAGCCGAGTATCCGGACGTGCGGCTCACCGAGATGACGCTCTCGGAGAGCGTTCGCGACGCGCTCCAGCGCGTCCTTCAGGAGCAGCGTCAGCGCAATCGTCTTGAGCAGCACGGGTTCGCGCCCATCCATCGCGTCCTGCTCGTGGGCCCGCCGGGCACCGGCAAGAGCATGACGGCCTCCGTGCTGGCCCGCGAGCTCAACCTGCCCCTCTTCACGATCCGGCTGGACGGCCTGATCAGCCGCTTCATGGGCGAGACATCGGCCAAGCTTCGTGTGATCTTCGACGCGAGATCCTCAGTGACGCCGACGGGGTCGACACCGCCACTTTGATCTCCGCGCTGGACGAACGCACCAACGCCCGGCATGAGTGAAGGCCCGAAAGAACGTCGCCTTCACGGGGTCGGCGGCAGGAGCGCTGCGATCTCGCGTTCGAAGAAGCGTGAGAACGGCTCTGCCAGGTCCCACAGCGCCGTGATCTCCTCGATGGTTTGGCGCATCACGTTCGGATCACCGATGCGTCTGGCTCCGCATGCCCGCCAGTCGTCGTCATATCTGACATGGTAGAGCGCGTGCTCGTCAACGACGATCTCCGGGAGCACGCCGTCGTGTTCGATCGCTTCGACATGCCCGGCGTCGAGCACGCGGATCGACGTACCCTCTTCGGCCAGGATTTTGAACCACTGCATCTCCCACAGCAGGTACCGCGACACCGGGCTCTCGACGATGCGCAGGCGTCGGAGCTCGCTGCCCTGCCGTGCGTAACTCTCCGCCTCGGCGCGTGCATCGGCCCGCTCACTTTCGAACACGGCGAGGACCCGCGCCCAGTCATTCGCGATGAACGCCTGCCAACTGGGATCGTCGTCGGGTTCGTGGAAGTACTGGGAGCGCTCGAGCTTCCAGATCGGCTTGGTCAGGTGCCGAGTCTCTTCGCGCCGTATGGCGTGGTAGGAGGCGATGTCGAGCGTCTTCCCGGGGATCTCGCGTATGCGGTCAAGCATCCCGGATGTCCGGCTTCGCGGCGCTCAGCATGTATCCGGGAATGACCACGAGGCGTTCGTCGGCACCGATCCGGACATCTGTCGGCAATCTGTCGGCGAACGTCGCCGTCATGTCACGCCCGATTATCGCGATGTCGCCGTTGTCGAGCTCCCAGATGTCCGGGCAGTCGTTGGTGGTGCGGCTGTTCCCTAACTCGGCGGCGGTCTTGCCGAGCCGGCGGTTGAACCGAGCTCCGCGGTCCGCCTCCCAGGAGCGCGTCACGGCGAATTTCCTTGGCTTGGTACGACAACTTGTCAGGACTGTCGCATGCCACGCGCGGCGGCACAAGGCGCGTGCGCGTGATGTCCGGCCGTCGCTTCCTCCATGGCGGAGGCGCCTGCTTTCTCAGGTGGATACAGACGAGGGGAGCGGGATGCCCTCCAGGTGGCGGACGAGATGTTCAGCGGTCTCCCGCAGGCCGGTGAGCGGGTGCTGGATGTAGCGGTGGCGGTCGGTGCGCTGGCGGAAGTGGTCGGGGCGGACCCACGTGCGTTCGGTCGCTACTGTTGGTTTTCCCGGCCGTCGGCGTCGTTGCGGTGTGCTGTCGTGAGCAGGAGCAGCCCGTGAAGATCGATCGCACCCGTGGTAGTGCCGGCGACCTTGCCGATTCCGAGCGGGATGAGGATCCGTCGAAGCACGAGCGTGACCGTTCAGGAAAGCCGGGATCTGCGTCCCGGGCCGGTGGCCGTCGGATGGGGACGGGCCAGGTGCCGGGCGAGGCCGACGCCGAGGGGGTGGGCGGCGTCGAGGGGGTGGGCGGCGGCACGAGCACGTCCCGGGACGATGGCAAGGAGTTGGGGACGGCCGGGGCACCGCAGGGGCAGGGGCGGGATCGTAAGCCGGCGGAGGCGGCGTCGCCGGTGTCGGTCCTGGAGCGGATGCGGTCGCACGGAGGTTTCGCGAATCTCGCGGAGGAGTTCGACGCGCGGGCCACGAGCAGAAAGCAGGCCGGCCATGCCGTGACGGCCGCGGTCGCCGCGGTCCCCGGGGCAGGGCGCGAGGCGGGCACGCGGCCGAGGGGCGATGCCGCTGGAGAGCGGCCTCGTCAGGTTTCTGCGGCCGGTGAGCCGGATGCGGATACGGGTCGGGAGGACGCTGGGGGAGAGGATTCGGCATACCCGCCGTTTGCGCGACGGTTTGATGTCCCGATCGAAGAGGATGGGCCGAGCCCGCGTGAGGTGCTGGAGCGGTTCGATCCTGCTCGTGCGAACCTGCCGGAGGTCTCTGTGCCGGAGGCGGTCGCCTATATCGATCAGAACGCTGATCGGCGTCCCTGGCTGGCTGCGGCACGGGGTTGTGATCCGGTCGTTCAGCGGGTGATCGCCGCGATGGATTTGGGGCAGGGACATGCCCTGGAACGTCATGAAGGGTACGCGGACGACGGCAGGCTCATCCGTCGTGTCACCGTGCTTGAAGACCCGGCCCAGCTCGATCCGGAAAAGCGCGCGGCGGGGATCGACGGCTGCAAGCCC
>JBEHYF010000125.1:0-16732 GCA_048498315.1 Actinomycetota bacterium
CGCACCTGGTGATGTGCTTGGGAATGGTGGCGAGTTTCGTCCCGATCGGCTGGCCTGTTCCCCGCGTGGTTCCCCTGGCGGTGTACGTCACGGCCGCCGGCTGGTGCCTGCTGGACCGCGGGGCCGGGGCGCATCGCCTCCACGCGGTGACCGGCTCGCTGGCGATGGCGTACATGTTCGCGATACCCGGCATGCCGATGGGCGGCATGGCCGGGGCGGGAATGGTGGTGAGCGCGGGCGGAGCCTACGCCTGGACCAGCGCAGCGCTGGCCGCCTATTTCGTCGCCGAGACCGCCTGGTGCGGCCGGTCCGTGCTGGCCACCGGATGCGCCGGGACGCTCGCCGCCCGGATGGACGCGGCCTGCCAGATGGCCGTCGGGACGGTCATGACCTACATGCTCCTGCTCGCGAGCTGACCAGCGGCCTGGTCTCCGGCCCCCGCGCCGGACGTGCTCTGGCCCGCTGCGGCCCATCGACAGGACGCGTCTCGGCGCGCGTTCGCCGGGGGTGTGCGTAGGGCGGCGGCGGATGCCGGTAGCCTTATGTACTACAACTTGTAGTTCTCGTGTGAGCCAGGGTCCGGTCTGGTCACGTCCCGTTTCCGTATGCCCGCGAGGAGAGGATGTCCTTGTCCCGGATCAGGCCGCTCGTCGCGCCGCTGCTGGCCGCACTCGCCCTGTCGGCGGCGGGGTGTGGCGGCGCCGGCGGGTCGGCTTCGCCTCCGGTGCGGATCGATTCCGCGCCGCCGGCGTCTGATCTGCACGGCACGCACCTGGACCGCCCGTTCCGTGAGCCGGACGTCACGCTGACCGGTACCTCGGGAAAGCCGGTCAGCCTGCGGGCGGCCACGAAGGGCAGGCTGACGCTGCTGTACTTCGGTTATACGCACTGCCCGGACATCTGCCCGACCACGATGGCCGATCTGGCGGGCGCGCTGCGCATGCTCGCCCCGGCGCAGCGGGCGAAGATCGCGGTGGTGTTCGTCAGCAGCGACCCGTGGCGGGACACCCCGAAGGTCGTCAAATCCTGGCTCGCCTCCTTCAACCCGTCCTTCATCGGGCTGACCGGCGACTATGCCACGATCCAGGCGGCGGCCAGGTCGGTGGGCATCGGCCTGTCCCGGCCGGATCGGGCCACGGGCGACTATGAGGTCACCCACGGCGCCGAGGTGCTGGCGTTCGGCCCCGACCACCTGGCCCACTACGTCTACACCGCCGGGGTCTCCCCGCGCGACTACGCCGCCGACCTGCCCAAGCTGCTGGCGAAAGCGGGCCTGACCGGCGCGGCGAAGGGCAGCTCGTGAGCGCGGCCGCCCGCCGTGCCCCCTTCGCCGCGCTGATGGCGGCCGGGGTGGTGGTGCTCGTGGCGGCGGCGGCTCTGGTCGCCTGGGCCGCCGTCCCCGGGGCCGCCCGCGGATCGGCGCCGCGCCTGCGGGTCGAAGGCGCGTACGTGCCGCAGCCGGCCTCACCCGACGTCGCGGCGGCCTACTTCACCGTCGTGAACTCCGGCGGCGCCGCCGACACGCTCACCGGCGTGCGCAGTGACGTCTCCGGCGACACGATGGTGCACCGCACCGTCGGCGAGCGGATGCAGATGGTCTCCGACCCGCCGGTCCCGGCGCACGGCCGGCTGGTGTTCTCCCCCGGCGGCTACCACGTGATGATCGACAAACCGGTCCGGCGGCTGCGCGCCGGAGACCACGTCACGTTGACGTTCACCTTCCGGCGGTCCGCGGCGATCACGCTGCGGGTCCCGGTCGAACCGGTGGGGTATCGGCCCGATGGCGGCTGAGCTGCCCCGGCGCGGCCTGCTGACCGCGGCCGCGCTGGCCGGGGGCGCCGCGGCGGCCACCGGCGGGGCGGGCGTCGCCGCGGCCGTGGCCGGCGAGTCCGCCCGCGCCCGCGGCGAGCGCCGGATCCCGTTCGACGGCGCCCACCAGGCCGGGATTCTGGCCCCGCCGGCGGCGCACGGCTGGTTCGCCGCCTTCGACCTCGAACCCCATGCCGGCGCCGGGGGCGTACGGGCGATGATGCGGGCCTGGACGCAGGCGGCGCGGCTGATGACCGACGGGCGGCCGCCGCCCGGCGACGACGCCATGGTGACCGGCTACGGCCCGGCGTCCCTCACCGTCACCGCCGGATTCGGCGCCTCGCTGCTGCGCCGCCTGCACGCTCCGGTGCCCGCCGCGATGGCGCCGATCCCGCCGTTCCCGCGCGACGAGATCGACCCGGGCCGCAGCGGCGGGGACGTGGGCGTGCTGCTCACCGCGGACGATGCCATGGTGGTCGCGCACGCGCTGCGCGTGCTGACCCGCCTGGCCAAGGGCACCGCCCGCGTCCGCTGGCAGATGAGCGGGTTCAGCACCACCGACGGCGTCGTCACCGGCGGGCACGCCACCCCGCGCAACCTGATGGGCCAGCTCGACGGAACCGGCAACCCCCGCCCGGCCGACCCCGGCTTCGACCACACCATCCTGGTCGGCCCGCACGCCGATCCGGCCTGGATGCGCGGCGGCAGCTACCTGGTGTTCCGCCGGATCCGGATGCTGCTCGACGAGTGGGACGCGCTGCCCCGGCAGCGGCAAGAAGAGATCATCGGCCGCCGCAAGGACACCGGAGCGCCCCTGTCCGGCGGCACCGAGTTCACGCCCCTCGACCTGGAGAAGCAGAACCCCGACGGGAGCCTGGCCATCGGCCCCTCGGCCCACATCCGGCAGGCCTCCGCACAGTCCAACGCCGGCGCCGTCATCCTGCGCAAGGGATTCTCCTACTTCGACGGCTACCTGCCCGACGAAACCCCCGACGCCGGCCTGCTGTTCATGGCCTTCCAAGCCGACCCCGTGAACGGCTTCACCCGCATCCAGCAGCGCCTCGCCCTCGCCGATAACCTCAGCCGCTTCATCCGCCACACCTCCACCGCCCTGTTCGCCGTGCCGCCCGGATGCCGGCCGGGACACTACCTCGGCCAAGACCTCCTGGAAACGCTGTGACACGTCCAATCGGGTGCCGACCCCGATGAAGGCGCTATGCCGGTTACGTACCGTGCGGTCGCCGTTCCGACCCATCACTGGCATGCGGCACGCCCGCGATCGGGATCGCGGCCCCGGCCGGTCATGACAGGGCCGGAGCCGCCGGCCGTGCGAGCCGGTAGCGGCGCCCGCAGCCGCGACCAAGCCATCGCGGTGACGTACAGGGCGGCGAGCGCTGAGCGCGACGGCGGCCAGGAGGGCGACCTGGCCGGTGGTGATGCGCATGAGGCTGCCGAACAGCAGCGCGGTGGTGCCACCGAGGAACCCCTTGGACAGGGAGACGAACAGCATGCCGCAGGCGAGCGCGAAGGAGAGCACGACGCCGGCCAGCGCCGACTCGTGACCGAACCTCCCGGTGCCTTTGGGTGCTGAACCGCGTCGCCGGCTGTGTGCCGTCCGGCGGACGGTGGACGGCACACGACCGGTCGTGTCAGCAGTCGACCAGTTCGGGTTTCTGGTTGAGGATCTGGGCGCGTGGGGTGACGAACTGTTGGTACTCGTGTTCGGCGTCGGGGCGGAAGGCGGCGGCGCGGTGGCAGTTCTGGAACGCCAGCCGCACGCCGAAGTGCTTTTCCAGGGCAGCGCGCATGGCGTCGCTGGCCATCATCCGCAGCAACTGCCCGCGCGCGGCCTCGTCCGGCGGGGGGACCTGGTTGTCGGCGAACGCGTCGCCGCTGCGGCGCAGGTCGTCAACGAGGGCGGTGATGACCTGCCACGCGTACGGCAGCGAGGTGCGGATGCAGTCGACGAAGGCGGCGTCGTCGACATCACCGTCCTGTGCCTGGCGGAGGAGTTGCGGGGATACGGTCAGCGACATGGGTCCTCCTGTGGGATGAGGGGTTCACCGACGACGGTAGGCCGTGCGGCCGCAGCGGTCAGGTGTCGGCGGCGTCACACCACGGTGGCCGCGGGCGCGGGCCGGTCGCGGGCCGGTCGCGGGCCGACGGCCGGGTGATGCCGCTGTCCGCGGCGATGGCAGCAGCCGTCCGACCTCGCCACGGGATCCCGCGACGGGCGCGCAGCTCTTGTGGCAAGGTGATAACCGTTTTCAATATCGATAAGCTCTTGCGTGTCGCTCCCGAGTCCACGCTTTGGATTGATGTAGCTGTTCGTAGTGGATAGCTTACGCTTGGCTACTTCGCCGTCGGGTCAAGGAGAAGCAGTGAAGATCGCATTCGTCGGTAAGGGCGGGAGCGGGAAGACGACGTTGTCCTCGCTGTTCGTCCGCTCCCTGGCCGCGGCCGGCGCCCCGGTCGTGGCCGTCGACGCCGACATCAACCAGCACCTGGGCGTCGCCCTGGGGCTGAGCGAGGCCGAGGCCGCGGCGATCCCGGCGCTGGGCGAGCACCTGCCCAAGATCAAGGAGTACCTGCGGGGATCCAACCCGCGGATCCGTTCGGCCGAGGCGATGGTCAAAACGACGCCGCCGGGTGCGGGCTCGCGGCTGCTGCGCGTCGGCGGCGACGATCCGTTCCACACCGAACTGGCGGTCGAGGTGGCCGGTGCCGCGCTGATGGTCACCGGGCCGTTCGGCGACGATGACCTGGGCGTGGCCTGTTACCACTCCAAGACGGGCGCGGTCGAGCTGTACCTGAACCATCTGGTCGACGGGCCGGGCGAGTACGTGGTGGTCGATTCCACCGCCGGCGCCGAGTCGTTCGCCTCAGGCATGTTCACGCGGTTCGACCTGACCTTCCTGGTCGCCGAGCCGACCCGCAAGGGCGTGGCGGTCTACCGGCAGTGGACCGACTACGCCGCCGACTACGACGTCGCCCTGGCCGTGATCGGCAACAAGGTGCACGGCCCGGACGACGTCGCGTTTCTGCGCGAGCACGTCGGGGATGCGCTGCTGGCCTGCGTAGGGGAGTCGGAGGCGGTGCGCGCGATGGAGCAGGGCCGGCCGTTTGCGCTGGACGATCTGGCCGAGACCGACCGGCGGGTACTCGCCGTGATGCGGGAGGCGGTCGACGCCCGGGGCAAGGACTGGGCGAAGTACACCCGTCAGGCCGTGGAGTTCCACCTGAAGAACGCCCGCGCCTGGGCGAACGCGGCGACCGGCGAAGACCTGGCCGCCCAGATCGACCCCGATTTCGTCCTCGGGCCCGAGGCCACGACCTTCTCGGGGGCGGGCCGGTGACGACGGCGGGTGACCCGCGCAACGATCTACGCTCTCGCGTGACTGAGCGGCGACCGTACTGTTCATCCGCTTCCCTCGCTGGGCACGGGGCTGCGGTCACGTCGCCGTACCGCACGGCGATCATGTCGACCATGTCCACGATGGATGCCGGCACGCCGCCCACGAGGATCACTGGGACGAGCACTGACCATTCCGCACCACCGCGCTGGCCTTCGTTGAGCGGCGTCCGACGCCGGTCCTCGGCACAGTAGGGGCCATGCGAGTCGGGGTGTTCTTGCTGGCGGCACGGTTTCCCGGGCAGAGCGACGGCGAGGTGCTGTCGGCCACGGTCGAGGCGGCCATCGCCGCCGAACGCGCGGGGTTCGACGATGTGTGGCTGGCCGAGCACCACTTCATGTCCTACGGGATCTGCCCCTCGGCGACAACGCTGGCGGCCTACGTGCTGGGCCGTACGGAACGGATCGCGGTGGGAACGGCGGTCAGCGTGCTGTCCACGTCGCATCCGGTCGCGCTCGCCGAGCAGACGGCATTGCTCGACCAGGTCTCCGGCGGCCGCTTCCGGCTGGGCGTTGGGCGAGGTGGCCCGTGGATCGACCTGGAAGTGTTCGGCACGGGGCTCGCCCGGTACGAATCCGGCTTCGCCGAGAGCCTTGATCTGCTGCTGGCTGGGCTGAGCCGTCCCCGACTGTCGGCGAGCGGGCCGACCTACAACTTCCGCGAGGTGCCAATGGTGCCGCGCCCGCGCACCCGTCCGCACCCGCCGGTCGTCGTCGCCTGCACCTCGCCCGCCACCGCGGCGCTCGCGGCCGAACGACGGCTGCCCATGCTGCTGGGCATGCACATCGACGACGACGGCCGCCGCCAGATGATCGACCGCTATAGGGCCCACGCAGGCGACGCCCGGGTGGATCATGCGGCGGCGGTCATGGCCTACGTCGCCGACACCCGCGCCGAAGCCCAGCGAACGCTGCGCGCGGAGTTGCCACGCTGGCTGCGGCCCGGACTGGCCGGATACGTCCCGGTCGACGACCGGCCCTACGTCCCGCGCGATCCGGACGCCTACGCCGACCTGCTGTGCCGCATCCACCCGATCGGCACCCCCGACGACTGCGTGCAGACCATGACCGCAACGGTCGAACACACGGGCATCGGACACCTGATCCTCATGGTGGAAGGCGCCGGCCGCCCGCACCGGACCCGGGAGAACATCACCCGCCTCGGCGCCGAGGTCCTGCCGCGGCTCCGCGCCCGCTTCGATGGCTCGTGACCGGCGGCGCGCCCGCGATCAGGATCCGGTGCGATCGTGTGAGAACCGACGCCGCACGTCACGACAAGAAAATGAGTGCCGCCGCACCAGGGGCGCCCGAGCACGCGCAGCCTGCGGTCTGGCGGGCAGCCAGGAGGTGCCGGAGAACCTATGGATCGCGGTGCCGCTGACCTGTGGACTGCTGGGCGACTGGACCCGGCCGCTGCACCCGTCCGCGTTCCTTCCCCGCCTGGCCGACCGGCCGGCGCTGCGCCGGTCCCTGCTCGGATGCGACTTCCCCGTCGATCCCCGCAGTCTTAGGCCAGCGTTGAGCTGCATGAGTGAGGCGCCGAACGCTTACCAGCGTGTTCGAGCGACCGGGGCGTCGTCGCCGGCGTCGTCAGCCGGCCCGCCGTCCACAGCAGTCGTGCAGCGCCAGCCTGCCGTCGGCGGGTCCGGTGCGGGACCAGGTTCCGGTCGCCGCCGTCCACGTCTGCCCGTCGAAGGTCACCCGGTCCACGCCCAGCCGCGACGCGTGGGCGACCAGCCAGCTGCTGAGCGCCCAGCCGGTGGCCTGGTCGTGGACGCCGCTCAGGTGCGCGTCGCCGAGTTCGGCGATCGCGGTCGGCACCAGTGCGGCGCTCGGCGCCGTGACGGTGAGTCCGTGACAGCTGAGCGCGTGCGGTCGTTCGCCGGTGAGGGCGCTGGCGACGACGCGGGCCTGCGACTCCCAGCGGGCGTACGCGTCGGGCGTGGCGGAGTGCTGGACCTGCTGGGCGGCCCGGGTGACGCTGACGTCCTGCCAGTCGGGCAACCGCCGCAGGTGGTCGTAGAAGGCGGTCGCGGCGTGCACGGGATCGGTGATCTGCGCGTAGGTTCCCCAATGCTGGCTGGGGCGTTGCTGGAACAGCCCGGCGGAGTCGCGGTCGCCGCCGGGCAGGTTCCTCAGGTTCGACTCCTGCATGGCGGTCGCCAGGGCGACGGTCACGGCATGGTCGGGCATGCCGAGCCGCCGGCCCACGGCGGCGATGGTGGCCGCGTTGTCGGCCTGCTCGACCGTCAGCGTCACACCCGCCAGGGCACCCGTGCCGGTGACGGCGCATCCCGGTATGCGCCGTTCGATGGCGCGGACGGCGTACCACGCCAGCGCGACCCCGGCGAGCACGACGACGAGCGCCACCGCGGCGCCCCGTCGAAGGGTCCACAACGCAGGCAACCCCCAGGTCGGGATCGGTGCATCGGCGCCCCCGGAGACCGGGGGCGCAGAACGGCGCCGACGATGAGAGCGCCAAACTGTCGCGATAGTAACAGGGCGCGAGGCACCGCCGTCCGTCTTGCACGGGCCGCCGGGCCGGCCGGCATCGTGCTTCCGTGGGCAAGCGACGGCGGCGCTTGATCACGCCTTCGCGGCCCCAGCCATCTCCTGCGCGCATGTACGACCTACACCCACCAGGCGTGGGCGTTTGCCCATGATGCCGACGGCACGACGAGCATGCGGCTGATGGATACGGCTCGGTCGGAGGCGAGCAAGCCGAGTGGCGCCGATCCTGGCTATCCGTACTGGGTCAGCGAGTCCCAGGCGATCGAGGAGGCGGCGTGTTTCTGCTTCAATACACTGCGCCTACCGGACCAGACCATCGCCACCGTCACCGCCCAACTTGGTGCTTGCGGTGCGGCGTACAGCAGGGAACGCGCCTTCGGTATCGCCAAGTTCGCCGAGGCACCTGTGCAGAAGCGCGAGATAGCGGCGGCGACCGAGAAGCTGACGGAAGCGGCCACCGTCGCCACGCGGCATAGCTCTGCGCGCCTCGATCACGTCATCCGACAGGTCCGCGATCACTTGGAACCTTGGTCCACGACGAAGTACGTGCGGGACCTGGACGACCACCTGCGGGCCGCCGGGGTCATCCCGTCGGCGCCGAGCGGGACGACGTACCGCACCAAAGCAGGTCGTGCCGTTCTATGACGCGGTCTATGCTGTGGGATATGGCTGACGGTACTGCCGGAACTCCGGCTGCCCGGGAGGCAGGCGGAGCGGTGGACGCCTATGGGCAGTTGCTGACGACGGGTGAGGTGGCGCGGTTGTTCCGGGTGGCTCGCTCGACGGTGACGTCGTGGGCGTATCGCGGCCTGTTGCCGTACACGACGACCCCGACGGGGCAACTGCGGTTCTACCGGGCGTCGATCGAGCGGCGGCTGGCCGAGCGGCGCGGCGCGCGGCCGGGCGGCCCGGGCTGACGGTCATTCGGTGGCCGGCATGTAGAAGTGGATGAGGCCGTCGATGTTGGTCAGGTCGGTCACGGCTTCGGTGAGACGGTCGGCCCAGTCGTCGTCGCCGCGGCGGGCGCCGGTCGCGGTCTCGATCGCCGACGGGCTCGGGGTGCCCCACAGCGTGGCGTCGCGGGCGGTCTGGTCGCGCTGGTCGCGGTCCCACCAGCGTGATACGCGTCCGAGTTGGTCGGCGATGCGCTCGCCCGGGATCGGCTGCCCGTAGGTGCGTTCCCAGGCCGCGCTGTCGGGGTGCCGTCCGGCGTCCGGGTCGTGGTGGTGGGCGGTCTGCAGTTCTTCCAGGACGAGGCACCAGCGGTAGGGGGCGGTGAACCATTGCGGTTCTTCGCCGGTGCAGACGCTGCCGCCGGTCAGCCGGCCGCGCAGCACGGTGATGAGATGCTCGGCGAGCCGGCCGGGGTCGCTGCGGGCGGCGATGACGGAGGCGCGTGCGGCGACGGCGGCGTCGACGGCGTGGGACAGGGCGCAGTCGCTCAGCCGGTCCGGTAGCGCGCGCAGGAGGTCCAGGATCGCCGGTGCGGGGACGGGAGAGCCCCAGCCGGTCAGGTGCGCGGCCGTGGTGAGTTCGGCCCACAGCACGAGGGACGGGTGGTCGTCCAGAACGCGCTGGGCGGTGCGCATGTCCCGCAACGTGCACGGCGAGGTGCGGCAGTCGGCGCCGCAGGTGCCGCTGCGGGTGTTCACGAGGGCCTTGGGCGAGGCGAGGACGGCGGGCCGGGAGTTCTCCGCGGCGGTGCCGTCGGGCATGCGGACCAGGTGCGGGTAGTCCATGCCGTCGCTGAACACGGCGCCCTCGCCGGGCCGCAGCGTGACCAGGAACTGGGATTGGGCGTCGGTGATGTTCATGGTCGCGCCGACGGCGTCGCGGTCGTCTTTGGCCGGTAGCCGGTGGACGATCTTGACGGCGGTGTTCTTGATGACGTCGGGGACCAGCTTGGAGGGGATCTGCTCGGCGACGATCAGGCCTTCCCCGTAGGCGCGGATCTCCGCCAGCAGCCCGGCGAACATCTCCACCGCGTGCGCGGCGGGACCGGGCTCCTCGCTGCGCCGCAGCAGCCGGTGCGCCTCTTCGAACACGCTCAGATGCGACAGCCTGGTCGCCGCCCCGCCGGTGGCGCGCCGGCGCATCCGCAGGTATTCGACCAGGCGGACCAGCACCGTGCCCATCAAGAACGCCTTGTCGCGGTCGTCGCCGACGTCCTCGATCTCGAAGACGACGTTGCGGGAGAGCAGGCGTTCGAAGTCGATCGGGTGGCCGCCCTCGAAGAACCGGCCGGTCGTGCCCAGGCGCAGGCTGGACAGGCGGACGCGGATGAACCCGCGGACGTTGTCGGTGATCTCCTTGCCGTACCCGATCTCTGTGACGACGTCTTCGGCGGCGGCCTGCAGGTCGGCCAGCGTCGGGTACCGCGGCATGGTTCCGGGCGTACGGGGCTCGCCCAGCGCGAGGTCCCAGCCGAGCTGTTCGTAGCAGCGCGTCAGCGCGGCGGACAGCACCTGGGGGAACGGCTCGTCGGACTCGAACGCGGCCAGGAACAGCGCCCGTACGAGGTCGGCGTGGGTCTGCAGTGGGAACGCCCGCCCGTCCACGCCCCTGGCCGGTTCGAGCGGGTTGATGCCGGCGGCGATGGCGTCGACCTCGCCGGGCCGGATGGCGATCACCTCGGTGCCGGAGAGGCGGGCGGCCATGAGCCGGTACTCGGCCTTGGCCGGCTCGACCACCAGCCACGGCAGTCCGGCGGCGGCCGCGGCCGTCAGCAGCCCGCGTACGGTCTGCGACTTGCCCGCGCCCGTGGCACCGCAGACGAACGTGTGCCGGTTCAGGCTCTCCAACGGCACCGACAGCATGCCGACGTCGGCGCGGTTACGGTCCAGCACCCGCCCGAGCGGAACACCCCCGGCGGCGGTCTCGGGGGTGACGTCGAACTCCGGGCGTACGGCGAACCGCACCCCCGGCACCTCCCGTACGGGCGGGCGGGCCAGCGCGGCGACCAGCCGCGTACCGGCCTCGAACGGCGACCTCGGCACCCCGGCCGGCGCGGCCTCGCCCGTGGCGCGCGCCTCGCCGGCGCCCGGCGGCTCTGGGGTCAGGGCGTACGGGAGGCCGTCCAGGTCCGCCGACGCGCACACCAGCGCCGCCACCCGGTTCGCCGCCTGCGGGCTCGTGCCTCCGGCGAGCAGGTGCAGCCGCCACAATCCGCTGGTGGCGGCCTGCCGGAGCTCCCGGTGGCGGCGCTCCAGCCGGGCCGCCGCCACGGCGTTCTCCGGCGAGCGCTCGGCCATCGACTGCGCCGTGTACGCCAGGTCGGCGATCTCGTCCGCCAGCCGCCCGGTCTCCGCGGCATCCACGGGCTCGGCCAGCAGAAGCCAGGCGAACGGACCGGTCCACACCGACAGCAGGCAATCCTCCAGCGACGGCCGCAGCACCTGCTGCGCCGCCGGGTCGGGCGCCTCGTCGACGAGCAGGCCGTCGGTTATACCGCCGATGCGCGTCCAGCACGGCAGATCGCCCATCGCATCGGCCACCGCACCCGGCCTCAGCATCCGGCCCCGCCCGCCCACCGGCAGGTTCAACGCCGCCGCGCCCGCACCGTCCTCGGTGATCAGGCTCTGCCCGCCGACGTACACCTCGACCGGACCGCCGGCGCTCGCCCGCCGCCAGCCGACCAGGACCGGCCCACCCCCGTGGTACGCCGACACCAGCGCCGCCAGCCGCTGGTCACGCCCCTGATCGCGCACGCCCGCCTCGGAGTCATCGCCCGGCCGTGTCCGCGGCACCTCGACCAACCGGCACGCCGGCAACGCGCACGCCAGCTCCCACACCGACGCGGCCATCGGTCACTCACCCTCCACGGCGACCGGGCGGGCTCCCTTGCCCTCGCTCACGAGCCGCTCATATACCTCGGGCGCGGTGGTATGGCAGCCCAGACGATGCCCGGTGAGACGGCCGTGGTCATCGCTCGAACCGGTCGTGGCCAGGTGTAGATCCGCGGCGAGGTTGCGTAGGTGTTCGCGTGCCGCCTGATCGTGATCGGCGTGATCGACCTCCAGACCGAACAACCCGGCGCCGGCGAGTTCGGCGATCCACTCGTCGGGGATGACGCGTCCGCGCTTGACGGCCCTGGGATGGGCCAGAACGGGCACCCCGCCGGCCGCGCGCACGAGCCGGACCGCCGCGGCCGGGTCGAGGGCGTAACGGCTCACGTAGGCGCGCCCACCGGGCGCCAGCCATTCCGGCGTGAACGCCTGCGCGGGTTCGGCGATCGCCCCGATGTCGACCATCGCGCGTGCGATGTGCGGGCGCCCCACGACACCGCCGTCGGCCAGGGCGGCCACCCGCTCCCATTCCAGCGGAACGCCGAGGTCGATGAGGCGCTCGACCACCAGTCGTCCGCGACGCTCCCGGGCCTGGCGGATCCGTTCACACTCGGCCGCTAGATCCGGATGCGCCGCGTCGAACAGGTAGGCGAGCAGGTGAATGCTCATCCCTTCACGCCGGCAGGACAGCTCCATCCCGGGCACCAGCGTCAGCCCCGCAGGCAGGGCCGCCACCGCGGCGGGCAGACCGGCCACCGTGTCGTGGTCGGTCAGCGCCAGCACGTCCAGCCCGGCCTCTGCCGCCCGTTGTACGACCTCGGCCGGTGCGTCCGTCCCATCGGATGCGTCGCTGTGGCTGTGCAGATCTATCCGCATTCGGCAGCAGACCCCTTCGTACGTCGGGCAGTGGCACCGGCGTGTTCGTCGACGGCCGCACCTCGCGGCTCATCGGGGTATCCCCGACGGGCCGCTCACGAGCTCGGGCGGCGTCGCTCGCTCTCGGCGACCGCGTCGGCGAGAACGGCGTACTGTTCCTTGGTCAGCTCATGGCGCATGTAGGCCAGATAGACGTCATCGAACGATCCCTCTAGGAGCGGCTCCGGGTCTCGTTCTTCGGCCGCGAACGCCTCATGGGCGGTGGTCGGCGACGCCACTTTGCGATGCGGCCAGTGACGTTGCCGGAACCTTTGGGCGACCTCCTCCAGGCTCATGGAGCCGTCGCGGAGCCGGGCAAGCAGTTCCGTTACCTCACTCATCTTCGCTCCCTTCCGAGCTGTCGCTTGACTCCAGCAGCACGGGATCACGACCGTCGACGGAGTTATCGTAGATCCGCCATCGGTCGAACTGCGGCTTCAATTCCTCGAATACGCCGCGATTCACACTGCCCCACGTGGGATCGGCGTTGGCGCGGATGATGTCCAGTGGAACGTATCTTCCACCGAGCCCTTCGCCGTTGCGGTAGTCCTCCAGGCCCTGGCGATGGCGGGCCTCCGCCCGCTCGACGCTTTTTTCCACCGGGATGTGTACGAAAACACCCTCGATGTCGTATCCCGCGTCGCGCAACTGCTGGATCCGCTTGGCGACAGAGGACTTGGACGACATCGTGATATCCCAGATCACATTTTTTCGATCAGCATAAGCCCTGTCGGCAAGGGCTCCTGCGATCTGTGAGGACTCCTCGTGGACGAGTGCGGAACGCTCCATCGGGGCAAGTCCTTCAAGATCCGGTATCATGCCCCGCCTGCCCAGGGCCTCCTTGATATCGTCCGGGTTGATCGTGAGGTATTTCGAACGGTCGATCCCGGCGTGATCCTCCAAGGTAGTGGACTTGCCGGCCCCGCCGAGCCCTCCGGCGATGATCGCCTGACCATCGTTCGGTACATCGGCGGCCGCCGAATACAACTCGTCCAGGATCTGCTGATGAACCTCGGCACGATCAAAATCCCAAATCGTGCGCTCCGGATTCAGCGTGTACTTGACATCCGTCGATTCTCCTCGCTCAATCGCCTCGCGCACCGTCGATTCGACGTGACGGGTGTGCTCGGCGTAGGCGCGGTCGTCCAGCGGTTCAACGCGCCGCTCGCTTCGGTCCGCCGGCTGGAAGAGCGCGACGCCCGGCGGATCCTTGGCCTGCTTGGCCGGGTCGGCGACCGTATCGGACCTATCCCCGAGAGCGCCGCCGGCCACAGAAGCCTTTACACGATGGATGATTTCAGGGGATTCGCCGACCTTCCTGCTGCTCACGGACGGTTCAACGCCGTCGTCCACCCGGCCCGGAACGTCGCTCGGCCTATGACCCGCATCGCCTTCGAACGTCCGGGCGGCCCGGTCGGTTTCGTCAGGCAAGCGCTGCTCTGTATCAGCGCTCTCCGACGAGGAAGGTTCGTCGTCGGCGGCACCGGAGCCCGTCTTTCCGGCATCGTCATCGGCCGGCGCGCCGGTGGTCTCGCCCAGCGGGCTCGCGTCTTCTTGCTCACGGCTGCTCTCGTTGGCCGCGGCGGCGCCGGCGCGGCTCTCGGCACGGCTGGGGAAACCGTGCGTACCGGGGCGATCAGGCGGAGGCCGCCGGTCGGCGGCGGGTTTCTCGACGGTCTCGGCGTCGTTGTCGGCCTCGGTGGCGCGATCAGCGGCCATCGCCCGGCCTCCTTCCCCCACGGTACCGCGCCTACGGCCCGAGCCAGGTTATTGAGTGTGTCACCCAATTGGAAGCCGCGGTTCTGAACGGAAGTAGTGACAAGTCCGCTATCGCTCTGCTTGGGTAGTTGTCTCGGGGCGGTCAAAGCGGTTGTCAAGGCCGGACGGTGGTGGAGGTTCGGGGGTCATGACTGTCGCACCGCTGGATCGTCGGTCGCTGATGGAACGGCGTTCGCTGCTGTTCTCCCCGGATCCGCGGCTGGGCTGGGCTTTCCAGGACCGCTGGGCGTTCTACGTCCCGTTCACCGAGCCGCCGCCACAGCCCCAGCAGTTGCCGCCCTACCTGCACCAGCAGGTCGTCTCGACCCGGCAGGTCCTGGACGGGCACCGCCGGCGCACGCTGCCGCTGAGCATCACCGGGTTCGTGATCCTGGCGGTGTTCTCGGCCTGTTCGGCCGGCGACTACGAGTGGGGCAAGACCTCGATCCCGCTGGCGTCGTTCGTGCTGGCGCTGATCTGCCTGGCGCCCGGCGTGGTGCTGACGTCGATCGCGGCCAACGCCTGGCGCAATGCCCGGGACGCGTACGAGACGGCACGCCGGAGCGCCGAAGAGACGTTCGCCACGGAGATGCGGGACTGGCATGCCCGCAAGCACCGGCACGAGGCGGCCGAGCGCGCCAAGGCGAACGCCCGCCCGGAATGGGGCGCGGTGCCGCGTCCGCTGTCGCGCCGGCGCCTGGACG
Source organism: Actinomycetota bacterium (assembly GCA_048498315.1). Lineage (GTDB taxonomy): Bacteria > Actinomycetota > Actinomycetes > Streptosporangiales > Streptosporangiaceae > Actinoallomurus. The sequence continues at coordinate 14,895 of JBEHYF010000125.1, forward strand.
TGTTCGGCGGCACCCTGTGGAGCTGGGAGGCGCTGCTGACCACCTACGGGGCCTCGGCGCTGTACACCGGGCCGCTGCTGGTGATCGACCTGTCGCGGGAGATGGTCTGCGGCGAGCTGGCGGCGCTGTCGCGGGCCGCGGGGATCGAGGTCGACACCCAGCTGCTGCCGGCCCAGCTCGCCACCTCGACCCTGCTGTCGGGGCTGGAGCGGCGTGACCTGGTCGACGCGATCGTCGAGTCGATGTACGGCGGCGCCCCGGACGCCGCGCGCGCCGACCGCAGTATGGACGACCGGATCCTGACGAAGATCGTCGAAGCCTTGGGGGAGAACGTCTCGCTCGCCCGGATCGGCGCGGCGCTGCGGGCCCTGATGGGCGAGCCCGACGATTCGAGCGCCTTGACCCGTGACGAGCGTCGCCGCATCGCGAACGAGTTGTTCAGCGTGGAGTACCGCCGCCAGGCGCATGCGAACCTGTCGCGGATCGAGTCCTACGTCCACCCGCTCGAAGCCCTCGGCACCGAGCCCGCGCCGCCCGGCTCCGGCTATCTGACCTGCATCGCCTTGGACAGCAACGCCCGCAACGTGCGGTCGGAGCTGCTGATGGACCTGATCGTGCAGTGGGTCACCCACCGCATCGCGGCCTCGACCAGCCCGCGCCCGTCCGTGGTGGTGGCCGGCGCCGACGAGCTGTCCCGCCGTCACCTCGAACGCCTGTCCGACGCGTGCGAACGCCGCGGGATCCCGTTGACGTTCCTGTTCCGGCGGCTGCGCGACACGTCCGGCGAGATGATCGGCGGCGGCGCTGTGGCGTTCATGCGGCTCGGCAACCACGAGGACGCCACCCGCGCGGCCGACTTCATCGGCCGGGACTACAAGTTCGTACTGTCCCAGATCACCAAGAACGTCGGCGGGAACGAGTCCCACACCGAATCCGACACCGAAGGCGAGGGCGACTCGGACACGATCAGCCTCTCGACGTCGATCGGGACGTCGACCAACTGGGGCACCACCCGATCGTCGGGCGCCACACGGTCAGGAGGCGGCCCGTTCGGGTTCTTCCCCGACCGCTCCACCAACACCGGCGACTCGCGGACGCGCGGCGGCGGCACCAGCGAAACCGACACCCGGGGGCAGAGCCGCTCGGTGTCGCGGAACTGGTCCAGCGCCTACTCCTACGCGATCGGTACCAACTGGTCCGACGCCGACACCACCCAGCGGGTGTACGAGTACGCGGTCGAACCGGTCACCCTGCAGCACCTGCCCGACCACGCCCTCCTGCTCGTCGAGACCCGGAACGAAGGCGGCCGCAAGCTCACCCCCGTCGACTGCAACCCGGCCATCGTCACCCTCGACCGCGTCGCCACCACCCCTCTTCCGAACCCGCCACCTCGCCCGCCGCAGCGACCACGGCCCCAGGACGTCCCGGCCGACGCCCGGCACGGGCTGCCGGGCACGCCGGGGCCGCCCTGGGCGAGGCCACCGGCCGTCGAGCCACCGCGCCGGCCACTGCCGTACGCGCCCGGGCCACCGCCCGGCCAGCAGACCGGCCCGCGGCCTCCATCCGGCGGCCACGACGGGGACGAGGAGCAGGACTGGCGGCCCGGGCAGATCATGCCCCGCACCACCCGATCACTGCGGTACCGGCCCGACCAGGACCCGCACCACAAGCCGCGCCCTGCCCCCGGCCGCCGCCCGTCCGGTACCGGGAACCACGATGACGACCGGCCGAGCCCGCCACCCCTGTTCGGCCATGGGAACGGCTGAGCGATGAGCCGCGACCCCGTGCCCTCCGCCTTCACCGTGGACGACGCCATCGCGCTGGCCCGCGCCGCGCAC
>JBEHYF010000126.1:0-16421 GCA_048498315.1 Actinomycetota bacterium
AATTGAATCCACCCACTGTACCCCCCGCTCTGACGGACCCGGCAAAGGTCGTCCGCATGACGCGGCGGGCGCCGGCGAGGGCGGTCCTGGGCGTCCCTCCGGCGAAGGGGCCGGGCCGGCCGCTTCGCGTCAGTCCAGGGCCGGGAGGGCCGCCTTCGTCGCGTCGGTGATCAGTGCGTCGTCGCACGCGGCGTTCGCAGAGCCGCGGCCGGACGCCACGGCGATGACGATCGGTACGCGGTGTCGCGGTCGGCGATGTCGTCGCGCGTGCCGTACCCGCCGTTGCCGGTCTCGTCGCCGGCCTTCCAGCCGACGGCACCCCGCCCGGAGCCCACCGCTGCATCCGGACCGGACCGGGCCGGGCGCACGTGATCAGGGTCCGGACCGATCGCCGCGAGGGCGAACCGCTCGCGTGGCGGGCGTCGCCGCCGCAGGCCGGTCAGGGGAGGCGGCGGCGCCCGGCGAAGCCCAGGTCGGTGCGGTGGTACCAGGCGAGCGTCGGCTCGGCCTCCAGGAGGCACAGGCGCACCGACCGGCCGTACAGGAAGGCCGGGAAGTCGACCGTCACCGGGGTGATGCCCTTCACCTCGATGCCCTGGATCGTGAACCAGCCGAGCGCCTCGTCGATGCGCGCCTCGTACGCCTTGCGCTCCGGCGTGCCGCCCAGCGGGGACGGCCGGCCCGCCCGCAGATCGGCGGCGAGCTCCGCGAGGTCGGCGCGCGCGGCGACGATCGCATCGATCTGCGCGCGCACCTCCGGGAGCAGCGCGCGCGCCTCGTCGACGGTGAAGATGCGGTCGCTCACGCTCGTACGGTACCGGTGCAGCGCTAACGCGGGATGGACCTGGCGGGCGGGATGCCGGGGGCCGGGCGTGCACCCGAAGGGATCGTTCATGCGCGCCTGCTCACGGCCAGCTTGGCGCCGAGCGCGATGAGGACCGCGCCGACGACGGCGTCGACGACCGGCTCGAACAGCCGGTGCCCGATCAGGCGCGCGGTGCGGTGCGCGGCGACCGAGAAGAAGCACTGCCCGGTGAGGTTCGCCGCGGCCGCGATCACCGCCAGCCCGATCACCAGCGGCGTGGCGGCGGCGCCGTGCGCCGTCACGAACTGCGGCAGCAGCGCCGTGAAGAACGCGGCCGCCTTCGGGTTGAGCAGGTTCGTGACCAGGCCCTGCCGGAACAGCGCTCCCGCCGGTACGGCCGGACGCGGGACCGGTACGGCCGCGGAACCGCATCGTGCCCGGGACCGCCAGGCCCGCCACAGCATGCGGGCGCCGAGGTAGCCGAGGTACACCGCGCCGGCCATCTTGACCGCGGTGAAGACCCGCGCGGAGGCGGCCAGCACCATGGCGACACCCGCGCAGGCGGCCAGCCCCCACAGCAAGAGGCCGGTGGCGCTGCCCGCGCCGGTGCGGACGCCGGCCGACCAGCCGTGCCGCATGGCGTTCCGCAGCACCAGGGCCGTGTCGGGACCGGGCGTGATCGTCAGCAACGCGACGACGCCCAGGTAGGCCAGCAAGGCGTCATGCTTCATGCGGCCGAGCGTAGGCGGCCGCCAGCGCCGCCGACATGTGGTTTTACCAAGCTCCAGGGGCCGGCCGCCCGCCATAGCCGGACCTTCCGGCCTTTGTCCGGCCGGGTTTTTCACGGAGATCTCCGCTCCACGCCAAGGATCTCCATGGTCCCGGGCGGTGCGCGCCCGGCCGTACGGGATGAGAGCGCACTTCCTCCGCTTCGCGGGCCGCCGTGACGCCGAGGCGATAGATCCGCGCGGCCTGTTCGTGGTGTCCGGCGTCACCGGCGATCCAGCCCACGATCTGTGCGAGCTCACCGATCGCCACGAGCAATTCGCGACCGACGTCGGACGTGTAGCGACCCTCTCGACGAAGGCGTACGGCTGTGCGGTGTGGCGACGCAGGGCGAGTCCCGGCTTCGCACGGTGATGAGGTCGTCCGTTAATCGGCATGCGGCTCGGACTGGAAATGACCGTTAAAGATGGGTATTGTCAGAATTGTTGTGGTGAGCGCGCTTTTTAAGCGCGGAAGCGGGGATACGCCCAGACGCGGAAACCGCGCCTTCTGATGATGTGCACGTGGTGATCAAGTGACATTATTCGAGGGATTCTGTCTTGCGCTTGTCGCTACTTGCGGTCGGATATGGAATTTCCATCGCCGGTGACGAACTCGCCCTCGTGGCGTTGCTGTTCCGCATTCACGACCATGCGGGGTCGGTGCGCGGCGTCTCTCTTCTTCTCATTTGCGGCCTGGCGCCATTGGTGTTCCTCGGGCCGCTCGCCGGTTATGTCGTCGACGCGGTCGAGACCACCCGCCTCGTCGTGATGGTGGCGGCCGGTCAGGCGGCCGTCGCCGTCGCGCTCGTGTTCGCGCACTCGCTCACATCGATCCTGCCGCTCGTGCTGGCACTCGGCGCCGGTACGGCGGTCATCGGCCCGGGGATCCTCGCGCTGGTCCCGCTGGTGGCGGGGGAGGAGCGGGCGACCCGCGGGTACGCGGTGCTGGAGGCGGTGCGGTCGGCCGCCGGAGTCGTCGCCCTCGCCGGGGCCGGGGCGCTGGTGGCCAGCCTCGGAGCCGGTCCGGTGCTGGCCGTCGATGCCGCGTCGTTCGCCGTGTTCGCCGTGGCGTGCGCCGCGCTGCGGACCAGGCGGGAGCCGGACCGTACCGCCGGGCGACGCGGCGGCCGCATGTCGGAGGTCACCGTGGGGATCACGGTCATCGCACGCGACCCGCTCCTCGTCACCTCGCTGAGCTCGCTGGCCGCCGCGGTGGTGGCGACGACCGCCGTCAACGTCGTGTGGATCTTCTACGTGGCCGATGTGCGCCACCTCGGACCGAACGGCTACGCGCTGACGTCGGCGGGCTGGAGCCTCGGCATCCTGCTGGGCGCGCTCGGGCTGCCCCGCCTGGTGCCCGACCGGTGGCACCTGTACGCGATGAGCGTCGCGTCCGTGCTGCTCGGCGCGGCCCTGGCGGCAGCGACGCTGGCGGCGGACCTGGGGTCGCTGCTCGCGCTCACCGGCGTCTGCGGCCTCTGCAACGGCGTGCAGAACGTCGCGATCCGCAGTGTCGTCCGCCGCCGGGTGCCCGAGCGGCGGCGCGGCCGGGCCTTCGGGGTGACCGGCGCGGTGCTGAGCCTGGCGAACCTGTCGGGCATGACCGCGGGCCGGATCGGCGACGACGCTCAGGTACGCGGGCGTCCTGACCGCGGTCGCCGGGGTGGCCGCCCTGGTGGCCGCAGCGGCCGGCTCGTTCCAGGGCTCACTCGGATCACCGGAGAACGCAAGAGTCGTATCGGACTGGGAGTAGCAAGTGGAAGTCAAACCCTTTCTGGAAAGGCCGGTCAAGCTCTGGCTACAGGCGACGAACACGTGCAACCAGAACTGCACCTGGTGCTACGGCGTGTGCACGCGCGAGCCGGAGCCCGGCGAGTGGACGACGCAGGAACTGCTGGACTTCATCGACTACCTCGTCGACAACGACGTCCTGCAGGTCTACATCGAAGGCGGCGAGCCGTTCCACCGGCCGGACTTCATGCAGGTCCTGCGGCACTGCCAGGGCAGGCTGCTGACCTGGGTCCGTACGAACGCCACGCTCATCACGCCGGAGCTCGCCAAGGAGATCAAGGACACCGGCGTCGGGGCGATGGTCGTCGACGTCATGGCGGCGCGCAAGGAGACGCACGACGCGCTGGCCGGCACGCCCGGAAGCTACGAGCGGACCCTCGCCGGCGTGCGCAACCTCGTCGCCGTCGGCATGCCGCTGATCATGGCGATCGTCGTGAACCGTGCCAACGTCGGCGAGCTGCAGGAGTACGTGGACCTGGCCCGTGACCTGGGCGTCGGACGGGTCGGGCTGCTGCGCCCGTACCCGATCGGCCGCATGCGCGAGCGGTGGCCGGAGCTGTCGCTGCGGCTGGAGGAGATGACCGAGGCGATCAACGCGCTGAAGGTCCCCGACGGCGTCCGGCTCATGCAGTCGTGGCACCCCAAGGACGGCAACTGCTGCTGGGAGCAGGCCGGGGTCGACGCGTTCGGCCGGTCGGTGGGCTGCTCCTACCTGCGCGAGCTGGTCGACTTCGGCAACGTGCGGGAGACGCCGTTCTTCGAGACCTGGCACCACCCGCTGCACGAGCACCTGCGGTCCGGCGACGTCGAGGACCACTGCGAGGACTGCTACCACACCGAAGGCACCAAGGGCGGCTGCCGCGCCGCCGCGCGCATCTTCACCGGCTCATGGGACAAGGCCGACCCGTTCTGTTCACGATGAATCGAGGAGTTGATCTGCGTGTCCTCCCCTTCCCCCGCGTATTCAAAAAAGGCCAGCCTCAAGGTGCGGCCAATGGGTGAGTGGCGCGGCCTGATGGTGCTCGCGCCCGAACAGCCCAACATTTATCTGCTCAATCAGACGAGCGGCCTCGTCCTCGAGATGTGCGACGGCCGTACGCGAGATCAGCTCAAGGAACAGTTCCTTAAGATCGTCGGCGAAAAGGTCGACGCGGCGAAGGCGGAGAAGATATTCGACGAAAGCCTGGCCCTGCTGGAGCAGAGGGGGCTCGTGAACCGTATCGGCTGAATGCCGACGCATCAGCCCGCACGAAAGGAGGTGATGAGATGAGCGACACCGTCAAGAGGCTGTCCGAGCTGGTCGGCGCGAACGGCGCCGAGGCGCCCATTGTGCAGGTGGTCGAGCCCGAGATCCGTTCGGTGGCGAAGTACGCCCTGCTCGGAAACCCCGCCGGTGCCAAGGAGTCCTCGGACGAGGACAAGTAACCGGCCGGCGCCCTAGCGGCGCCACCGAGTAGTACACGAGTCCCCCTCTGCCCCCGCAGGGCCAGTCGGAGGGGCGGGATGCTCGATTGGAGGCGGTGCGGTTCATGGACGGACGGACGTCCCCTCACGTGCCCCTGGTCGTCCCGCCCCTCCTCAACCCCTGGGCGCCGGGACTGCAGACGCCGCTGGTCGCCGGCGCGCTGCGGTCCGCCGGGTTCGCGGCCACGGCGGTCGACCTGAACCTGCGGACCGTCGACTGGCTGCTGTCGGAGGCCGGACTGGCCGCCGTGCTGGACCGGGTTCGCCGCCGCGCCGCCACCGGCGCGGACGAACGGCGGATCGACCGCGCGCTCGCCGTCGTCGAGCCGACGGTGGTGCGGATCGCCTGGGCGAGGAAGGTGCTGCGGACCCGCGACGGGCTCGCCGATCCCGAGCGCACCCGCGTCGCCCGCACGGTGCTCCGCAACGCCTGCTGGATCGTGTCCGCCGCGTTCGACGACCTGGAGTTCGACCTCATCACGAACGAGGGCCGCTACTCGCCCCGCTCGACGCGGGACGTGCTGGCGGCCGCCGCCGACCCCGAGCGAAACGTCTACCGGTGGGTGCTGGACCGCGTGCTCGACCCCGCCGACCTGCGCGGCGCGCTCGCCGTCGGGCTGGACCTGTCCGCCGACACCCAGCTCATCGGGGCGCTCACGGTCGCCCGCAAGATCCGGGAACTCGACCCGGACCTGCCGGTGTTCGCCTACGGCGACTTCGCGACCCGCCTGACCATGCGCTGGCGCGAACCCCACCCGTTCCTCGACCTGATCCCGGACTTCCTCGGCCACGAGTGCGAGCTGCCCGCCGTACGCCTGGTCACGGGCCTCGCCGAGGGACGCGACGCCGAGGTGCCGGGACGAGTGCGGCGCGTGCGCGACCGGCTGGACCGCGTCCCGCCGGAGCCCGCCGACCTGAATACGCTGCCGTTCCCCGCGTTCGACGGGCTGCTGCTGGACCGCCATCTCGGCCCCGGCCCGGTCTTCCCGACGTACGCCTCGCGCGGCTGCCCGTGGAAGTGCGAGTTCTGCTCCATCCCGGTGACGAAGGGCCGGTTCCGGCGGCGGCGGGCCGAACGCGTCGTCGCGGAGCTGCGGCACCTGCGGGACACGTACGGCGCGCGGTACCTCCTGTTCGTCGACGAGACGATGACCGTGCCGAGCCTGCGCGGCGTGGCCGGCGACCTGGTCCGCCAGGGACTGGACGTCTTCTGGTTCGCCGAGACGCGGTTCACCGGGCGGCTGGATGAGGACCTGGTCCGCCTGCTGCACCGCTCCGGCTGCCGCCGCCTGGAGTTCGGCCTGGAGTCCTACAACCAGCGAGTCCTCGACCTGATGCGCAAGGATACGACGCTCGCGCAGATCGACGCCGACGTCGAGGCGTGCCTGCGCGGAGGGGTGTCGGTCCACCTGTTCGGCATCGCCGGGTTCCCGGGCGAGACGGCGGAGGAGACCTGCCGCACGATGGACTACATCGACGGCGTGCTGGCCCGGGCGCGCACCACGTATGGCGGCGCGGGTTCGACCTCGGGGCTCGGCGCCTTCCAGCTCGACCCGTACGCCCCGATGGCCGCCGACCTCGCCCGCTTCGGCATCCAGGCCCTGCCGCCCCGGTCCGGTGAGGACCTGACCCTGATGACGCTGGACTACACCGTCTCCGCGGGCCTCGGACCGGACGCGGTCCGCGACGTCCTGGACGCCAGCCCGGCGTACCGGCAGACCGCCGTGGCCGCCGACGGACCGGGGTTCCACGCCGGCCGGGTCAAGGAGACCCGCGAGGAGAGCTTCTTCCGGGCCTGCCACCGCCTGCACGCGAAGGACGCCCGCCGGCTGCCCGTGCGCGCCTGGCCCTCGCTGCACGCGGAAACCCCGGTCCGGCGGGCGGAGGACACGGCGGTGCGGGTCGCGCCGTCGGGCCCGTCATGGGTGTACCGCCTCGCGACCGACGCCGCCGTCCCGCTGTCCGCGAGCGCCGCCCGGGTGCTGGCCGAGCTGCCAGAACGCCCGGCCGGTTACGGCGACCTGCTCGCCCGGCTGCGCGCGGCCGGCGAGCCGCACGCGGACGACCTCGTACGGCACTGCCTGCGCTACGGCGTCCTGGTCGCCGGCGCGCCCGCCACCGACCCGCTGACGGAGCCCGGCTGGATCGCCCGGCGCGACCCGTACGCCCGCGAGACCGCCGACCGGCACCTGGTCAGCCCGGTGACCGGGCGCGGCTGCCGGCTCGACGCCGCGGGCCGCGAGCTGTGGCGGCTGTGCGCGGTCGGCCTGCCCCTCGGCGACCTCGCCGGCCTGGACGAGTCGGCAAGCGAGCGCGTCACCGCGCTGATCCGGGCGTACGCGGAGATCGGGCTGCTCGACTTCACGCCATCCCCCGGAACGATCGACGAGGCAGGTGATCGCAGCCGTGAACCGGCGACGCGAGCTTCATGAGATCCAGCGGTGGCTCGCCACGGCGCGGCCGTTCGGAGCGGCGGCGCCGGTCCGCGAGCGGGTCGCCGACCTGTACCGATTCATCGCCGAGGTCGTGGGTCACCCCGTCCCGGACGACGCGGCGGTGCGCGACCCGACGCTGCGGATCGCGCTCAACGGCGCGCTGCACGCGCTGCGTACCGACGCCGGCCCGCCACCCGCGGGGGCGCCGCTGCTGGAGGAGATGACGGTCCGGCTCCACCCGGCCGCCGGCGACCCTGTGACCTGCTGGAGCCCGCGTTCCGGCGGCGGGCCCGGCGCCACCCCGTTCGCCGGCTTCTTCCAGGCCAAGCTGGCCGAGACCGGCCTGCCCGGCGCCGCCGAGCCGGTGCCGCCCACCGAGGCGCAGGCGGGGGTGCTGACCGCGGCGCTCGACCTGCTGCACTGCGTCCTGCCGGACCTGACCGCATCCGCGATGGCGCACGTGGCCCTGCTCGTGTGCGTCCGGCCGTCCGACGGCGCCGCCGAGGGCATCTTCGAGAGCGCGTCCTACGACGAGATCCCCGGCGTGGTCTTCCTCGGCCCGGCCGCGCTGACGAGCGCCGAGACCACCGCGGAGGCCGTCCTGCACGAAGCGCTCCACCAGAAGCTCACCGACCTGCGCTTCACCCACGAGCTGCTGCGGCCCGGCTACGACCACGCCACCGCCGCCACCGTGCACGCCCCGTGGACGCGGACACGGTCGTGGAACTCGGCGTGGTGGGACGTCGACCGCGCCCTCGCGGCCTGCCACGTCTACACCCACCTGGCGGTCCTCCGGCTCGCGCTCGGCCGCGCCGCCGAGGCCCGCACCGCCCTGGACCGGGCCCGGTACCTCGCGCGGGAACTCGGCGTCGCCGGCACGGCGGACCTCGGACCGGCAGGGCGGGACCTGGTCGCGTGGCTCGGCCGCTGCGCCGACGAGATCGCCCGCAGGCTCTTCGCGGAGGGGCCGGCCGGCGCGGACGAACGCACGCCCAGCATCACGAAAGGAGCCTGACCGTGTTTCCCCTCGGAGACGTCGACCGGGACACGTTCATGCGGGAGTACTGGCGGAAGCGTCCGCTGTTCGTCAAGGGCGGCGCCCTCAAGGCCGGTCCGGCGCTGAGCCGGGACCGCTACCGCACCATGGCCGACCGCCTGGCCGCCCGCCACCCCGACCTCGTACGCCACGAGGGCGGGCTGCTGGCCTGCCAGAACATCAGCGCCGTCGACCCGATGCTGGGCGGCTGGCTGGCCGAGGTCATGCGCGAGATGTCATGGACGACGGCGTGGGTGGACGCGGTCCTCGCGCCGCCGGACGGCGGCATCGGCGGGCACATCGACGACAGCGACAATTTCATCCTCCAGCAGGAGGGCGTCAAGGTCTGGCGGCTGCTCGACTCCCGCCGCCTCGACCAGGACCTGCTGCGCACGCTCATGATGCGCGCCGGCCCCGTGGACACCTCCGTACGGCTGCCGGAGGACGACTCCGGGATCGTCGAGTTCCGGCTCGAACCGGGTGACCTGCTGTACGTCCCGTTCCTCTGGGGGCACTGGGGCGTGTCCGAGGGCGACTCGCTGAGCATGTCCCTGGTCTGCAACGCCGAGAACCCGCTCGGGCTGCTCCCGCTCCTGCACTGGGTGATCGGCGAGGACCGCGACTGGTGGTGGGCGATGCCGGTGCCGGGGGTGGCCGACCTGTCGCCGGGCGCCGAGACCCGCGTCCCGGACGAGGTGCGGGACCTCATGCGGCGGCTTCTGACCCGCCTGTCCGAGCCCGCCGTCGTCGACGAGCTCGCCGGCATCTGGTGGGAGAACCGCGTGACCAAGCAGCGGGAGCTGGCCGCCCTCCTGTCGTCGCCCGCCGCGGGCGGGAAGACCGCGTGATGATCCCACTGGAGCTGCTGTTCGGCGAGCCGGAACGGTCCGCGCCACGGCTGACCCGGGACGGCGCCGCGGTCGCGTACCTGGCCCCGTACGACGGCGTGCGCAACGTGTGGATCCAGCCGTTCGGCGGTGATCCGCGCCCCCTGACCCGTTCGCCGGTGCCCGTGCACGACTTCGCCCTCCCGTACGGCGGCGACTGGTGCGTCTTCGTCGTCGACGACGCGGGCAAGGAGAGCTGGCGGCTGCACGCCGTGCACCCGCGGACCGAGGAGACCCACGAGGTGTTCGCCCGCGAGGGCGTGCAGGCCGAACTCGCCGGGGTCGGCCGCGCCCGGCCCGGATGCGTGGCCTTCCGCGCCAACGACCGCGACGCCGAACGCCACGACCTGTGGGTGCACGACCTGGCGGCGCGCCGCGGCACCCGGGTCGCGCGCAATCCCGGCCTCGTCGAGTGGGGCCTGGACGACGCGCTGCGCCCGGTGGCCGGCGTGCGCGTCGACGACGACGCCGGCATGACGATCCTCGTACGGCGCGACGGCGGCGACTGGGCGCCGCTCGTACGGTTCGAGCCGGACGACGCCATGGTGGGACGCCTGCTCACCGTAGCCCCCGGCGGGGACGCCGTGCTCCTGGCCGACCCGCGCGGCCGGGACACCGCCGCCCTCGTACGGATACCGGTCGCCGGCGGCCCGGCGCGGCTCCTGCACGCCGACCCGCGCTACGACGTCGAGGACGTCGTGACCGAGCCCGGCACCGGCCGCCCGCAGTGGGCGATCGTCGAGGCCGAGCGACGCCGACTCGCCCCCCTGCACGACGGCGTGCGCGCCGACCTCGCCCGGCTGGCCGACCTGGACGACGGGGACCCGGTGCTGCGCGGCCGCGACACCGCCGACCGCCACTGGCTGGTCAACTTCGTGAGCGACGTGCGCAGCACCCGCACCTACCGGTACGACCGGCGGACCGGCCGGGCCGACCTGGCCTTCCGCGCGCGGCCCGCGCTCGACGAGTACACCCTCGGCGCCCGCCGCCCGATCACGTTCACCGCGCGCGACGGGCTACGCATCGAGGGCTACCTCACGCTGCCGCCACGCGGCGCGCCGCCGTACCCGCTGATTCTGCTCGTCCACGGCGGCCCGTGGGAACGGGACCGGTGGGGCTACGACCCGGAGGCGGGGTGGCTGGCCGACCGCGGCATCGCCTGCCTCCAGGTGAACTACCGCGGCTCCACCGGGTACGGCACGGCGTTCGTCAACGCCGGCAACCGCGAGTGGGGACGCCGCATGCAGGACGACCTCATCGACGCCGTCGACTGGGCCGTCGAGCGCGGCCACGCCCTGCCCGGGCGGATCGGCGTGTGCGGCGGGTCGTACGGCGGCTACGCGGCACTGCTCGCCGCGACCCGCCCCGACCGGTTCGCCTGCGCGATCAGCCTGATGGGCCAGGTGGACCTGGTCAACCTCATCAGATCGGTGCCGCCGTACTGGCGGCCCGCGCTGGCGATGCTGCACCGCTGCGTGGGCGACCCCGACGCCGACGCCGAGGAGCTGCTGGCGCGCTCGCCGATCACCCTCGCCGACCGGATGAGCGTGCCGCTGCTGCTGGTGCACGGCGCGAACGACCCGCGCGTCCCGATCGCGGACCTGCACCGGCTCGTGGCGCGGCTGGAGGAGCGGGGGACACCACCTGACCTGCTCGTGTTCGACGACGAGGGGCACGGCCTGGTCGATCCCGGCAATCGCCTGCGGTTCTATCGGCAGGCCGAGGGCTTCATCGCACGTCACCTCCTGGGCCCGCGGACGGTCGGCCCATCGAAGCCCCTGACGGGGAGCCGGCGGTGACCGGCGCCCGGGAGAACGACGTGCACGGCGACACGGTGCGGGGCGACCCGCTGGCGACCGCATACGCCGGTTACACCGGCGGGACCGTCCCGGAGACCTGGGAGTTCTGCTGGCGGCCCGCCGATCCGGACGAGAAGATCGCGCCCGGCTCGCTCCTCAACCCGCCGATCGCCGCGCCCGTCCGGCCCGTCCGCGTACTGCGGTTCCCGCCGGGTGGCGCCACGGTCGCCGCCGACGAGCGGACGACCGCGACGCGCTGCCCCCGTCCATCCGAGCACGAGGAGCCGGCGGCCCGGTCCTGGCGCTCCTGTCGCCCGATGGGACGGCGCTCGCCGAACTGCCCGCGGCGGCCGAGCCGCTCTGGGCACGGTGGCGCGACGGCGTTCCGGTCGATGACGTGATCGCGGACCTGCGCGCGGTGACCGGCGGCACGGGCTTCTCGCCCGCCGCCTGGCTGCGCGCGCTCATCCGCCACGGGTTCGTCCGAACCGGCGCACCGACCGCGGTCGACCTGCCCTGGACGCGCGCCGTCCTGCACGCGGAGGTGGGGTCGGAGCTGGCGTCCCGGTCGGCCGATCTGCTCGTGCACACCTGGACCGGCGTGTCGTCCCTGTGGACGTGCGCACACCGGGCGGCGGCACGCGGCGGGCCGTGCGCACCGTGCCGAGCTCGATCATCAACGAGGCCCGGCGGCAGCTCGCGGCGGCCGGCCCGTCCGCCCGGTTCGAGGTGCTCAGCCTCACCGAGCCGCACAAGTTCCGGCAGAGCGGTGTACTGGCGCTGCGCAGGCTGCCGCCGATCGACACGGTCCGCGACGTGGATTTCACCGCCGAGACGGCGTCGGTGCTGCGCGATGACGGTTGCGCGCCGTTCGACCTCGCGGCTCCGGGACAATGACGGCCATGGCGGAGATCGCGCTGACCACGGAACGACTCTCGATCGGCACCGTGGACCCGGAGGACCTGGTCGACCTGCTGTCCGTCCGGCTGTCCAACCCGGAACGGCTGCTGCGGACGGAGGGCTCGGCGGGCGAGCCAGGCCGCTACGACCTCGGCATGCTCGAACGCGACGCCATGATCGCCTCGATGGACCCGGCGCGGTGCCTCGCCACCGTGCGCCGGATCGAGGACGGCCGCGTCATCGGCCTGCTCGACCTGCTCGTCGAGCATCCGGAGGACGGCTGCCCTTGGATCGGCGCGGTCGAGGTACTGCGCTCCGAACAGCGCCGCGGCTACGGCCGGGAGACGCTGCGGGCGGCGCTCGACCACCTCGCCCGCGAACGCGGCGGCGCCGACGTGCGGGCGCTCGTCGACCACGATGACGAGGTGGCGATCGCCTTCCTGACGGCGTGCTCGTTCCGTCCCGTGGGCCGGCGTGGCCAGGGCGTCCTGATGGTCGGCTCCGCGGGAGCGGGCTGACCCTCCCGCCGCCGGCCCGGTGCGTTATGCCCGGGCCGGCGGCCGAGAGCGCCGTTCCGGGACCGAGAAAGGTCCGGGCCGTGCCCCTCCAGGAAGGAAGGGACACGGGCCGGCCACGACCGGCCAATTCGCATCGCCGTGGCCGGCGTACGGTTCGGCGGAACGGGCGGTGGTGCCGAGCGAGATCGGGCGCGCGGGCCTGCGCCGCGCCACCCGGGTGTACACGGGCGAGGTCGCCGTCGCCGGCCGCTCGTGCCTCGGCGTTGCCGCACGCCCGGGTGGCCTGCCGGGGAGCCGGTCAGGTGCCGGCGCCGAAGCACAGGAAACCGAGCGTGGACGCTGGGCGCGGCGCCGCCGCGAGCGCCTCGGCGGGCGGAGCGCCCGCGGCCAGGCGCCGGTGGAAGGCGGCCATCAGCTCGCCGGTCGCGGCGTCGCCGACCTGCGACACGGAGGCGACCACCGTGCCCGCGCCGTACGACAGCGCCGCCGCGACCATCCCCATCACCGCCTCCCCGGCCTGTACATCCGCCTGCCCGGCGTCGCACGCCGACAGCACCATCAGACGCGGCGGCCGGTCCAGGCGCTCCAGGTCGTAGGTGAACAGCGGCCCGTCCGCGAGCCGTATCCCGGAGAACAGCGCGTTGTCCGCGCGGAACCTCCCGTGCGCCGCGATGTGCGCGAGCGCCGCGCCGTCGAGCGCGGCCAGTACGGCCTCGGCGGAGGCGGCCGGGCCGGTGAGGACGCGGGCGCCCGGATGGTGGGCGGCGACAGCGGCGACCTCGGCGCCGGCGTTCGCGAGGCCGGGCCCGGCGACGAGCGTCACCGGCCCGTGCGCTCCGCGTCGTTCCCGGCCGCCCGCCCGGGCGCCGCCGGGAGCAGCAGGCGGCGGCAGGCGCACGGCGCGCAGCCAGCTCGCCGCCGACGGCACGACGGTCAGCGGGCGTCCGCCGAGGGACGGCAGCGCCGCCCACGGCACACCGTGCAGCGCGCCCGCCGGGGCGACGACGAGCGGCCGGTCGCGCGTCCGCAGCGGCGCGATCAATCGTGTGTCGAGGCGGCCCGCCGCCGAGGTGAGCGCGGCGCGGGCCGCCGTGTCGTCCTCGTCGCGGGCGAGGCAGGACACCGCGAACCGCAGCATCCGCACGTCGCGGCGCACCGGCTCGTACGGGCCGAGCGGCACCCGCCGGAACCGCCCGCCGGCGACGGTGACCGCTGCCAGCTCGTCGCCGATCCGGACCAGCTCGACCAGCATCCGTTCGCCCAGCGCCCCGGCGAGCCGCGGTGCCAGCCACGACCAGCCGCGGACCGAGGGCCGGCAGGCGACCAGCCGGTGTGTGCGGGCGCGGATCGCGGTCTCCAGGCGGGCCTGCGCGGCCAGGAGTTCCGGACGGTCGGGGACCTGCGCGCTGACCCGGCGCAGCTCGGCGAGCAGCCCGCCCAGCCGCCGGTCGTGCGGCGGGCGGACCGCCGGCGGCCGGTCGGCGATGGCCCGCGCCCGCTCGGCCGCGGCCAGAAGCGCGCGCGGACCGTCCGCCAGGCGCAGACCCAGGTCGGCGAGCTCGGCCGCCCAGCCGGCGGCGCGCCCGCGCAGCTCGGCCGCCCCGAGGGCGGCGGCGTGCTCGTCGACGGCGCGCAGTCCGGCCCGCACCGCCGCCGCTGCGCCGCGCCTGTCGCCGTGCGCGAGCCGCAGCAGCGCCGCCGCGTGCCGGGCGGCGACCCGCGCGCCGACCGTGCCGCCGCTCCCGCCACCCCCGGCCCGCACGGCGGCGAGGAGGCGTTCGGCGTGCGCGTGGCGGCCCAGGGCGAGCGCGACCAGGCCCGCCAGCGTGCGGGCGTCGGCCGCTGCGGACGCCCAACCGTGGCGTTCGAGGCGGACGGCGGTCCGCTCGGCGTCGGCGAGCAGACAGGCCGAGCGGTCGCCGGTCGCCCACCGGGCCCGCAGGCCCACCTGCTCGGCCAGCAGCGAGCCCGTACGCGACCCGGCCTCGTCCGCGGCGCGCGCCGCCGTACGTGCCGCCGCGTACGGGTCGCCGTCGGCCAGCTCCGCGTGCGCGAGCAGCAGCAGCGCGTCCGCGGTGTCGCACCGGTAGCCGCCCGCGGCGAGCCGGTCCAGCGCGCGGGCCAGCAGCTCCCGCGCCTCCCCGGGCAGCCGCGCCGCGATCAGCGCCTCGGCACGGTCCAGGTGGAGCTGGCAGAGCCGCTCGTCCACGCCGTCCAGCTCCGCCTCGACCTCGTCGTACAGCGCGAGCGCGCCGGGCAGGTCGCCGCGCCGCACCGCGACGAACGCCAGGTTGTGCCGGGCCAGCGCCGCCTGGTGCCGCAGTCCCTCCCGCTCGGCCACCGCCAGCGCCGCGCGCAGGTCCGACTCGGCTCGCCCGAGGCGGCCGGCGAGGGCGTTCGCCAGACCGGTGTTGATCCGCAGGCCGACGGCGGCCGGTGGGGCGGCGCCGGCGCGCTCCAGGCGGGCGACCTCGCCGACACGGCCGCTGCGGGCCAGGATGTAGGCCCGGTTGGCGCGCAGCCGGTCGGCGTCCGCGCCGGTGAGCACCGGCGCGGCGGCGTCGGCGGCGGCGAGCGCGCCGTCGATGTCGCCGGCCGTCGCCAGCAGCCCGGCGAGGTTCATCCGCACCTGCGCCGCGGCGTAGGCCAGGCCGGCCGACTCGGCGACCCGGAGCGCCTCGCGCAGGTGCCCGACGCCCTCGCCGAGCCGCCCCAGCTCCTTGCCGGCCAGGCCGAGCGCGCGCAGCGCCTCGACCCGGCGCACGGGATCGCCGCTGTGCCGCTGCGCCGCCGCGGACGCATATGCGCCGCGCGGGTCCACGGCGGCCAGCGTGATCAGGTCAGACATGGATCCAGCTCGTCACCACCGACGTGGCGTCGGGCAGCCGGAACAGCAGGCTGACCGGCCCTTCCGGCACCTCCGGCAGCAGGAATCCACCGGCCGCGTCGGTGCGCGTGCCGAGCCGGGCGCGCGGGGACCGCAGCGTCACCTCGGCGTCGGCCGCGGGCGTGAGCTGCCCGACGATCTCCCGGTCGCTCACCTCGATCCGCACCCGCACGCCCGGCGCGGCGAACGTGACCAGCCGCGGGCCGCCGCCTCGTACGCCGGCCGGGGCCACGTCTCCGTCGGCGGCGGCCGTCGCCAGCGTCGCCCCGGGAAGGAGCCACTCGAACGCCGCGTGGCCGATCGCGACCAGATGCGGCGGCACCGGCGGCAGCTCCGCGCGCACCCGTTCGAGCAGCTCGTCGTCGTTCACGCGTGACCGCCCAGCGCGCGGCGCAGCTGCCGCAGGCAGCGCACCCGGGTCGGGCCGACGCTGCCGACCGGGATGCCGAGCGCGATCGCGATCTCGGCGTAGCTCAGCGCCGGCGTGACGCTCAGCAGCTCCAGGAGAGCGCGGCACCGCGGCGGTGCCGACTCCAGCGCCGCCGTGAGCGAGCCGGCCAGCGCGCGGCCGAACACCGCGTGGTGCGGCCCGGTCACCGACGGGCCGTGGCCCTGCAGGGGCCGCTCTCGGCCCTTGCGGCGCACGGCGGCCAGGCTCTCCCGCCGGGCGGTGACCGCCAGCCAGGCCCCCGCCCGCGCCGGGTCGCGCAGTACCGGCAGCCGCTCCACCAGCCGCAGCCATGTCGTCTGCACGACGTCGTCGGCGTCCGCACCGGCCAGCCCGTACGAGCGAGCGATCACGAACAGTAACCGCGAGTACCGTTCCACGATCGCCCGCCACGCCGCCTGTTCACCCGCTCGCGCCCGCTCCACCAGCTCGGCCGTCTGCTTCTCCGTCATGTGGCAGATGGTAGACCATAAGTGACGAAGTAATTACGTAAAGTGACGGAAGTAGTCCATTCATCGGTATCGCCGAGGCGCTGGTGATCTGCGACGGACGAACGTCGCGGCTTAGGACGTGCTCGGGGCCGACGGCGGACGCCTCGTCGGCGTCACCGAGCGCAAGCGCCGCTACCTGGGCCCGCACACGCCGCTGATACGTCCGGCGGACGCGGCCGGCCGGAACCGTCGC